>NZ_SMKF01000056.1 GCF_004348325.1 Micromonospora sp. KC213 | reverse complement strand
GGGGTGGTCCAGCCGGGTCCACGGGTACTTGAGCATCGCCGCGCGGACCGCGGCGGTCAGATCGAGGCCGGTGGTCGCCGCGCCCCGGATCTCCGTGCTGGTGACGATCCGGTACGACTGGGCGTTGCCCTCGAACCCGTCGGGCAGCCCGAGCCGGTGCCGGGCCAGCCGGTCCAACACCCGTTCCCCCAGGTGCCCGAAGGGCGGGTGGCCCAGGTCGTGGGCGAGCGCGGCGGCCTCCACCACGTCCGGGTCGCAGCCGCCGAGTTTCTCCAGCAGCTCACGGTGCCGGTCGTCGGCGGTGAGCCGCTCGGCGATCGCCCGGGCCACCTGGGCGACCTTGAGGCTGTGGGTGAGCCGGTTGTGCACCAGCAGCCCCGAGCCGCCCGGGCTGACCACCTGGGTGACGCCGTTCAGGCGGGCGAAGAACGGCGAGGCCACGATCCGGTCCCGGTCGGCCCGGAACGGGCTGGCGGCCAGGTCGCCGAGGGCACGGGCGCTGCCGCCGAAGAGCCGCCCCGCCCGCGGATCCGCAGGTTGTTCCATGATCGCCACGCTAGCGCAGCACCCGGTCGCCCAGCGACGCGTCCGGCCGGGCGGGGGTGGTGGGCGACGTCGGGGATGGACGGCAGAATGCAGCACGGAACCCACAGCGAAGGCGGATCAAGATCGTGACCCAGTCTGTCCATCAGCGGATCGCCGACGAGCTCGGCGTCGCCGAACGTCAGGTTCGGGCGGCCGTGGAGCTGCTCGACGGCGGCGCCACCGTGCCGTTCATCGCCCGCTACCGCAAGGAGGCCACCGGCCTGCTCGACGACGCGCAGCTGCGCACCCTCGAGGAGCGGCTGCGCTACCTGCGCGAACTGGACGAGCGGCGGGCCGCCGTGCTGGAGTCCATCCGCGGCCAGGGCAAGCTCGACGAGGCCCTCGAAGCGCAGATCATGGCGGCCGACTCGAAGTCCCGGCTGGAGGACATCTACCTGCCGTTCAAGCCGAAGCGGCGGACCCGGGCGCAGATCGCCCGCGAGGCGGGACTGGAGCCCCTCGCGGACACGCTGCTCGCCGACCCGACGCAGGATCCGAAGACGACCGCCGCCGGCTACGTCGACGCCGACAAGGGCGTCGCCGATGCCGCCGCCGCGCTGGAGGGGGCGCGGGCGATCCTGATCGAGCGGTTCGCCGAGGACGCCGACCTGATCGGCACGCTGCGCGAGCAGATGTGGTCGCGGGGCCGCCTGGTCTCGCGGGTACGCGAGGGCCAGGAGACGGCGGGCGCCAAGTTCGCCGACTACTTCGACTTCGCCGAGCCGTACCCGAAGCTGCCCTCGCACCGGATCCTGGCGATGTTCCGGGGCGAGAAGGAGGGCGTGCTCGACCTGACCATGGACCCTGAGGCCGACGGCGACGCCGACGCCCCGGTCACCGGCCCGACCCGGTACGAGGCGGCGATCGCCGGCCGGTTCGGGGTCCGCGACGCCGGCCGGCCGGCCGACCGGTGGCTGACCGACACGGTGCGCTGGGCCTGGCGTACCCGGATCCTCATCCACCTCGGCGCGGACCTGCGGATGCGGTTGTGGCAGGCCGCCGAGGAGGAGGCCGTGCGGGTCTTCGCCACCAACCTGCGGGACCTGCTGCTCGCCGCGCCGGCCGGGGCCCGACCCACCATGGGCCTGGACCCGGGCCTGCGCACCGGGGTCAAGGTGGCCGTGGTCGACGGCACCGGCAAGGTGGTCGCCACCGACACGATCTACCCGCACGAGCCGCGCCGGCAGTGGGACGCCTCGGTCGCGACCCTGGCGAGGCTGGCCGCCGCGCACGGCGTCGAGCTGGTGGCGATCGGCAACGGCACCGCCAGCCGGGAGACCGACAAGCTGGCCGGTGACCTGATCAAGCGGCACCCGGAGCTGAAGCTGACCAAGGTGGTGGTCTCCGAGGCCGGCGCGTCGGTCTACTCCGCCTCCGCGTACGCCTCGCAGGAGCTGCCCGGGCTGGACGTGTCGCTGCGCGGCGCGGTGTCCATCGCCCGCCGCCTGCAGGATCCCCTCGCCGAGCTGGTCAAGATCGACCCGCGTTCCATCGGCGTCGGGCAGTACCAGCACGACCTGTCCGAGGTGAAGCTGTCCCGGTCCCTCGACGCCGTCGTGGAGGACTGCGTCAACGCCGTCGGGGTGGACGTCAACACCGCGTCGGCGCCGCTGCTCACCCGGGTCTCCGGCATCGGGGCCGGGCTGGCGGAGAACATCGTCCTGCACCGCGACGCGAACGGGCCGTTCCGCACCCGCGCGGAGCTGAAGAAGGTGCCCCGGCTGGGGCCGAAGGCGTTCGAGCAGTGCGCGGGCTTCCTACGCATCCCCGGCGGCGACGACCCCCTCGACTCCTCCAGCGTGCACCCGGAGGCGTACCCGGTGGTCCGGCGCATCCTCGCCCACACCGGGCAGGACCTGCGCTCCCTGATCGGGAGGTCGGCAATCCTGCGCGGGCTGCGGGCCACCGACTTCGTCGACGACACGTTCGGTTTGCCCACCGTCACCGACATCCTCGCCGAGTTGGAGAAGCCGGGCCGGGACCCCCGCCCGGAGTTCCGGACGGCGACCTTCGTGGAGGGGGTCGAGAAGATCAGCGACCTCACCCCCGGCATGGTGCTGGAGGGCGTGGTCACCAACGTGGCCGCGTTCGGCGCGTTCGTCGACGTCGGCGTGCACCAGGACGGCCTGGTCCACGTGTCGGCGATGTCGCACACCTTCGTCAAGGATCCGCGGGACGTGGTCAAGTCCGGCGACGTGGTGAAGGTCCGGGTGCTCGACGTGGACGTGCCGCGCAAGCGGATCTCGCTGACCCTGCGGCTGGACGACGACGCCGCCGCCGGCCGGGGCGGTACGGACGGCAGCCGGCGCGAGCGTGGCGGCGAACGGCGCGGGGACGCCGGGCGCGGGGCCCGGGGCGGCTCCAACGGGCGTGGTGGCCGCGACGGCCAAGGCACCCACGGCGGGCAGCCGCGGCAGGCCCGGGGCAGCGCGACCCCGCCGGCCGACAGCGCGATGGCGGACGCGCTGCGGCGCGCCGGCCTGGCCTAGCAGGAGCCCTCGGGCGAGCGGAAGCTGATGCCGCGGACGGATCGGGAGCATGTCCGTCCGCGGCCGGACGATCGCCGGATCCTCGCCTCGGGGCGTACCGTCTGGGTCGTGGGTGAGCACGACGGCCGGGACTGGCGGGAGCAGCGGCGGCGGGCGGTGGCCGCGCACGCCGCGGCCGACGAGAGCCGACGGGCGGCCGAGGCCGCAGAGGCGGCGGAGCTGGTCGCCTGGTTCGTGGCGGAGGCCCACCGGCGCGGTCTGCCGACCGAGCGCCTGACGGCGCGGTCGTACGACGGCCGGGGGCGCTACCGGACGCGGCTGCGCGGCTGGTACGTCGACCGGGCGCGCAGCCGGGCGGTCGACGTTGACGGCCGCTTCCACCTGATGACCGTGCCGGGTGGCCTGCGGGCGCGGCTGTTCGGGGCGGACCCGCGACCCAGCCCGCCGCCGCTGGTCGTTGGCGCGGGCGGGCGGGACGGCGAGTCCATGCCGCTGCAGGCGATGCTCAGTCGACGGCTGGACGATGCCACCCAGACAGGCTGAACCGCCGGCCTGAGCAGGCCGGCGAGCACTCTCGCGCACCGCGATTCCACCAGCGCGTGCCGCTGGACCTGCTGGCCGGGTTGACGGGCCGGACTCTACCGCGTCGCAGGAGCGGTACCCGTGTCCTACCGACACGACTGACGGTTGATCCCGTCGTGAGCTGTGCTGGCAGCCACCGGCAGAGCCGACAACGAAACCCCCACGCCTTTTGATGCACTTCATGCTGTTTGGGCGTTTCGATAACTTGGCTGGTTTGATCCTGTTAGAAAGCTTAAGTTCCTAGATGACCGCTTGCCACTGGAGGTCCGGTTGAACCACCGCTCCGGAAACCTCAGCCTGCCGACCCCCCGCGATGCCGGCCGGACCACCCACGAGATCTACCTGTCCGCTCCGGACGTGGGACCGCTCGAGGAGTCGTTCCTGGTCAGCGCACTGCGGTCCGGATGGGCCGCCCCGGCCGGGCCGGAGCTGACCGCATTTGAGCGGGAGATCGCAGAGCGGGTGGGCGTGAACGCCGCCGTGGCGCTGTCCTCCGGCACCGCCGCGCTGCATCTCGCGCTGCTCGGTCTCGGGGTCGGACCGGGACAGGTCGTCGTCGTGCCCACGCTGACCTTCGTCGCGACCGCGAACGCTGTCACGTACACCGGGGCAAGGCCGGCCTTCATCGACAGCGACCCGGCAACCGGCAACATCGACGTGTCGCTGCTGCCCGAACTGCTCGAGAAACTCCAGGCGTCGGGCCAGCGAGTCGGCGCGGTGCTGCCGGTGGACATCTTCGGGACGTGTGCGGACTACTCCGCCCTCCTACCCATCTGCGCCGCGGCCGGCGTGCCGGTCGTCGAGGACGCCGCGGAGGCGCTGGGATCCGCCCATCGGGGTCGTCCAGCCGGCTCCTTCGGCGCGGCCGCGGCCCTGTCGTTCAACGGCAACAAGGTCATCACCACCTCCGGTGGCGGCATGCTGCTCTCAGACGACCGTGTGCTCGTGGAGCGCGCGCGGTTCCTGTCCACGCAGGCCCGGCTGCCGGTTTCGCACTACGAGCACCCCGAGGTGGGGTACAACTACCGGCTCAGCAACCTGCTCGCCGCGGTCGGACGGGCCCAGTTGCAGCGGCTCGACGAGATGATCAGGCGGCGCCGCCAGGTGCGGGAACTGTACGCCAACCTCTTCGCCACCGTGCCCGGCGTCCGGCTTCTCGGGAACTGCGACGACGAGGCCAACTGCTGGTTGACCTGCATCGTGGTCGAGCCGGACCGGGCCGGTTGGCACGCCGCCGAGTTGGCTGCGCACCTCGCTGGGCACGGCATCGAGAGCCGCCCGATCTGGAAGCCGCTGCACCTACAGGCGGCGTACGAGAACTCGGGCGGCCTGCTGACCGGTGCCGCCCAACGGCTGTTCGAGACCGGGCTGGCGCTACCCAGCGGTTCGATGCTGTCCGACCGTCAGCGCGCGACGGTGTTGAAGACGATCAGGGCCTTTCTGGCGGCCTCCGGCTGATCGAGGCCGACCGGCGACGCGACCTGTCGCGCCGGGTGCCGGGCACGCAGGCCAGTCATGAGCACCCGCATAGCTCACTGTTCCGGATATATCCCTGATTTCAGCAAATCAGCGGCCCAGCGGAGGGAACACCGATTGAACATCCTGCTGACGTCAGCCGGGCGCCGTAACTACCTCGTCCAGTGGTTCGTCCAGGCACTGGCGGGCACCGGCCGGACGGGCCGCGTCTTCGTGGCGGACCGCGACCCCCGGGCCCCCGCTCAGGTTGCGGCCGACGGCTTCATCCCACTGCCGCCGTACCGGTCAGCCGACTACCTCACCACCCTGGGTCAGGAGTGTGCGCGGCACGAGATCTCGCTCCTGGTCCCGCTCAACGACTACGAGCTGTCGGCTCTGGCCGGCGAGCCGGCAGCCGTCCTCGCTGCCGCCGGCACCCGGGTGCTGGTTCCCCGGCTCAATATCCAGCGGACCATCGAGGACAAGTACGCCTGCGCCGAGCTGGTCAGGGCTGCCGGCGTCGCCACGCCGACCACCCGCCTCGGCTCGGACCTGCTCGCCGATCCCGCCGCCCGGGACGACCTCGGTGACCGGCTCGTGGTGAAGCACCGGTTTGGCAGCGGCTCCTCCGGACTGGTCTCCTGCACCACCGACGATCTGGAAGCGCAGCTGCGCGTGTGCGCGCTCACGGCCCCGGACCGGTCTGGTCTGGCGTCATCCGACCCGGATCAGCCGCGGTACGACCTGGTTGTCGTCCAGAGCCGAATCCTCGGCGTCGAGTACGGCATCGACGCCGTCGCCGATTTCCGGGGTCGGCACCTGGCGTGCCTGGCCCGACGCAAGCTCAGCATGCGAGCTGGCGAGACCGACCGGGCGGTCACCGTGGACCCCCGCCCGTTCGCCGAAGTCGGCGGCCGGATCGCGGACGCGGTAGCGGCGCCGGGCCTCATCGACCTCGACGTCATCGTCGACGAGACCGGCAGGTCCTGGGTCATCGACGTCAACCCCCGCTTCGGCGGGGGCTACCCCTTCAGCCACCTCGCCGGGGCCGACGTACCCGCCTGCTATGCGGCGTGGCACTCAGGCCTGGAACACGACCCGAAGTGGTTGACGGCGACGCCCGGCGTGACAGCCGCCAAGTACGAGTCACTGACCACGATTGCGGGGTTCGATCGTGAATAGCCTCGGCGCTCCGGTCAACCCTCTGGACCAGCTCGAACGCGAACAACTCACCGCCACCGTCGAGACTCGGATCCGGCGCCACAACGCCGCCAAGCGGATCATGGACGTGGGCTTCGCCGGCATTCTGCTGCTCCTGACCGCGCCGGTGCTGCTCGCCGTCGCCGCCGCGATCCGGCTGCTCGACGGTGGACCCGTCCTGTTCCGCCAACCCCGTCTGGGGTTCCGGGAGACCACCTTCACCCTGTTCAAGTTCCGCACCATGCGACCACCGGCCCGGGGGCCGGTCAGCGGTCGCGACGACAGGCAGCGCCTCACCCCGCTCGGGCAGTTCCTCCGCACGACCAGCCTGGACGAGCTGCCACAGCTACTGAACGTGCTCCGGGGAGACATGTCCCTGGTCGGACCACGGCCGCTGTTCACCCACTACCTGCCGCACTATCGCGACGACGAACGGCTGCGGCACACCGTCCGACCGGGCATCACCGGGCTCGCCCAGGTGCGGGGACGGAACCACATGGGATGGGACGACCGCCTGCGGGCCGACGTCGAGTACGTCACCCACACCTCACTTCGCACCGATCTCAGCATCCTCTGGCGTACCCTCGCCGGGGTTGTCCGCCGCCGAGACGTGGTCGTCATCCCGGGCGACCTGGGCGAGCCCCTGCACGTCGAGCGCACCTATCCGGTCGTCGACGGGCTGGGGCTGAGACGGCTGCGGACCAGCGACCTCGATCAACGGGTGCGCTGGGTGAACCATCCCGCAACCCGGTGTCACACCCGGATGGAACCAGTGACACCGGAGTCGACCCACGAGTGGTTCACCCGGGTACGCCAGGACTCGGACCGCCATGACCTCGTGGTGTTCGAGAAGGCCACCGGCCAGGTGGTCGGCATGGCGGGTCTCATCCCGCGCGCACCCGGCGCAGCCGAGTTCTACGTCTTCATCGACCCAGAGCAGTATGGGCGCGGCATTGGCCGGACCGCGACCCGCCTGGTGTGCCACTGGGCGTTCGAACAGCTCCTGTTGGACGAGGTGATGCTGACGGTGCACCGGGACAACGTCGCCGCCTGCCGGATCTACGAGTCGCTCGGCTTCCGGGACGTGGGAGGTGCCGATGGCCGACGTGCGATGGCGCTGACGCGCGACCGCTTCCCGGCCGTCCACCTGGCAGGGCGTCCGGCGCCACACGCGGAGGTCACGGTCGGATGACGGCGCTGCCGGAGCAGGCGACGCCGAAAACGGCTGTTTCCAGTCTCCCGCCCAGCCCGTTGGAGCCCTGGGACCGGATCGGCCGTCGGCTCGGGGTCCGTCTCCTCGTCAAGCGGGACGACCTCCTGCCGTTCCCGCTGGCCGGGAACAAGGTACGAAAGCTCGTTCGGGAACTGTCGGCCCGCAGGGTGCGCGCCGGCGACGTGCTGATCACCACCGGCGGAGTGGACTCCAATCACTGCCGCACCGCCGCCCTGCTGGGTGCCCGACTGGGCCTCGATGTCGAACTGGTTCTGCACACTCGCGCCGGCATCGAGGTGTCGGAGACGTTGCCGGTACGACTCGCGCGTGCCCTGGGTGCTGCGGTGCACCTCGTCGACCCGACCGACGTGGGTGCCCGCATCGATGAGCGCCGCACGGTGCGGGCCACCGCGGGCAACACGGTCCACGTCATCCCCGGCGGCTGTCACACCCGGGCCGGCGTGGCGGCGTACGCCGACGCCGCCGCAGAACTCCTCGATCAGCTCGGCTCGGCGCCCGACGTCCTGGTGTTGGCCTCCGGCACCGGGGCGACCCAGGCGGGCCTCGTCGCGGGGCTGCACCGCGCGGGTTGCCGCACCCGGGTTGTCGGGATATCTGTCGCCCGCCCCGCCTGCCGAGGCGGAGCCGCCGTACGGGAAGCGCTTTCGTGGGTCGACGGCGGGGCCGAGATTCCGGTCGAGTTCCTCGACGAATTCATCGACGGCGGGTACGGCGTCGCCTCCGACGCCACCCGGGACACGGTCCGGCTGGCCTGGCGGCTCGGCCTGCCCCTCGATCCCACGTACACGGGTAAGGCGTTCCGCGGCCTGACCGAGCTGGCCGACTCCGGAGCCTTTCCGCCGCACGCCACCGTCGTCTTCTGGCACACCGGTGGGCTGATGAACCAGTTGGTCGAGTGACGGTCGCCCCGGCGAAGCGGCGGGCTCCGCCGCGTTTCGCCGGGTCAGGTGCGACAGTGCCCGGAGCCCAGCTTCGTCAGGACGTCCTCGACCTGGTCGACTCCGGCCGCCCTCGACATTCGCTCCTGGTAGACGCGGCGAGCCCGCTGCCCCATGGCGATCCGCTCCGGTTCGGGCATCCTCGCCGCGGTGGCAAGGGTACGCACCAGGGCCGGCACGTCCTCGGGAGGGCAGGTCAGCCCCACTTGGGCCGAGTCGACCAACGCCGCGACATCACCCCGGGCGGCAACCAGGACGGGACGGCCGCAGGCCAACGCCGCCTGAAGCTTGGACGGCACCGTACCGCGCAGCGCCGCCAGATCCCGCAGCATGACGAGCTGGAAATCCGCGGCCGCGTACAGCTCAGCCATCTCCTCGGGGCGACGCCGCCCGAGGAACCGTACATTCGTCGCACCGAGTTCATCCGCGAGCCGGCGCACCCGTGCTTCCTCGGTACCCGACCCGACCAGGACCAGATCGACCAGATCCGGCAGTGCGACCGCGGCCCGCACCGCCACGTCGATGCGCTGGAACGGGCCGATGTTGCCCGCGAACATGACCGTACAGCGCCCGCGGTGCCCGATCGCCGTTCGGCCGGCTGCCGTCGGCGGCACCGGCCGGAACAGCTTCTCGTTCGCCCAGTTCAGTACGACCCGGACCCGCTCGGGATCGGCGCCACGCTCGACCACGAGCTGCCCCATGGCCGGCGAGAGGACGACGATGGCGCCCGCGGCCCGGTAGAGCCTCCGCATGGCACCCGCGAGCGTCCGATCGATCAACCGCCCGGCGAAGCCATCGGGAACCATCGATGAGGCGGTGACGGACTCTGGCCAGATGTCCTGCACGTGCAGCAGGAACGGCGTTCCTCGGACCAACCTCGACAGGATCGCGGCCGAGGCGGCGGTGGCCGGCGGATGGTAGACGTAGATCGCCTCCACGCCGGCCAGGTACCTCAGCCCGGCCGCCGAACTCGACGCCGCGAACGAGAGGAAGTTGGCCGCGCGGCGCACCGCCGAGCCGTCGTGGCTGGGATAGATCGGAACGCGCCGGACAGCCAGCTGACCCGCTTCCTCGCGGGTTCCCCATCGCTGCCGGTATCCCTGGTAGACCCGGCCACCGGGATAGTTCGGGTAGGCGGTCAGTACCCGGACCTCGTGCCCCCGCTCGGCGAGTTCGCCGGCCAACCCGCCTGGGATGACGGCGGGCTCGGGCGGGTAGAACTGCGAGACGACACCGATCCTCACGTCGTGACCACCAACTCTGTCCGGCTCTCGACGGCTTCCGGGTAGGTGTCCGGACGCGCCGGATCGAACAGCTCGTTGGTCCAGAAGAGCGTCAACAGGTCATCGGACCCCGTGTTGGTGATGTTGTGCGCCCACATGGTTGGCATGTCCACGACTGCCGGCTCGTCACCACTGACGGCGAACCGTACGACGTCGTGGTGGCCCACCCGACGCAGGCTGATCTCAGCGCTGCCGCGCAGAACCGCGAAACGCTCCACCTTGGCCAGGTGGAAGTGCTCGCCTCGGGTGACCCCGGGCCGGGTTGTCGAGTAGAAGGTCTGCCCGCCACCGCTGTGCGCTTTGACCGCCTCGACCAGGTCGCCCCGGCCATCCGTGCGGCGCGGCAGCGGCAGGGGGTAGTCACGCGGGAAGCGGTAGGCGCGGTAGGTGTTGAACAGCCGCACCGAGTGCCGGTCGGTCAGGGGTGGAATCTCACCCCGCCGGTACAGGTCCGCATAGCCGGTCAGGCGCTCGGCCAACTCCCGCACGCCGATACGTAGACCCGGCATGGCACCGTCCCAGGGCCCATCGGCGGGCGCGTCGATCAGGCGGGCCGCGGCGTCCGAGACGTGCACCAGCGTCATCTCGCGGTCCTCGTGCACCTCCGGTACCCGGCCCTCGGCGAGCAGATGGCAGAAGGTCGCCGTGCAGGCGTTGTAGAAGGGCCGACCGTGTTCCCCGTACAGGTTGGCCAGGCGCACGTCGTCCAGATCCGGCCGCACGTTGGACAGCGTCGCCGCGGCCACCGCCTTGGAATCGCCGTACGGAGTTCCGTTGCCGGCCTGCACCGAGTTGGCGAACACCACCGATGTGGGCGGGACGGCGCAGCGCGTCAGGGCCTTGGCCAGCGTGGTGGCCAACTGCACGTTGCCCGCGGCGACCTCCGTCGGGTCGCCACGGTTGACGCCGGCGAGGTGCACGACACGGTCGATCCCGTCGATCTTCGCCGCGACCGCCGCCGGGTCGTCGAGGTCTCGTCGGGTGACCACCACCGGTTCGGGCCAGCCGAGCGCGCGGGCCAGGACCCGGACATGCCAGCCGAGGAATCCGTCGGCACCGGTGAGGGCGAGCCTCAGCACGCCAGCACCGGATCCCGTAGCGCCAGCTCCGCCCGGATCTCCGGCAGAGTGCGCAGCAGGTCCATGATCTGGGGTACGTCGAGCCGAGGCGCGTTGGCGGAGTTGAAGTCCTCGGTCGGCCCTTCGACGAGTTCGCCCTCGGAAACGTAGAGGGAGTAGTTGAGGTCACGAGCGTCAAACGGCACCCGCAGGAAGTCCCCGAAGTCGTCGGCCCTCGTCAACTCCTCCCGGCTGGCGAGCGTCTCGTCCTGCTTCTCACCGTGTCGCACCCCGATCACGTCGAGCTTGGTGGGGACGTCGAAGAGCCGGCAGGTCGCATCCGCGAGGTCGCCGACGGTACAGGCGGCCGCTTTCCGGATGAAGATGTCACCGGGCCGGGCGTGCGCGAAGGCGTGCTCCACCAGTTCCGCCGAGTCGGCGAGCGACATCAGGAAACGCGTCATGTTCGGATCGGTGACGGTCGGCGCGCGGCCTGCCTTGATCTGCTCGACGAAGAGTGGGATGACCGATCCCCGCGAATACATCACGTTGCCGTAGCGGACGCAGGACACCGTCATCGCGCTGTCGGGGTTGTTGCGGGCGTACGCCTGGGCGACCTTCTCCATGAGGGCCTTGGTCATGCCCATGGCATTCACCGGGTAGACGGCCTTGTCCGTACTGAGCAACACGACCGACTCGACGCCGCCGCGGTCCGCCGCCTTGATCACGTTGGCGCTGCCCAGGACGTTCGTTCGTACCGCCTCGATGGGGAAGAACTCGCAGGAGGGCACCTGCTTGAGTGCCGCCGCGTGGAACACGAAGTCGACGTTCCGGCTGGCCTGCAGCACCGACTCGTAGTCGCGGACGTCTCCCACGTGGTATCGGACCCGCTCGTCACCGAGCAACCGGCGCATGGAGTCCTGTTTGGACTCGTCTCGGCTGAGGACACGGATCTCCTCGACGCCACGGTCGAGTAGCCGTCGCACCATGGTCTGGCCGAAGGAACCGGTGCCACCCGTGATGAGCACGCGTCGTCCGCTGATCAGAAAGGTCATGCTGGCTGTACTTCCTCACAGGATCGGGGTCGGGCCATCCATCCCGCCCGTACGGACCTGATGGGCAACCCGGACACCCCACAATCTACTGAAAACGGGCAAAACCACTGTAGCTACTGAGCATTTTTCTGTTCCCGCAATCGCCCTACATCCCTGTAAATGACCGAACACCGCCGAGGGTGACGGATCATCTGATACAAACCTTTTAAGCCCGACAGATAACCATGAAGAGCATTCGTTTAAAGGCTTCGGAAGGTGGCCAGAGTGCCGCAGTTGGATACGTTGGCCGGCAGTACTGTTCGCCACCGCGGGGACGACACGCGACAGGTCGGACCCGGCACGGGTCGACACCTACGGCACCACGACGCCCTCCCGTCCGCCGCCCGGGTCACCCCGTCTTCCCGGATGCTGTGCCTGCCACTGCTGATCGCGTTGACCTGGATGCTCGGCACCTTCGGCGCCTTCTGGTTCACCCGGCTGGCTGCCCGGGTACCCGACCCCGGAAAGCTCTGCCTCTTCGTGCTGGGGGCGACCGCCATGTTCGCCGTCGGTTACCTGTTTCGGATCCACGCGGCGAGGCCCCGACAGGTAGCGCACACCGAGCCGTCGGAGCAGTTGCGGCGGGTGTCTCGATTGATCTTCTGGGGTGCCTGCTACTACGCCGCCGTGGGGCTCGCCCGGCTCGCCGAGTTCGGTGCCAGCGGTCCCGAGAGTCTGGTGACGAGCATCCGGGATCCCGCAACCGGCTATCTCAACAAAATGGAGGTCTATCAACTACGCACGGAGCAGCAGAGCCCGGTCATCATCACCCTGGCCCTGCTCGGCGCGCTCGGGACTGTGCTAGCCCCGCTGATGGTGATTTACTGGCGCAAGATTTCCCTGCGGCTCCGCGTGGCCGGCATCGCCGGCATGGCTCTCTATGCGCTCTTCTACCTCTACATCGGAACCATGAAGGGGATCGGCGACCTCGCCGTGATGTCGGCGGCCGGGCTCCTCATCATGGCCGCCGGACGCGCCCGGCGGCAGCGGCGGGTCAATCGCAAGCGGGAAATGGCGATCGCAGCCACGATCTTCGTTCTCGTCGGCGGGTACATGCTCCACGCCCAGACCGACCGGGCCACCCAGTTCGAGTCCCCGGACAGACCGGCACCCAACCAGACGTTGGAACGGCTCGTCGGACGTGAGGCGGCGGGCGGACTGACCTCCGCGGTGTCATACCCGACCCAGGGCTACCTCGGCCTCGCGTACAACCTGGAGACGCCGTTCGAGTGGTCGGACGGGCTGGGCAGCTCGCCCGCCCTCACCAACCTGTTGGAGCGGACACTGCAGGTCGCCCCGGAGAAGCACCTGGCCTATCCCCACCGCACCGAGGAACTGAGCGGGTGGCCGGCCCTGATGTACTGGGCGACGATCTATCCGTGGCTCGCCTCGGATCTCACCTTCCCCGGCACCGTGCTCTTCATGGGGCTGCTCGGGTGGTTCTTTGCGCACTGCTGGCTGCGAGCGATCTACCATCGCCGGCTCCTGGCAATGCTGATCTTCGGACAGCTCTGCATCCTCATCGCGTACATCCCCGCCAACAACCAGTTGGGGCTCGCGTCGGAATCAGTGGCCGGCGTCACGACGCTGCTGATCCTGTACGCGGCAACGGCTCTGGGCCGCCGGTCACGGTCGGCGCTCACCGGGTGAGCCACCGGTCCGCAAACGCCGGCTCTCCTGCCCACACCACGAACAGCCGGGGCGCCGCAGGTAGCGCCCCGGCATCACCCCTGCCCTCTCATCCGGTCAGCGGCGCAGCTCGGCCAGGAAGGCACCCAACGATTCGGCGTACGCACGGTAGTCAAAGGACTCCAGCGCCTGGGCACGCGCGGCCTTACGCATCGAACGCCGCTCCGTCACGCTCAGCCGCATGGCCCATCGGAGCGTATCGACGAGCGCTCCGACCGAGTGGTCACGGCACACCAGACCGTCGACACCGTGGTGGAGGTACCTTCCCAGGTCGCTGGTGATGTTCGCGATGACGGGAGTCCCGTTCGCCATACTTTCGCAGAACTTCGTGGAGAAGCCAGCCTGGTTGGCCCGTTCCGGACGGCGAAGGAGGATACTGAAGTCCGCCTTCTGCAGTTCGCGCGGAATCTCTTCCTGAGGAATCCTTCCGAGCGCCCGCACCCCGGGTGGCAGCTCCGCGCCACCGAGCAAGCCCCGCACGTCCGCGACCGACGGCCCGAACACCCGCAGTTCAACCTGGTCGCCCTGGGGATCGACGAAACTCACCGCCTCGATGATGGTGACGAGAAGGTCCTTGTTGTTCCGCCCCGGGGTGCCGGCATAGACCAACGACAGGCCGGACGCGTCGGGCCGCGCACCGTCCAGGTCGACCCCCATGCCTTCCACGTCCAGAGTCGGAGGGACCCGGAGCACCGCCCGCCCCCGGTTGCGGTAGTGGTCCTCGAGGAAGGTGCTGATGGCGATGACTCCGTCGCACCGAGCGTAGTAGTGACGCAGGGCCGCCTTCATGCTCAGGTGAAGGGGACCGAAGTAGCCCCCCCGCACATACCGGCCGTTGTACCAGTCGACAACGTCCGCAATCAGTGGGATCTGGTGTCGCCGGCACCATCGGCGCAGGTGAACCATGTACTGAGCGAAGCCGCCGTGCACAAGGACGTGCGTCGGCCTGGTCGGCTGATCGTCCAACCACCGAACCGTCCGCCGACCCCAGCGGAGAAACATCTGCACGGAGCTGTCGATGAGCCCGCTGCCTGCCGGTGGCATTTCCCCGAGCCCGACGTAGGTGACCGATCCCGGCCCGTCGACGTCCAGGACGGTGAGCGACGACGGTTCGGCACCGCCACTTCCCACCACCACGTCGTAGCCAGCGGCAGCCAGCGACCCCGTCAGGCCGAAGACCCGGCGCGATCCCGGCAGTCCCCAGGGAAAGGGCACCGGGCTGACGACCGCCACCCAGTCGCCTCGTCGTGTCATGCCTGCCTCCGTGAAATCAATCGTGTGCGGCGACGCGACCAGCGGTGTGACCGGTCCGGTCACCGTCCGCGTGAGCCGCCTTCCTGGTGGTGTCTTCTTCGTGGACGGCCAGCACTCGGCGGTAGCCGTACAGGGCGGCCGGCATGACCGTCAGCAGGTAGGCGCCCGCGCCGACGAAGGGGACCGCCTCGACGCCGGACATTCTCAGCCCGTAGATCTTGGCTGGCACGGACACCACGAAGTACAACGCGTAACCGATGATCTGCGGGCGCACGAGGCCAGCGGCATTCTGGACCATCAGGCGTGGCGACACCGCGGCGAGCAGGGCCCACCACAGTCCGAAACCGACCAGCAGCCACCTGTTCTCCACCGCCACCGGCAGCCAGGCCGCGAACAGCCGGTCGCCGACCAGCACCAGGATGACAGCCGGTCCGAGCACGGCACAGGTGGAGATGACCGTCATCCGTCGGACAGTGCGCCGGACCCAGGCCACCCGCCCTCGCATCAACGCTTCCCCGTGCAGTGGCCAGAGCGGCTGGTTGACCATCGTCACGATGAGTCCAAGCTGGTTGAAGAGCTTGGCGACGACGGCGAACACTGCGAGGCTCGACAGACCCACGACATGGGCGACGATCAGGCCATCAGCATTGTCCGACAAAGTCGTGACAACCGTGAGCACGAAGAACAACCCGCTCAACCGGAGCAACCGCCGCGCGGCGGCCCGGTCCACGAATCGCAGGCCCGGCCGCATTTCCCGCATCGGCCAGCCGTACGTCCACAGGAAGTTGGCGATGTTGACGAACACCATCCCGCTGACGCTGCTGGTCACCACCAACGCAGGCGGAAGCTCGGCGTGGATCGCGAGAAGCGCCATCGGCAGGATGGCCGCCCCTCCGGCGGCCTGCCAGATAATACTGGCCCCGACCCGCTGGTAGGCGTACAGCACTCGGCAGGTCAGGGAGAGGGGTACGTTCAACAGGTATCCGGTCAGTCCGGCCAGCGCGACCGCCCGCGCCGTCCCCGGTGGCACGCTCGCACCGGCGTTGAACAGGTCGGACCACGGAATCAACGAGGCGAAGCACCACATGACGGCGACGCACGTCAGGGCCGTGCCCGACACCACCACATAGGCGGTGGAAATGTACCGGCGCGCCCGCTCGACGTCTCCGGTCGCGTAGCAGGGCGCGAGCTTGGTCATCAGACCGTTGCTGAGACCGAGGTCGACGAGAGCCACCATGCCGCTGACCGCGAGAACAGCCGCCCACAGGCCGTAGAGGTCGGGACCGAGGTAGGACAACAGGACCGGGATCAGCACGAGCGGTGTGACGGCGCTGACGATCCGGCTCAGAGCGGCCGTGGTGATCCAGGATGCCAATCGCCGCCAGACCGGACGCTGGGGCCGCCCACCAGCCACGTCCGCCTCGTCCCGCACGGACCCGTGGACCCGCCGCGGGTCGGGCGAACGGGTGAGGGTTGACGGCGACGGGTCAGTGGCCTCGCTTCGGGAGGCGTGCATGGATTCCACTCCTCCCGCCTCGGTCCGGACGTTCAGTCAACGAAACCGACGATCATCCGGTAACGCAGAATGTCCGTTGAGGACATCGCTCCCCGTGAAGGCGGCAGTCCGGCCTGTGTCCGGCACCCGTGCCGGAGTCCGTCGTGCCAGCCTGGGCAGCCGTGGTCAAACCCGGATGCCGGCCCAGGCGTGATGCCGGCGGACCGTGGACAGGATGAAGTCGACGACCCGGCGGGAGGTATCGGGCACCTGGTAGTCCGCCGGGCAGGGCACCCCGTCGGCGGCCACCTGCTCGACCGCCACCCGGATCGCCTCGATCACGCCACTCGGGTCCAGCCCGGTCATGATGATCCCGCCGGCGTCGAGGGCCTCCGGCCGCTCGATCGACTCCCGCAGGGTCACCGCCGGGAAGCCGAGGACTGCGGCCTCCTCGCTGATGGTGCCGCTGTCCGACAACGTGCACCGGGAGTTCGTCTGCAGGTGTACGTAGTCGAAGAGGCCGAACGGCTCATGGAACCCGATGCCCTCCAGCGCGGTGTCGTCGACCGCGAGTGCCTCCAGGGCCTTGCGGGTGCGCGGATGGGTGGAGACCAGCAGCGGCAGGCCCCATTCGTCGCGAACCGCCCGAAGGCAGTCGAGCAGGCGGCGCAACCGGTCGGGGCGGTCGACGTTCTCCTCGCGGTGGGCGCTGACCACGAAGTACTCTCCGGGCGCGAGTTCGAGTTGGTCCAGGGCACTGGAGCGGGCGATATCGGCGCGGTAATGGTCGAGCACCTCCCGCATCGGCGAGCCGGTGTGCAGGATCCGGCGGGGATGCAGGCCCTCGGCGAGCAGATTGCGCCGGGCGTGCTCGGTGTAGACCAGGTTGAAGTCGGCGACATGGTCGACCAGCCGTCGGTTGGTCTCCTCCGGCACGTTCAGGTCGAAGCAGCGGTTACCGGCCTCCATGTGGTAGACCGGCACCCGCATCCGCCGCGCCATCAAGGCAGCGATGCAGCTGTTGGTGTCGCCCAGAACGAGAAGGGCGTCCGGCCGGTACTCCGCGATCGCCTCCTCGACGCCGACCAGCACACCACCGAGCACCCGGCCCAGCGAGGTGGTGTCGACACCCAGAAACCGGTCCGGCTGTCGCAGCCGCAACTCGGTGAAGAAGATGTCGGACAGGTTCGGGTCCCAGTTCTGCCCGGTATGCACGAGCACGTGCTGGACCGTACGGTCCAACCGGTCCATCACCCTGGACAGCCGAATGATCTCCGGCCGGGTCCCGACCACCGTCATCACCCGTGTCATCACCCGTTCCTTCCGTCGGCCGCGTTCACGGTCTCAACGCAGCCCCGGGGCCCGAGTTACGTTCCGACGTCGGATGCGCGACCCCGCACCACCCAGCACCCGATCGAGACATTGACATGGACAGCTACAGCGGCGAGGCTCGCGGCACAGATCCTTGACCCGAGGGGAGCGCGATGAAGCGCACACGGCTGGCGATCGCCGGCGTGTTCACATTGGTCGGCGCGCTGGCGCTGACCGCACCGGCGACCGCGCGGCCCTCGTCCGACCCGGACGGCCGCGACAGCCTGGAGGTGTACGTCGGCACGCTCGACCCGGCACAGCTGGCGAAGCTGCGCGCGGCGGGTGTCGACCTCGGCCACGACCACCACGGCACCACCTCTGACGGCGCCGCCCGGGTGGAGACGGTGCTCAGCGAACGGGAGGCGCGCCGCCTCGCCGACCAGGGTGTCGAGCTGGAGGTGAAGAAGGTCCGCGGCAAGCCGGCCTCCCAGGCGCTGCGCGAGCAGGCGGCGGCGGGCTGGTCGGCGTTCCGGTCGTACAGCGAGCCGGGCGGCCTGCGCGACGAGATCACCGCGACCGTGGCCCGGTACCCGAAGCTGGCCAAGCTGCAGACGATCGGCCGCAGCGTGCAGGGCAAGCCGATCCTCGCGGTGAAGGTCACGAAGAACGCGCGGACCCTGCCGGACGGGAAGCGGCCGGCGGTGCTCTACGGCAGCGCCCAGCACGCCCGCGAGTGGATCACGCCGGAGATGACCCGCCGGCTGCTGCACCACGTGCTGGACAACTACGGCTCCGACCGGGAGATCACCCGACTGGTGGACCACACCGAGCTGTGGTTCCTGCCGGTCGCCAACCCGGACGGCTACGACCACACCTTCACCCCCGGCAACCGGCTGTGGCGCAAGAACCTGCGCGACAACGACGGGGACGGGCAGATCACCACTGCCGACGGCGTCGACCTCAACCGCAACTTCGCCTACAAGTGGGGGTACGACGACGAGGGCTCCTCACCGGAGCCGAACAGCGACACCTACCGGGGCGCCGGACCGAACTCGGAGCCGGAGACGAAGGCCCTCGACCGGCTCTTCAAGCGGGTCGGCTTCGAGTTCTTCGTCAACTACCACTCGGCGGCGCAACTGCTGCTCTACGGCGTCGGCTGGCAGGCCAACACCCCCACCCCCGACGACGTCATCTACGAGACGATGGCCGGTGACGACGCCCACCCGGCGGTGCCCGGCTACGACCCGGACCTCTCCGCCGAGCTGTACACCACCAACGGCGACACCGACACGCACGCCACCGTGCGCTACGGCACCCTGGGTTTCACTCCGGAGATGTCCACCTGCCAGGCGGCGGCCGAGTCCGACCCGGACGACCAGTGGCGACCGGAGGACTGTGTCAGCTCCTTCATCTTCCCCGACGACGAGAAGTTGATTTCGGCGGAGGTGGCGAAGAACCTGCCGTTCGCCCTGGCGGTGGCGAAGTCGGCGGCCGACCCGGACGACCCGGTGTCGGTGGTGGGTCGCAGCACGCCGGACTTCGTGGTGGACACCTTCGACACCTCCTACGGGCGCAGCCAGCAGGTCGCGTCGATCACCCGGCGGGCGCTGAAGGACGTCCGGATGCACTACGTGGTCAACGGTGGCCGGCCGAAGACCGTCGCCGTCGGCGAGTGGCGCGGCGGCGAGCGGTACGGCGACACCCACGACGACTACTACGCCGAACTGCGTGGCCGGGTCACCGGCACGAAGCCGGGCGACCGGGTCGAGGTCTGGTTCACCGGGGTCAAGCCGCGCAAGGGCCCGGTGGCCAGTGAACGCTTCACCTACCGGGTGCACGACGACATCGGCGGGGACGTGCTGGTCCTCGCGATGGAGGACGTCACCGGGCTCAGCCCGGCGCAGCCTGGCGTCACCAGCGCCAAGTACGCCGACGAGATCGCCGCCTCCCTGACGAAGGCCGGCCGCAGCAGCGACGTCTACGACTTCGACGTCATGGGCCGGAAGGCGCCGCACCACCTGGGTGTGCTGTCGCACTACCGGACGGTGGTCTGGGAGACCGGCGACGACGTCATCCCGCGCTCCCCCGGCCAGGTGGCCGGCACCGCCGCCCGGGCCGCCGCGGAGACCGAGCTGGCCGTGCGGGACTACCTCAACGAGGGCGGCAAGCTCCTGGTCAGCGGCAAGTACGCGCTCTTCGCCCAGGCCGCGAACGGTTCGTACGCCTACCAGCCGAACGCGCCCGCGGAGTGCACCGACCCCGACGACACCAGTTGCCTGCCGCTGCTCAACGACTTCCAGCAGTACTACCTGGGGGCGTACACCTACGTCAGTGACGGTGGCACCGACCCGGCCGGCGACCCGTACCCGCTGCGCGGCGCAGACGGGCCGTTCGCCGGGTTCTCCGGCCGGCTCAACGAGGCCGGCTCGGCGCAGAACCAGGACCACACGGCCTCGTTCCTGAGCACGTCGAGCTTCCTGGCACCGAAGGACTTCCCGCAGTTCGCCAGCTCGGCCGTCGTGGACTGGGCGCGGCCGGGCGCGGCGCCGTTCGATCCGCGCACCGGTGACTGGTACCTCTACAGCGGCCGGTCCGACGAGTCGTACAAGCGGCTCACCCGCACCGTCGACCTGACCGGGAAGAGCAGCGGCGAGCTGCGCTTCTTCACCTCGTACGACATCGAGCAGAACTGGGACTTCCTGTTCGTCGAGGCGCACGAGCCGGGCAGCGACGACTGGACCACGCTGCCCGACGCCAACGGGCGTACCGGCACGGTCACCGGGGAGAGCTGCGCCTCCGGGTGGGCGCGGACGCTGCACCCGTTCCTGGCCCACTACCAGGGCGCCGACTGCTCCCCCACCGGCAGCACCGGCACCTGGAACGCGGCCACCGGCGCCTCCGGGGGTTGGCAGGAGTTCGTCGTCGACCTGTCGGCGTACGCCGGGAAGAAGGTCGAGCTGTCGATCACCTACGCCTCCGACTGGGGAACCCAGGGACTCGGGGTCTTCCTGGACGACGCGCGGGTCTTCGCCGACGGGGCGTTGGTGTCCGAGACCTCCTTCGAGACGGCTGATCTGGGCGGCTGGACGGTCGCCGGGCCGCCGGCCGGCTCGGCGGCCAACCCCAACGACTGGAGCCGCAGCCAGCAGGCTTTCGAGGAGGGATCGGCGGTGGTCACCGCCGACACCGTCTACCTCGGTTTCGGTCTGGAGGGGCTCGCCCCGGCGGCCCGCGACGACCTGGTGGCCCGGTCGCTGAGACACCTGTTCGCCCGACGGTGAGCACCGGTGCGGCGGCGGTGTGGGGCACCGCCGCCGCACCTGCGCCGTACGCCCGCCGGCTGGCGTCGCGGTGTGGTGAGCTGTACCGGTGGCGGGGTACCTGTTCGGTCTGGTGCTGCATCCCACCCGGGACGTCACCGAGGTGGTCGGGATCGTCGAGCGGTGGGCGGTCCGGCACGGCAAGGCCCTCGCCGTCCGGGCCGAGGACCGGCACCGCGTGCCCGCCTCGGTGGAGCCCGTTCCGGCCGGCGAGCTGGCCGCCCGGTCGGACGCACTGATCAGCATCGGCGGGGACGGCACCATGCTGGGTGCCCTGCGCTCGGCGGTACGCCGTCCGAAGCCGGTGCTCGGGGTGCACCTGGGCAAGCTCGGCTTCCTGGTCGAGGTGGAGCCGCCGGACCTGCCGAGGGCGCTGGACCGGCTGGTGGCCCACGACTACACCGTCGAGTCGCACGCCTGCCTGGCCTGTGACGTCTGCGGCGACGACGTGGTGGCCTTCAACGACGTCGCGCTGGTCCGTCAACCCGGCGCGGGGTTCGTCACCGCCAGCCTCGCCGTCGACGGCCAGCGGTACGGCTACTACCGCTGCGACGCCCTGATCGTGGCCACCCCGACCGGTTCCACGGCGTACAGCTACGCGGCGGGCGGGCCGCTGGTCTCCCCGGCGACGCAGGCGGTGGTGGTGACCCCGTCGGCGCCGATGGCCGGCATCTCCCGCTCGCTGGTGCTCTCCCCGGACGAGGCCATCCACCTGCGGCTGCGTCCCGACTCGGCGCCGGTGACGGTGGAGGTGGACGGGCTGGTGATCCGCGACGCCGCCACCGAGGGCGCGGTGCACGTGCGCTACCAGCGCGACGCCGGGCTGGTGGTCCGCCTGGATCCGCGCCGCCACCAGGAGCGCAACCAGCTCAAGCTCAGCCTGCTGGACCTGCCGCTGCTGCCCGAGCAGTTGCGGGAGCTGCTCCCGGACGGGCTGCGGGAGCAACTCGGCCGCCGCGAGCTGCCCCCACTGCGCTGAGCTGCCCACGGTGGACAGGTAGGACACTGACGAGCCTGGAGGAGCGACGCGGCAAAGGCACGAAAGGCGGAGGCGGCTCAAGCGGCTTGAGCTGGCAAGCGGGCGGCTTGGACGGCCCGGATAATTGACTCGCCGCGTCAGCGGGAATGCCGATGTAATCCCCGCCATGCGCATCACCTCAGACACCGTCGCTGACGGCATCCGCGAACAGCTCTTCAGGATCGGGGACATCCCCGGGGTGCTCTGGACGCCCGCCGAGGGCTCCGGTCCCCGCCCGCTGGTCTTGATCGGGCACGGCGGCGGCCAGCACAAGAAAGGATGGGAGGTCGTCTCCCGGGCCTTCCCCTACGTCACCTCCTGCGGCTTCGCGGTCGCCGCGATCGATGCGCCAGGTACTGGTGACAGGCCGGAGCACCCGGAGATCCGGCGGCTCGTCGCGCTCATCCAGGAACGAGAGGCTGCGGGCAAGCCCTTCGGCCCGGCGTGGCCTGCCCTAAACGAAACCGTGGCGTCGCAGCTCATACCCGACTGGCAGACCACCCTGGACGCACTCCAGAAACTGGACTCTGTCGGCGACAGCCAGCCCGTCGGGTACTACGGCCTGTCCCAGGCCGGTGAGATGGGCATCCGCCTCGTTGCGGCCGAACCTCGGATCACGGCTGCGGTCCTCGGCCTCATCGGAAGCGACTGGCTCACCGACACCGCGGCGCGGATCACGATCCCGGTCGAGTTCCTGCTGCAGTGGGACGATGAAGGCAATCCGCGGGACTCCGTCATGAAGCTGTTCGACGCACTCGGTTCCACCGAGAAGACCCTGCACGCCAACCCAGGCAGCCACTTCCGAGTCCCATCATTCGAAATCGACAGCTCGATCCGGTTCTTCGTCCGGCACCTGGGTAGCCCTGGCACCGCGAGCCGCTTTTGACACCACCGGCACCGCGCCGACGCACGGTCCGCTGCGAGTGCCTGCCCCTTCCGCCGCGGTCGCGCCCACCCCAGCCATTCCGGCCGATGCATCGGCCGGCTAAACCCCGACACCGACGCCACGTCGCGCCTCGGCAGGGGCGTCAACGCGGGACGGGCCAGCGTCTCCTTGGGGGAGAGGGAGCGACACCCTCCAACAGAGGGCAGGGGTGCCCACGAGCGCCAGGCCCGGCGAGCACGGCGCGCAGCTCCCCCCGCGTACGCGCATTTTTGTGGTCTGAACGTTCACACCGCAGGGCACCGGAGGCATATGAGGCCCCCCGCGCCTCGAATCGGGGGTGCGGGGGCCGTACGCGGGTCAGTCGTCCAGGTGTCGGTTGGCCAGCTCGGCACGGGCGGCGTCGAGCTGGGCCTGGAGCTGGTCGACAGGTCCGGGCTGTTTCAGCACTCGTCCGGGTCGGCGTCTCGCGCCTGGTGCGGCCGGTGCTTGGTGATCCACGC
Organism: Micromonospora sp. KC213; assembly: GCF_004348325.1. Taxonomy (GTDB): domain Bacteria; phylum Actinomycetota; class Actinomycetes; order Mycobacteriales; family Micromonosporaceae; genus Micromonospora. The sequence continues at coordinate 8,298 of NZ_SMKF01000056.1, read as the reverse complement.
TTCCACGTCCTCCACCAACCACACCGCTCCCCCGGCCAGCCGGTCGAACGGTTCAGGGAAGTCGGGTCGGCTGATGATCTGCACGACGCGGGCGCGGGACACCCCCAGGCGTTCCTGTAGCTCGGCGCTGCCGTACAGCCTGCGGACCATGGGTTCGACGCTATGCAATCCGAACCTGTCGCATATGACAGCTATCAGACTTGACACTGACGAGTATGACAGGGCAAGGTTTCCTGTGAGGGCCCGTTCGGACGGCAACCGGTTAGTGCCCTTTCGGTGAGCGGTCCGGCTACCTGATCAAGAATCGGTGGCCGGACCTGCCTGACTCTGGAGGTGGCCCCTTGCCCGTTCGCCGGCAATCGTCCCGGCCAGCGCCCGGCGGGTGCTCCGCCCGATGCTGCCAACTCCGCCAACAACTCCGGCCAGGTGATGTGTTCACCATCGGTCGTCGCGCCTCCGTCCAGTTCGTTGGGGAGCGCGGTTTCCCGTTCCGGCTCGTTGCCGTCGACCAACGCCCCACGTCACACGGTTGGGTCTGGCTGACCGGTTACGAACTCAACAGGCGCGGGGAGGCCGTGGCCAAGCGGGAGATCTTCGTTCAGCTCTCCGGGCTCCAGTACGGGCGGGCCGGGGTGCCGGCCAATCGGTCGAGCCGGTTTCCGGTGCGTCAGTAGATACCGCGCACTGACGAGCCTCACCCCTGCGGCCGGGCGGTCGTACGGCTGTGCTCAGGCCGTCGCCAGCACCCCGTCGACCAGAGCCTTGGCCTCGGACTGGATGCGGGTCAGGTGTTCCGGTCCCTGGAACGACTCGGCGTAGATCTTGTAGACGTCCTCGGTGCCCGAGGGCCGGGCGGCGAACCAGCCCGACACGGTGGTCACCTTGAGCCCGCCGATGGACGCGCCGTTGCCCGGCGCGGCGGTGAGGGTGGCGGTGATCGGCTCCCCGGCCAGTTCGGTGGCGGTGACCTGCTCCGGGGAGAGCCTGGCCAGCACCGCCTTCTGCTCCCGGCCGGCCGGGGCGTCGATCCGGGCGTATGCCGGGGCGCCGAAGCGCTCGGTCAGCTCGGCGTAGTGCTGGCTGGGGGTCCGCCCGGTGGTGGCGATGATCTCGGCGGCGAGCAGGCAGAGCAGGATGCCGTCCTTGTCGGTGGTCCAGGTGCTCCCGTCGCGACGCAGGAAGGACGCGCCGGCGCTCTCCTCACCGCCGAAGCCAACCGCGCCGTCGAGCAGACCGGGCACGAACCACTTGAACCCCACCGGTACCTCCAGCAGCGGACGCCCGAGGTCGGCCGCGATCCGGTCGATCATCGAGGAGGAGACCAGGGTCTTGCCGATGGCCGCCGCCGGACCCCACTGCTCCCGGGTACGGAACAGGTGGCCGATCGCGACCGCCAGGTAGTGGTTGGGGTTCATCAGGCCGCCGTCGGGGGTGACGATGCCGTGCCGGTCGGCGTCGGCGTCGTTGCCGGTGGAGACCTGGTAGTCGGCGCGGGCGGCGATCAGCGAGGCCATCGCGTTCGCCGAGGAGCAGTCCATCCGGATCCGGCCGTCACCGTCGAGGGTCATGAACCGCCAGGTCGGGTCGACCGTCGGGTTGATCACGGTGAGGTCGAGGCGGTGCCGGTCGGCGATCTCCCCCCAGTACGCGACGCTGGCCCCGCCCATCGGGTCGGCGCCGATGCGCACCCCGGTGTCGCGGATCGCCTCGATGTCGATGGCGGCCGGCAGGTCGTCGACGTAGTGGGCGAGGAAGTCGTACTTGCCGGTGGTGTCGGCGGTGCGGGCCCGGGCGTACGGGATCCGCCGCACCTCCTTGAGCCCGGCGGCGAGGATCGCGTTGGCGCGGTCCTGGATCCAGCTCGTCGCGTCGGTGTCGGCCGGGCCGCCGTGGGTGGGGTTGTACTTGAAGCCGCCGTCCTCGGGCGGGTTGTGCGACGGGGTGATCACCACCCCGTCGCAGCGGCCGCTGGTGCGTCCCCGGTTGTGGGTGAGCACGGCGTGCGACAGCGCCGGGGTGGGGGTGTAGCCGTCCCGGCTGTCCACCAGCACGGTGACCCCGTTGGCAGCCAGCACCTCCAGGGCGTCGGTGGCCGCCGGCGCGGAGAGCGCGTGGGTGTCCCGGGCGAGGAAGAGAGGGCCGTCCACCCCCTGCTGCTGACGGTAGTCGCAGAGCGCCTGGGTGACCGCGACGATGTGGTCGGAGTTGAAGGCGCCCCTGAGCGAGGACCCGCGGTGCCCGGAGGTGCCGAAGGAGACCCGCTGCGCCGGGTCGTCCGGGTCCGGGTGCTCGGCGTAGTAGGCGGTGACCAGCCGGGGCACGTCCACCAGGTCGGCGGGCTCGGCGGGCTGTCCGGCGCGCGGGTGGGCCACTGCGGGATCCTCCTCGGGTGCGGGGTGGTGTTCACTGGTTCCCGGCGGGCGCCGGGTCACACGCGGCTCACGGCTCGACGCGCTGCCCCTTGCCGATGACCACGATGCCGTTGTCGGAGACGGTGTAGCGCTGCCGGTCCTTCTCCAGGTCGACGCCGATCTCCGCGCCCTCGGGCACGAAGACGTTCTTGTCGAGGATGGCCCGGCGCACCACCGCGTGCCGGCCGATCTCCACGCCCTCCATCAGCACCGCGCCGTCGACGTGCGCCCAGGAGTGCACCTTGACCTTCGGCGAGACGACCGAGTTCTCCACCAGCGAGCCGGAGATGACCGCGCCGGGCGAGACCATCGAGGCGACCGCGCGACCGACCCGCTCACCGTACTGGTGGACGAACTTCGCGGGCGGGAACGGCGGCTGCTCGGTGTAGATGGGCCACTCGAAGTTGTACAGGTTGAACACCGGGTGCACGTTGATCAGATCCATGTGTGCGTCGTAGAAGGAGTCCAGCGTCCCCACGTCGCGCCAGTAGCCCCGGTCACGGTCGGTGCTGCCCGGCACCTCGTTGTCCCGGAAGTCGTAGACGTTGGCCTCGCCCCGCTCCACCAGCATCGGGATGATGCTGCCGCCCATGTCGTGCTTGCTGGTCTTGTCGGCCGCGTCGCGTTCCACGGCCTCGCAGAGCGCCTTGGTGCTGAAGACGTAGTTGCCCATCGAGGCGTAGATCTGGTCCGGCGCGTCGGGCAGGCCGACCGCGTCGGTGGGCTTCTCGCGGAACGCCCGGATCCGCCGGCCGTCCTCGCCGACCTCGATCACCCCGAACTGGTCGGCCATCGACAGCGGCTGCCGGATGCCGGCCACGGTCACCGCGGCGCCGGAGGCGATGTGGTCGTCCACCATCTGCCGCGGATCCATCCGGTAGATGTGGTCGGCGCCGAAGACGATCACGTGGTCCGGCTGCTCGTCGTTGATCAGGTTGAAGCTCTGGTAGATCGCGTCGGCGGAACCGGCGAACCACCACGGGCCACGGCGCTGCTGCGCCGGCACCGGCGTGACGTAGTTGCCGAGCAGGGTCGACATCCGCCACGTCTTGGTGATGTGCCGGTCCAACGAGTGGGACTTGTACTGGGTCAGCACGACGATCTTGAGAAAGCCGGCGTTCGCCAGGTTGGACAGGACGAAATCGACCATGCGGTACATCCCGCCGAACGGAACGGCGGGCTTGGCCCGGTCCGTGGTGAGCGGCATCAGGCGCTTGCCCTCTCCGCCAGCCAGGACGATCGCGAGCACCTTGGCAGCCATGTCCCGACGCTATCCATCCGACCGCGAGTTCACCACTCCTACGGGCCGACTTGTCCCACGGTACGGGGTGTGTTTCTGCACTAAGGTGCCGGGCATGAACGATCTCGTACCGCTGCGCGTCGACCTGCTCACCCGGGAGTACCCGCCGGAGGTGTACGGCGGCGCCGGCGTGCACGTCGAGTATCTGGCCCGGGAGTTGCGCCAGCTCGCCGACGTACGGGTGCACTGCTTCGGCGCGCCGCGCGCGGAGCCGGGCGTCGTCGCGTACGCCGAACCGGTCGGCCTGGCCGGCGCGAACGCCGCGCTGCGGACCATGGGCGTGGACCTGGAGATGGCGGCGGGCTGTGCCGGCACGGACGTGGTGCACAGCCACACCTGGTACGCCAACCTTGCCGGGCACACCGCGAAGCTGCTGCACGGGGTGCCGCACGTGGTGACCGCGCACAGCCTGGAGCCGCTGCGGCCGTGGAAGGCCGAACAGCTCGGCGGCGGGTACGCGCTCTCCTCCTGGTGCGAACGGACCGCGTACGAGGCCGCCGACGCGATCGTCGCGGTCAGCGAGGGGATGCGCCGGGACGTGCTGGCCGCGTACCCGCAGGTGAACCCGGACCGGGTCCGGGTGGTCCACAACGGCATCGACACCGCGCAGTACGCCCCGGATGAGGGCACCGACGTGGTGGACCGCCTCGGCATCGACCCGGCCCGACCGAGCGTGGTGTACGTGGGTCGGATCACCCGGCAGAAGGGGCTGCCCCACCTGCTGCGCGCCGCCCGGGAACTGCCGGCCGACACCCAACTGGTGCTGCTGGCCGGGGCGCCCGACACACCCGAGATCGCCGCCGAGGTGGAGGGGCTGGTCACCGAGCTGCGTTCCCGCCGGTCCGGGGTCGTCTGGGTGGCCGAGATGCTGCCCAAGCACGAGGTGATCCAGGTGCTCACGCACGCGACGATCTTCGTCTGCCCCTCGGTGTACGAACCGATGGGCATCGTGAACCTGGAGGCGATGGCCTGCGAGACCGCGGTGGTGGCGACCGCGACCGGCGGCATTCCGGAGGTGGTGGCCGACGGCGAGACCGGGCTGCTGGTCCCGATCGAGCAGGCCGGTGACGGCTCGGGCCGCCCGCTGGACCCGGCCCGGTTCGAGGCCGACCTGGCGGCCCGGATGAACGAGTTGCTGGCCGATCCGGGGCGCGCGGCGGAGTTCGGCCGCGCCGGGCGGCGACGGGCGGTGGAGCACTTCTCCTGGGACGCCATCGCCACCCGCACCCTCGACATCTATCGCTCCCTGTTGCCCTGACCGCGCGCTCACCCGGACCCGCCTGGACCTGCGCCGATTGCGGCGAGTTGCGGTAACACGCCGGACGGACACCGCAACTCGCCGCACTGTGCGTGGCGATCCCAGGGAGGCGTCAGGCGATGTGAAGGGTGGCGGCGAGCCGGGCCAGGCCGGCGGGCGCGGCGGTCAGGTGTCGGGTGAGATGAGGGTCAGCTTGGGGAAGTAGGTGCGGTAGCGGGTGCCGTCGCGTGTCAGCAGGCGGTATCGACACACCGCGGCATGGGCGCCGATGTAGAAGTCGGCGATGGGCGAGCGCTTCACGCCGCCCTGCGACCGGTACCGCGCGTACGCCTTGCCCGCCAGAAACCCGGCGGGATACGGCAGCTCCTCGCGGAGGAAGTCCGTGGCGGGCAGGGCGTCGTCGAGTTCCTCGACGCGCGCGAACCGCACGGACACCTCGGCGTAGACGATCGGGTTGATCACCAGGACGCCCTCGTCACGGGCGGCGGCCAGCGCCGCACCCGACCAGTCGGCCCATCGTGGATCCTCGGTGAGGATGTCCAGCAGAACGTTGGTGTCGACCAGGGTGGTGACCGTGTCGGTCGCCCGGCGGGCGACGGCCCGGATGCGTTCACTCGCCACGAAGCAGGTCCATCAGTTCGTCGGTCGACATGGTCTCCACCTCTCGGGCGCTGCCCCGTCCGCGCATGTGCCGGACCAGCCGTCGCCCACGGGTCTCGGCGTCGGCAACCCGCACGATCCGCAGGGTGCCGCCTTCCTCGACCACGTCCACCTCGTCGCCCTCGTGCAGGTTGTGCCGGGCACGCAGTTCGGCCGGAATGGTCACCTGTCCCTTGCTGTTCAACCTCATCGCTGCCCCCCCTGATACGTAATACAGATGATACGTGTCTCCGGCTGTCGCCGCCTGCCGGCAGCACCGACCAGTAACGCCCGACCTGGAAGAAGAAGCGGCCTCGACCCGAGCGCGAAGCGATCTCGCGCAGTAGGTTGAGCGGGTGAGTGGACGGTTCCCCATCGAAGATGTCTCCCCCGCCGTCGCCTGCGGTCGCTACCCCGCCAAGGCGGTCGTCGGCGAGGTGGTGCCGGTGTCGGCCCGCGCCTACCGCGAGGGTCATGACGCGCTGGGCTGCAACGTGGTCTGGCGAGGCCCGGACGGCACGACGCGCCCGTTCACCCGGATGCGTCCCGGTGAACCCGGCCAGGACCGCTTCCACGCCACCATCCGCCCGGACGCCGTCGGCGAGTGGACCTTCACCGTCGAGGCGTTCCAGGATCCGTACCTGACCTGGCAGAACGCGGTCACGAAGAAGCTGGCCGCCGGACAGGGCGTCGCGGACCTGGCCAACGACCTGGCCGAGGGCGCACGGGTGCTGGAGGCCGCGCGGGAGCTGGTTCCGGCAGCCGACGTCGAGCGGGTGCGGGCCGCGGTCGCGGCGCTGGGCGACACCGGGCGGGAGCTGCCCCGGCGGGTGGCCCCGGCGCTGGAGCTGGCCGACCTGCTCTGGGCGCACCCGGTGCGGGAACTGGTCACCACCGGCGAGGAGCGCCGGCTCTGGGTGGACCGGCCCCGGGCGCTCTTCTCCGCCTGGTACGAGTTCTTTCCCCGCTCCGAGGGGGCGATCCCGGCGACCGTCGACGCCCCGGCACGGTCCGGCACCTTCGCCACCGCGATGGACCGGCTGCCCGGGGTCGCGGCGATGGGCTTCGACGTGCTCTACCTGCCGCCGATCCACCCGATCGGCCGGGTCAACCGCAAGGGCCGGAACAACTCGCTCACCGCCGGCCCGGACGACGTGGGTTCGCCGTGGGCCATCGGCGCGGCCGAGGGCGGGCACGACGCCATCCACCCCGACCTCGGTGAGCCGGAGGACTTCCGCGACTTCGTCGCCGCCGCCGCCGAGCAGGGCTTGGAGGTGGCGATGGACCTGGCGTTGCAGTGCGCGCCGGACCACCCCTGGGTGACCCGACACCCGGAGTGGTTCACCACCCGCGCCGACGGCAGCATCGCCTACGCGGAGAACCCGCCGAAGAAGTACCAGGACATCTACCCACTCAACTTCGACAACGACCCCGAGGGCATCCGGGCGGAGATCCTGCGGGTGGTGCTGCACTGGGTGGGCCAGGGCATCCGGATCTTCCGGGTGGACAACCCGCACACCAAGCCCTTCGACTTCTGGCACTGGCTGATCTGGGAGGTCAAGAAGGTCGACCCGGACGTGCTGTTCCTCGCCGAGGCGTTCACCCGGCCGGCCATCATGCACGGCCTGGGCAAGATCGGCTTCACCCAGTCGTACACCTACTTCACCTGGCGCACGACGGCTGCCGAGATGCGGGAGTACTGCGAGGAACTGGTCGCGGCCGCCGACTACATGCGGCCGAACTTCTGGCCCAACACCCCGGACATCCTGCACGAGTCGTTGCAGCACGGCGGGCCGCCGATGTTCAAGATCCGGGCGGTGCTGGCCGCGCTGCTCTCCCCGTCCTGGGGCATGTACGCCGGCTACGAACTGTTCGAGCACGTGGCCCGCCCCGGCGCCGAGGAGTACCTCGACAACGAGAAGTACGAACTGCGTCCCCGGGACTGGGCCGGCGCGGCGGCGCAGGGCCGTTCCCTGGCCCCGTTCATCGCCACCCTCAACCGGGTACGCCGGGAGAACCCGGCCCTGCACCAGCTGCGCAACCTGGTCTTCCACGACATCGACAACCCGGCGCTGCTCTGCTGGTCCAAGCACGACCCGGACACCGGCAACACGGTCCTCGTAATCTGCTCGTTCGACTCCCACGAGGTGCAGTGGGGCAACACCACCCTCGACATGCCGGCGATCGGCCTCGACTGGCACGACCGGTTCACCGTCCACGACGAGCTGACCGGCGCCAGCTACGAGTGGGGCCAACGCAGCACGATCCGGCTCGACCCGTACCTGCAACCGGCGCACGTGTTCGTCGTACGCCGCCCGACGACGTCGGCCGAACCGACGCCGACCGGCCACGTCCCCGCCGACCTCACCGTCACCGACGTGCCCGCCGGCCTGTCCGGCGGCACCGCCCCGACCGCACCCGCTGCGAAGGACGACATCCGATGGACCAGCTGATCGCCGGTGCGACGCACGACCCGCACGCCCTGCTCGGCGCCCACCCCACCGGCGGGCAGACCACCATCCGGGCGATGCGCCGGGGAGCCGGCGACGTCGCCGTGATCGTCGACGGGCAACGACACCCGATGAAGCGGGTGCACGACGTCGGCGTCTTCGAGGCGGTGCTGCCGGGCGAGGTGCTCGACTACCGGGTGGAGGCCGACGGGCGGGTCACCGACGACCCCTACCGTCACC
>NZ_SMKF01000055.1 GCF_004348325.1 Micromonospora sp. KC213 | reverse complement strand
AACAAACAATGCTGCCAAAGGAATCCCAACCAGACAGACCAAAGCCTGACCAGTCCGGGGTATCAAAACAAATTTGGCACTGGCTTTACAAGCACCCTGTTGAGTTCTCAAAGAACAACCACACACCGCCCGGAAACCCTCAACCGAGGACCCCCGACCCGGGGCACCACATCCAACCGTGACCACCACTCCCGCGGCGAGCACTTTTACTACGTTACCCGGAGATTTCCGCCGTGTCAAACCGATGTTTCCGGTTTTTACCACTTCCGGATCCCACCCGGGCGCACCACAAGACATCCGACTCGTGTCGGTTATGTCGTGGATGCTCGGCAGGCCGGCCGCTGCGGTTTCCCGCACGCTCGCCCGGTGCCCTGCCGGTCGTCAACCATACCCGGTCGGCTCCGCCCCGCCAAATCCGCCTCGCGACAGATCCAGGGGCACCACCCGGTCCAGGTTCTGATGGAGTCAACCACCTCGACCCGGAGGTCATTCCCGCGCTCCGGCCGCCAGGGCTCTCGCCCCGTCTCGCCCGTTCCGCGCTGGCAGAGGAAAGTTACGCCCCCGGCGAGTTGATCGTCAAATCCGCCGGGGGCGTCCCGCGTCACACTCCGCTCGTACCGTTATCCTCGCAGCTCGACCCCGGCGAAGGACCGCTTTCCGCGGCGCAGGACCAGGTAGCGGCCGTGCAGCAGATCCTCCCGGCCGACGACCGCGTCCACCTGCGTCACCCGGACGTTGTTGACGTACGCGCCCCCCTCGGCGATCACCCGGCGGGCCTCCTTCATGCTCGGCACCAGGCCCGACTCCTTGAGCAGCCCCGCGACGTCCGGCAGCTCGTCGAGGTGGACGAGACCGGCCTCGGTCAGTGCCGCCCGCAGGGTCACCGGAGAGAGGTCGTCGAGGGAGCCGCGACCGAAGAGTGCCTGGCTCGCGGCGACGGCCTGGGCCATTTCCCGCTCCCCGTGCACGAGGGTGGTCAACTCCTCGGCGAGGGCGCGCTGCGCGGCCCGGGCGGCCGGACGTTCAGCCGCTTCCTTCTCCAGCGCCTCGATCTCCTCCCGGGAGCGGAAGCTGAAGTAGCGCAGGTAGCGGGCCACATCCCGGTCGTCCGCATTGACCCAAAACTGGTAGAAGGCGTACGGGCTGGTCATCTCGGGGTCGAGCCAGACGGCGCCGCCCTCGGTCTTGCCGAACTTGGTGCCGTCGGACCTGGTGACCAGTGGCGTGGTGAACGCCTCCACCGGGCCGGCGCCGCGCCGGCGGATGTAGTCGACGCCGGCGGTGATGTTGCCCCACTGGTCGGAGCCGCCGTACTGGAGTTGGCAGCCGTGGCGGCGGTGCAGCTCGAAGAAGTCGTTGGCCTGCAGCAGCTGGTAGCTGAACTCGGTGAAGCTGATGCCCGTCTCCAGTCGGGCCCGGACCACCTCACGAGCCAGCATCTTGTTCACCGGGAAGTGCTTGCCGACGTCCCGGAGGAACTCGACCACCGACATCTCCGCGGTCCAGTCCAGGTTGTTCACCAGTTGCGCGGCGTTCTCCCCGGTGTACGACACAAACGGCGCGAGCTGGTCGCGGATGCGCCGGACCCAGCCGGCGACGACCTCCGGCGGGTTGAGACTGCGCTCGGCGCTCTCCTTCGGGTCGCCGATCTGGCCGGTGGCGCCACCGACGAGCAGCAGCGGCCGGTGCCCGGCCAGCTGGAGCCGGCGGGCCGTGGTGACCTGCATGAGGTGGCCGACGTGCAGGCTGGGTGCGGTCGGATCGAAGCCCACGTAGAAGGTGGCGCTCCCGCCGTCGAGCAGGTCACGCAGCTCGTCGAGGCCGGTCGAGTCCTGGATCAGGCCGCGCCACCGCAGGTCTTCGGTCAGGGATTCCCGCCCGCGCGGGAGGTTGCTGTCGGTCACGATCACCGATTCTCCCCCATGCCGCAGGCCGGGGCGTACCGGGTTTGGCCGATACCGGGCCGTTAGGCTGCCCTTCCGCTGAGACATGGAGGTACGGAGTCGTGGAGGAGACGCCGAACATCACGGGCGGCCTGGCCGGCCTGCTCGGGTTGACGTTCGACGAGGTCGGCGCCGACCGGGTGGTGATCCGCTGGACGGTACGCCCCGAGCTGCACCAGCCGTTCGGCATCCAGCACGGCGGGGTGTACTGCGCGGTGGTGGAGACGGCGGCCAGCGTCGGGGGGACGATCTGGCTCGGCGGGCGCGGACGGGTGGTGGGCGTCTCCAACCAGACGGACTTCCTGCGGGCGGTCCGCGACGGGGAGCTGACCGCCGTCGGGACACCCGTCCACCGGGGACGCAGCCAGCAGCTGTGGCAGGTGGAGATCACCGACGCCGCGGGGCGGTTGGTCTCCCGGGGCCAGGTGCGGTTGCAGAACCTCTCCGAGAGCTGACCGAACCGGCTCGGTCGCCCGCGCCGTCGCCGGCGACGCAGCGCCGGTCAAGGAGATCGGGATGGCGGGTGGCGGAGCCGCCAACTGACCGGTTTACCGGAAAAATACTGGTGAAGCGGATATGGTCGCATCGATGCGACCGGTCGACCCGTACCCGAGGTGAGGAAGCTCCTCGCCGCCACGCTCGGCGTGCTCTCGGCGGTCGGAGGTTTCGTCGACATCGGCGACCTGGTGGCGGCGAGCCAGGCCGGCGCCCGGTTCGGCATGGGCCACGCCTGGGTGCTGCTGCTCGGGGTGGTCGGCATCTGCGCGTACGCGGACATGGCCGGCCGGATCGCGGCGGCGAGCGGCCGGGCGGTGTTCGACCTGGTCCGGGAACGGCTCGGGCCCCGGGTCGCGCTGCTGAACCTGGCCGCCTCGTACCTGGTCACGGTGCTGACCCTGGCGGCGGAACTGGGCGGCGTCGCGCTGGCCCTGCAGCTGGCCTCCCGGGTGAGTTACCTGCTGTGGGTGCCGGTGGCGGCGTTCGCGGTGTGGCTGGTGCTGTGGCGGATGCGGTTTCAGCTGATGGAGCGGGTGTTCGGACTGGCCGGGCTGACCCTGGTGATCTTCGCGGTGGCGCTGTTCTGGCTGCCCACCGACTGGGCGGCCCTGGCTCGCGGGGCGCTGCGCCCCGAGGCGTACGGGCAGGGCTGGGTGGCGTACTGGTTCGTGGCGGTGGCGTTGTTCGCCTCCACGGTCAGCCCGTACGAGGTGTTCTTCTTCTCCTCCGGCGGGGTGGAGGAACGGTGGAGCGCCGCCGACCTGGCCGACGCCCGGTCGAGCGTGCTGGTGGGGTTTCCGGTCGGCGGGTTCCTCGCGCTGTCGCTGGTGGCGACGGCCGCGGTGGTGCTGCACCCGACCGGCGCGTCCGTGTCGACCCTCCACGAGGTCGCCGCGCCGGTGGTGCTGGCGTTCGGCGGGGTGGGACTGGCGATCGCGGCGCTGGCGTTCTTCGCCGTGACGTTCGGTGCCGCCCTGGAAACCGGCTTGTCGGCGGCGTACGCGGCGGCACAGTACTTCGGCTGGCAGTGGGGCAAGCGGGTCAGTCCCCGCGAGGCGGCCCGTTTCCACACCGTACTGCTGGTCAGCGTGCTGATCGGGATGCTGGTGCTGTGCACCACCGTCGACCCGGTGCGGCTCACCGAGCACATGCTGGTGGCCAGCGCGGTGGCGCTGCCGCTGACGTACCTGCCGATCCTGATCGTGGCCAACGACCGCACGTACCTGGGCGACCGGGTCAACGGGCGGACCGCCAACCTGCTCGGCGCGGTCTTCCTCGTGGTGATCGTGGCCGCGGCGGTCGCCGCGATCCCGCTCGCGGTGACCACCGGGACGGGGCGATGAGGATCCAGCTCGGCCGGCAGCTGCTGGACCGGCAGATCGTCGACGTCGCCGGACGACTGGTCGGCAAGGTCGACGATGTGGAGTTCGCCATCGACGACGAGGGTTACCCGTACGTGGCGTACCTGCTCAGTGGCCAGCACGCGCTCGGTCGGCGGATCGGCGGTCGGGTCGGCCGGCTGCTGGTGACGGTCGCGGACCGGTTCAGCGAGCACCGGCCGGCACCACCGCTGCGCCTGCCGATGACCCTGGTGGCGCAGGTGGACAGCGCGGTGCGACTACGCTGCCGCGCCGACGGACTGCCGCCCCCGCCGGTGGAGGTGTGGCTGCGCCGGCACCTGATCGACCGCATTCCGGGGGCGGGCCGTGCGAGCGGGTGACCTGCTCGGCCGGGTGGCATACGACCTGCACGGGCGGCGGCTCGGCCGGGTGGTGGACGTGGTGGTGCGGGGCAGCTACCCGGACGGTCGGCTGCGGCTGACCGACGTGATCGTCACCGGGCGCTGGTGGGGTCGCCTGGTGGGGCGGCTGATCGGGGCAGAGCGCCACCCGTCGGGCCCGTGGGCGATCCGTCTGGTGGCTCGGGCGTTGAGTCGCAGCACCCGGCAGCTTCCCGCGGACCAGGTACAGCTACTGCCGCCGGTGCCCGATTTCCCGTTCGGCCCGCCGGCCGGCTGAGCGGCACAGGCCACCGGGCGGCCGAGCGGCACCGCCCACCGGCTATGGCGCTGGTCAGCGGTGGGCCTCGTCGAGGACCGGTTCCGCGTCCGGGGCATCCGCGACCGGCGCGGCTCGGCGCAGCCGTACCCGGGTGATGGCCCGCTGATCGATGGCGGCCACCTCCAGTTGCCAGCCGTCCATGGTGACCTGCTCCCCCGCCACGCTGGGAATGTGCCCGAGGCAGCTCAGCAGCATCCCGGCGACGGTGGTGTAGTCACCGGGCGGCCGACCGGGAACCTCGACGCCGAGGTCGGACAGGTCGTGCACGGGGAACGTGCCGGGCACCAGCAGCGCCCCGTCGGCCTCGGTGTGTACGCCGTGCACGTCCCGGTCCGTCTCGTCGTAGATCTCGCCGACGATCTCCTCCAGGATGTCCTCCAGGGTGACGATCCCGTCGACCGCGCCGCGCTCGTCGACCACCAGGGCGATGTGCTGGCGTTCGGCCTTGAACTGGCGCAGCGCGTCCATCACGGGCAGCGAGTCGGGCAGCAGCATCGGCGGGCGGGCGACCTCGTCGACGAGTCGCTCGTCGGGTACGCCGACCAGGTCACGCAGGTGGAGCACGCCGACGGCGTCGTCCAGGCCACCGTGGCGGACCACCGGGGCCCGGGAGTGGCCGGTGGCGGCCAGCAGTAGCCGGGCGGCCTCCGCGGTGGTCCCGCTGTCGAGGGTGAAGACCTGCAACCGGGGTACGAGCACCGCCTTCAGCTGCCGGTCGGCGATCTCCACGGCACCGGCGATGATGGTGCGCTGCTCCTTGGTGAACCCGTGGTTGCCGGCGACGATGTCGCGCAGCTCGTCCGGGCCGATCTCGTCGGGCTCGTGCCTCGGGTTCAACCCGCACAGGCGTACCACCAGGTCGCTGGTGGCGCCCAGCGCCCAGACGGCGGGGCGGGAGACGGTCGCCAGCAGGTCCAGTGGGCGGGCCACCACCAGCGCCCAACGTTCGGCGGACTGCATGGCGATCCGTTTCGGGGCCAGCTCGCCGAAGACCAGCGTGACGAAGGTCAGCACGAGAGTGACCGCCACGATGGCCACCGACTCGGCCGCGCCGCCGAGGAAACCCAGCAGCGGCACCAGCGGCTCGGCCAGCGAGACCGCGGCGGCGGCCGAGGCCAGGAAGCCGGCCAGGGTGATGCCGATCTGGATGGTGGCGAGGAACCGGTTGGGGTCCTTGGCCAGCCGGGCCAGCACCCGCCCGGCCCGGCTGGTGCGTTCCAGGCGCTGGACCTGGCTGTCCCGCAGCGACACCAGCGCCATCTCGCTACCCGCGAAGATCGCGTTCAGGACGACCAGGACTCCGACCAGGGCCATTTGGCTCCAGTAGCTCTGCACGCCCGGTTCTCTCCCTCGCCGCCGGGGACGCCGGCCGGACGGCCGACGCCGCCGGGCGGAAGACCCACCCGACGTACGGCCCTGTGTGCCCCGTGCGGCGGTCGGCGAATCCTTCCCGACCGTCCCATGACTCTCAGGCCGGCGCGGGGGCGGGAAGGTCGAGCACGTACGCGTCGCCCTCCGGGCGGAAGCCGAGCCGGTGGTAGTAGGGGGCGACCATGCCGGGCGGGCTCACCACCCGGCGGAAGCCGCGCTCGGTGAAGAGGCTGCTGCGCCGGTAGACGAACTCGCCGGGGGTGAAGTCGCGGAACCTCGGGGTGACGTAGTCGAGGTCGATCTGGGCGATCCCGTCGGCCTCGGCGTGCGACAGCACCACCCCAACCACCTCGTCGGCCTTGAGCACCAGGAACGCCGAGCGTTGCGCGTCGTGCGACGCCCAGCGGAAGTCCGGGTTGAACCGGGCGATGTCGGCGGCGTGCACCCGCAGGGTGTGCGCGAGGAACCGGTCGTCGACGCCCACCTCCACCGCCTGGTAGGTCTGCTCGTCGTGCCGCGTGGCCAGCATCGTCCGCAGGTACCACACGTTGATCACCGCGAGCACCACGTTGAGGCCGACCATGGGCCAGACCGCCACCGCGGCGTTGTAGCCGATCAGGATCAGGCAGCCGACCAGGTTGAGCGCGCGCAGCCGCAGGATGCGGGTCTGCAGCAGGGACCAGACCAGCAGCGCGGAGCCGGCCCAGCCGACGAGTTCCAGCCAGTTCACCTCGGGGAGACTAGCGCTTTTCCTGGTCAGCCGGCTCGGCGGGCAGCCGGAGCACCCATTCCTCGACCTCGGCTCGGCGGCCGTGGGCGAAGCCCGCGTCCTCGCCGACCACGACGAAACCGCACTTGCGCAACACCGCCAGGGAGGCCCGGTTGTCCTTGGCGGCGCGGGCGTACACCGGCCGCTGCGGCAGCTCGTGCAGCAGCGCGGCCAGCGCGGCGGTGGCGTACCCCCGGCCCCAACGTCGTGGGTCGATCCAGTAACTGACCTCGGTGCACTCGTCGACCGGGAAGGCGGCCACGCGGCCGACCACCTCGCCACCGACGACGACCGTGCGCGGCACGATGCGCGGGTCGGCCCGGATCCGGGCCCAGTGCGCGTCGAAGGCCGCCCGGTCAGCCGGGTCGGCCGGGCCGAAGGCAGCCATCCAGGTGGCCTCCGGATCCTGCTCGTGCGCGAAGAAGTGGGGCAAATCGTCGTCGCGCACCGGACGCAGGCACAGGTCGGGGGTCACCGGCGCAGGATACGCACCCGGACCGACAATCCCGGGACCGCTGGCCGCACGGCCGCACCGCCCGCCCCACGGCAGCGCCGGTCGCCGGTCACCCGGCCGGTGGACCGGTGGCCTGCCGTGCCGCGGGACCGGGCTTACCTGCCGGAGAATCGGTCCATGCGCCCATTGCGTCGCCGGACAGCGGTCGTCTCCGATGCCCGAGCCGTCTCGGCCGTGGCGGCCGGCGCCCGCGCTATCGGCGCCGCCGCCACCGGCGCGCTGGCGATCTCCGCGCTGGCCGGCGGGGCGACCGCGCTCGGTGTGCTGGCGGTCGGCCGGCTGGCCGTGCGCCGCGCCGTGCTCCGCGACCTGCACATCGGCCGGCTGGAGGTGGATGAGCTGATCGTCCACCGGCACACCGTGGAGCACGCCGGCGACGGATAGCGGACAGTACCCACGGTGGCACCGCTGGCAGGGGATCGCTACCAAGGAGACATGTCACGCAGACCCGCCGACCTGGAGCGGACCGCCGCCCTCGCCCGTACCGTCGTCGCCCGGATCGCCCCCGAGGAACTGCCCGCCTTCGACGTGCTCGCCGCGCCCTACCTCACCGGTGCGGACGCCTCGATCGACGGCGGCCGGCTGGGATTCGGGGTGCTGGAGGCGGTCGCCACCGTCACACCGGTGGTGACGCTGGTCAGCGCGTCGGTCACCGCCGCGCTGCTGCGCGGCGCCGAGGGTGAGCTGGAGCAGCTCGGGGGGCGTGCCACCCGGGGCCTGTTCGCAGCGCTGCGCCGCCGCCGCGAGCCGGCCCCACCGGAGCCGGTCGGGTTCAGCCGGGAACAGCTGGCCCGGGTGCGGGAGGTGGCCCTCGCCCGGGCCGAGGCACTCGGCGTCGCACCCCCGCAGGCCGCCACGATCGCCGACGCCGTGGTCGGGGCGCTGCTGCTCGACGGGGAGCCGGAGCGATGAGCGCCCCGCCCCCGGTGTGGCGGGGACGACCGGACGAAACCGGCTTCCTGCTGCTGCCGCTGGCCGCCCTGGTGTTCAGCACGGCGGTGCTGCTCGCGGTCGTGTTCGGGCTGTCGGTGCTCCCCCGGCGCGGCTGCGACCTCGGCGACGTGCTCGACCACCCGTGCAGCGAGATGTTCGTGCGGATGTCGAATTTCTTCAACCTCATGGCGGTGCCCGGTGCGGCGGTCTTCGCCTGGCAGACCCGGCTGCACCGGCGGCGCACCCAGCCGATCCCGCCGGGGGTGTTCGGTGCCGCCGGGCGGGTGATCGCCGAGGTGCTCGCCTCGGTGCGGCTGCGCCGCGACACCCCGGTGCTGCTCGGCCCGCGACTGGGACGGCGCGCGTTCACCGGCGGAACGGACCACAAGCCGTACGTCGCGCTCGGGCCGGAACTGCTGGCCCTGCCGGCCAAGGGGCCGCAGGGTCGCCTGGTGTTCGAGGCGGTGCTCCGGCACGAGTTGGCCCATGTGCAGAACCACGACCTGCTGCGGCTGCGGTTCGCCACGGTGCTGCGGATCAGCACCCGGGTCACCGCCGCGGCCACCGCGCTGCTGCTGCTCGCCAAGCTCGCCTGGGACGCCGAGCCGCCGGCCGCCGGCACGGTCCTCGGCGTCGTGCTACGGGCCGTCCTGGTCGCGGTCACCGCCGAGCTGGTCACCCGGGCCTTCCTCCGGCTGCGGGAGCAGCAGGCCGACGCCCGCGCCGCCGGTGTGGACCCGGACGGCGTGCGGGCCGCCCTGCACGGCGGCGTGCGCGCCGACGCACCGGGTGGATGGTGGGGGCGGGCGTGGCAGCGGCTCTGGGACCAGCACCCGAGCGTGGCGAACCGGCTCGCCGGACTGGCCGACCCGACGGCCGCGCTCGCCCTCCCGCTCGGCCTGACGCTCGCCGGTGGGGTGTTCACCGCCGTCGCGCTGGCCAACGTGCAACTGCTGGTCGACCTGCTGCGCGACGCCGAGGTGCTGGCCTGGCCGCAGATCGACGGGGTCGCGTGGGGTGGCCTGGCGGTGCTGGCGCTGGCCGTGATCCAGCCGGCGATCTTCCTGGCCGACGGCGCCTGGCGGGACGCGCGGGGACGGCGGTTGGTCGGTCGGCCGGCGCGGCCCGGTCTGCTCGGCCTGGTCTTCGGCGTCGGGTTGTTCGTCGGCACGTACCTCGCGCCGTACGACGGGCTGGTCTACCAGAGCCGCCCCGAGGGGGTGCCGCTGTCGGGTCTGCTGCTGCTCGTCCTCGGCGCGGTGCTGTTGAGCCGGTGGCTGACCGGTTTGGTGGCACGAACCGCGCCGACCACCTCGGCGGGCCGCCGGCTACTGCTGCTGCCGGCCCTGCCGGTGACCGTCGGGGTGCTGGCGCTCGGTTGGGAGATGGTGCTGTGGCTGCGCGGCCGGGCGTACGAGTGCGCCCACTACCTGGTTGAGTGCGGTCCGCTGGACGCGGTACGGGTGCCGCTGACCGCCGCGTCCACGCCGTGGGCGGCGGCGGTGCTGACGCTGGGCGTGGCCGCCTCGCTGGCGGTGACGGTGCGCCGGGCCGGCCGTGACGCGCTGGTGACCACGGCCGGGGTGGCCCTGGCCGGCGCGCTGCTGGCGTTGGTGCTGCCCTGGGCCGGCCTCGCCGGCACACTGGCGGCGCCGCTGTGGGCCCGGCTGGAACCCGACCTCGGCGCGCCGATCGCCGCGCTCACCCTGCAACTGGCGCTGTTGGTGGCGGTGCCGTTGGCCGTGGCCCTGCCCCGGGCGGCGGCCGGTCCGCTGGCTGGGGGGACCGCCGCGCTGGTGCTCGCCGCCGGCCTGGACGCACAGCTGGCGCGGTGGGCGGACGCGCCCGAAGCGCCCCGTCCCGGTGACGTCGCGTCCGCGATCGGCACTTATCTCGGGGCGGGTCTCGGGATCGTCCTGCTCGCCGTCGCCGTGACGCTCGCCGTCCGTGCCCTGGTGGTGGGCTCGGGTGCCGCCGGGGCGGCACACGTGGGCACCGCCGGCACCCCCTCCGGGCGCCCGACGTGGCAGCGCAAGCCCCGCATGAGCTCGCTGGGTACGTCGGATGGCCGCACAGGTCCGACGTGACCACCATCGGGCACGAGTCCACCGTGTCGGGGCGCGACGGCGCGTCCCGGCCGAATGCCGGCCCGCAAGGCCGGGTCCGTCGACAATGACCTGGCCGACCCCGGGTCGACACTGACCTGACCGACCCCCCGGGTCGACACTGACCTGACCGACCCCCCGGGAGTGCCGATGAACCGACCTGTTGTGGTGGGCGTCGACGGATCGCCGTCGAGCCTGGTCGCCGCGGAGCATGCGGCCCGGGCGGCCGTGCGGCGACGCCGGCCGCTGCATCTGGTGCACGGCTACCTGCACCCGCTCGGCTACGGCGTGCCGTTGAACCCGTACGACCTGGGCGTGCCGGCGCCCACCGAGGATTCGCGTCGGATGGTGGAGGCCACCGCCGCCGAGCTGGCCGACCGCTGGCCCGGGTTGACCGTCGAGGTGCACCAGGTGGCCGGTGGGCCGGCCGCCACCCTGGTCGCGGCGTCCCGTCGGGCCGAGTTGGTAGTGGTGGGCAGTCGGGGGCTGGGCGGCTTCGCCGGGCTGCTGCTCGGCTCGGTGGGCAGCCAGGTGGCCGCCCACGCGCACTGCCCGGTGCTGGTGGTCCGCCCCGAGGAGCAGCCGATCCCGGTGGACGGGCCGGTGGTGGCCGGGGTGGACGGCTCGGCGGGCTCCCGGTTGGCCGCCGGATACGCCGCCGCCGAGGCCGCCGGACGGGACGTGCCGCTGGTGCTGCTGCACGTCGGCCCGCCGGGCATGGACCGCCCGGTGCCCGAGGAGGTCGAGGAGTCACAGGCCGCCCACCGGGCCGAGGCGGTGCGGCTGCTCGCCGAGGCGTCCGCCGCGGTCCGCGCCGAGCACCCGGACCTGGTGGTCCGTGAGCACCCGGTCGCCGCGGCCAGCCCGACCCAGGGGCTGGTCGAGGCCAGCGGCACGGCGTCGCTGCTGGCCGTGGGCACCCGGGGCCGGGGCGGGTTCGTCGGGCTGCTGCTCGGCTCGGTCAGCCAGGGCGTGCTGCAGCACGCGCACTGCCCGGTGCTGGTCGCCCACCCGTACGACGGGTGAGGGTCAGTCCTCCCGGTCGCCGAGCAGCCGCGCGAAGTCGGTGGTGAGGGCGAACGGGTCGGCGGGGCCGGTCGACGCCGGCCGCCGGTCCACCTGCTCGGCCAGCTCGGCGCCGGCGCGCAGGACCCGCTCGCGCAGCGCGCCGTCTGCGGCGTCACCGGACCAGTCCTCGCTGGCCGCGTAGACGCCGGTGGGCACCACCACGGCGCGCAGATAGCTGAACAGGGGCCGGAGGGCGTGCTCCAGGGCGAGTGAGTGCCGGGCCGTTCCCCCGGTGGCGCCGACCAGCACCGGGGTGCCGGCCAGCGCGGCGGGCTCCAGCACGTCGAAGAAGGATTTGAACAACCCGCTGTACGACGCGCTGAAGATCGGCGACACGGCGATCACGCCGTCCGCGCCGGCCACCGCGTCGAGGGGGGCGCGCAGCGCCGCCGACGGGAAGCCGGTGAGCAGATGGTTCACCACGTCGTGCGCGTGGTCGCGCAGTTCGACGACGTGCACCCGCACCTCGTGGCCGCGTCGGACCAGCTCGTCGCGGGTGGCGGCGGCGAGTTGGTCGGCGAGCAGCCGGGTCGAGGAGGGCTGGCTGAGGCCGGCCGAGACCACGGCCAGGCTGCGCGCGGTCACCGGGCCACCCCGGTGCCGGTCGCGTCCCGGGCAGCGACCAGCGCGGCGTGGGTGGGCGCCTCGGGTACGTCTGTGGGACGCCGCGACGCGAACTCCCGGCGCAGCACCGGGACGACCTCCTCGCCGAGGATGTCGAGCTGCTCCAGCACCGTCTTCAGCGGCAGGCCGGCGTGGTCGACGAGGAACAACTGCCGTTGGTAGTCGCCGACGTACTCACGGAAGCCGAGGGTACGGTCGATGACCTGTTGTGGGCTGCCCACGGTCAGTGGGGTCTCCCGGCTGAAGTCCTCCAGCGACGGCCCGTGCCCGTAGACGGGGGCGTTGTCGAAGTACGGCCGGAACTCCCGTACCGCGTCCTGCGAGTTCTTCCGCATGAACACCTGCCCGCCGAGGCCGACGATGGCCTGTTCCGGCGTGCCGTGGCCGTAGTGGGCGAAGCGCTGCCGGTAGAGCCCGACCATCCGCTGGGTGTGCTCCTTGGGCCAGAAGATGTGGTTGGCGAAGAAACCGTCGCCGTAGTACGCGGCCTGCTCGGCGATCTCCGGGCTGCGGATCGAGCCGTGCCACACGAACGGCGGGACATCGTCGAGCGGACGCGGGGTCGAGGTGAACGACTGCAGGGGGGTGCGGAACTTGCCCTTCCAGTCCACCACGTCCTCTCGCCACAGCCGGCGCAGCAGGTCGTAGTTCTCGATGGCCAGCGGGATGCCGTTGCGGATGTCCTGGCCGAACCAGGGGTAGACCGGGCCGGTGTTGCCGCGCCCCAGCATCAGGTCCACCCGGCCGTCGGCGAGGTGCTGGAGCATCGCGTAGTCCTCGGCGATCTTCACCGGGTCGTTGGTGGTGATCAGGGTGGTGGCGGTGGACAGCAGCAGCCGCTCGGTGCGGGCGGCGATGTAGCCGAGCAGGGTGGTCGGCGACGAGGGCACGAACGGCGGGTTGTGGTGCTCGCCGGTGGCGAAGACGTCCAGGCCGACCTCCTCGGCCTTGAGCGCGATGGCGACCATCGCCTTGATCCGCTCACGCTCGGTCGGCTCGCGGCCGGTCGTGGGGTCGACCGTGACGTCGCCGACGGTGAAGACTCCGAACTGCATGACAGCTCCTCGCGTGTCGGACCGGAAACCGGGGGTGGCGTTCCGGGACGCCGCGCACAACATACTTGACGGGTCAACTATTCCACTGCCGGAGGGTCAGGCGCGGCTCCGGGGGACGTGCCGACGGTAGGTGCTGACCGTCGGGTCGCCGGTGATCCAGAACCGCCACGGCACGTCGTGCGCCCCGGTCACCCCGACCCGGGGCCCGGCCGACACCGCCGCCTCCGGCACCGGCACGTCTGCCGGGCGCAGCCGCACCGGCCCGTCGGCGAGCAGGTCCAGGCCGTACGCCGAGCGGTCGACGCCGAGCGTGGCGCAGAGCCGCGCCGGGCCCCGGGCCAGGTCGACGTCCCGGCGTACGGCGGGCCGGCGGGCGCGGGCGGCGTCGAGCCCGTCGACGACCGCGCCGGCGCGCAGCAGCACCGCCGACGCCTCCCCGTCCGGGCCGGTCACCACGTTGAGGCACCAGTGCATGCCGTACGTGAAGTAGACGTAGGCGTGCCCGGCGGGGCCGAACATCACCGTGTTACGCGGGGTCCGGCCCCGGTGGGCGTGCGAGGCCGGGTCGCCCGCGGTGCCGGCGTACGCCTCGACCTCGGTGATCCGCACGGTGACCCCACCGGCGGACAGCCGGCAGCCGAGCAGGCCGCGGGCTGCCGGAACGACCGGGCCGGCGAGCAGGTCGGCCAGTGCGGCCAGGCCGGCGGCCGGCGGGTACGGACGGTCCATCCGGCCAGCTTTACCGGTGGCGGGACGATCGGCAAACGGAGTGCGACGCGCGTTACCCACCCTTTTCCTAAGGTGAGCCTCACCTTAGAGTGCATGCCGTGACGCCCCCGTTTGACCTGCTCCCGGCCGTGCGCACGGTGCCGTTCGTGCGCGACCTGGCCCACCACGGTGACCGTGCCGCCGTGGTGACCGCCGACGGCACGCTGTCGTACGCCGAACTGGCGCAGCGGGTCGTACTGGCCGCGCGGCGGCTCGGCGAGCGGCGGCGGCTGGTGCTGGTCACCGGCGCCAACACCGTCGACTCGCTGGTGTCGTACCTGGGCGCGCTGCACGGCGGACACGCCGTGCTGCTCGTGCCCGGTGACGGGCCGGCGGCGGCGACGCTGACCGAGGCGTACGACCCGGACGTGGTGATCGGGCCCGACGGCGACGGTTGGACGCTGCGGCAGCGGCGCGACGGCAGTGCGCACCATCTGCATCCCGACCTGGCGCTGCTGCTGAGCACCTCCGGGTCGACCGGCTCACCGAAGCTGGTCCGGCTCTCCCACGACAACCTCCAGGCCAACGCCGAGGCGATCGCCGGGTACCTGGGGATCCGGGACACCGACCGGGCGGTCACCAGTCTGCCGTTGCACTACTGCTACGGCCTGTCGGTGGTGCACAGCCACCTGGCGCGCGGGGCGGCGCTGGTGCTCACCGACCGTTCGGTGGCCGACGCGTGTTTCTGGGAACTGTTCCGGGCGGCGCGGGCCACCACGTTCGCCGGGGTGCCGTACACGTTCGACCTGCTCGACCGGGTCGGCTTCGCCGGGATGGACCTGCCGCACCTGCGCTACGTCACCGTGGCCGGCGGCCGGCTCGCCCCGGAACACGTGGCCCGCTACGCGGAACTGGGCCGGCGCAGCGGCTGGGATCTGTTCGTCATGTACGGGCAGACCGAGGCGACCGCGCGGATGGCGTACCTGCCGCCGGACCTGGCGCCGACCCGACCGCAGGCCGTCGGGGTGCCGGTGCCCGGCGGGTCGTTCCGGCTCGCCCCGGTGGCCGATCAGCCGGACGGTGTCGGCGAACTGGTGTACGCCGGCCCGAACGTGATGCTCGGCTACGCCGAACGGCCGGCGGACCTGGCGTCGGGGCGTACCGTCGACGAGCTGTACACCGGTGACCTGGCCCGGCAGAGCCCGGACGGGCTGTGGGAGATCGTCGGCCGGCGCAGCGGGTTCGCCAAGATCCTCGGCCTGCGGGTGGATCCGCAGCAGGTGGAGGCGCTGCTCGCCGTGCACGACGTCACCGCCGCGTGCCTGGGCTCGGACGACGAGCTGCTGGTGGCGGTGGTCGGCGGGGCGGACCCGAAACGGGTCCGCCGGCTGGTCGCCGACGACATCGGCCTGCCGCCGCGCGCGGTACGGGTGCTGCCGGTGGACGCGCTGCCCCGGCTGGCCACCGGCAAGGTCGACTATCCGGCGCTGCGCGCGCTGGCCGCCACACCTCCGCCTCCGCCCCCGCCGACGGCTGCCGCGGCCGGGGACGACCTGTGCCGGCTCTACGCCGAGGTGCTCGACCGTACCGACGTCACCCCGGAACACAGCTTCGTCGACCTGGGCGGTGACTCGCTGTCGTACGTCGAGATGTCGGTCCGCCTGGAGAACGTCCTGGGTCACCTGCCGCCGAACTGGCACACGATGCCGATCGGCGCGCTGCCCGCGCCCCGTTCCGGCCGGCCGCGCCGTCGGGCACTGGAGACGAGTGTGGCACTGCGGGCGCTCGCCATCGTGCTCATCGTCGGCTCGCACATCCCGCTGTTCACCATCACCGGCGGGGCGCATCTGCTGCTCGCGGTGGCCGGGTTCAATTTCGCCCGGTTCCAGCTCACCGACGCGACCCGGACCGGCCGGCTGGGGCAGCTGCGTGCCGGGCTGATCCGGGTCGTGCTGCCCACCATGGCGTGGATCGCGGCGATGCTGGTGGTCACCGACCAGTACCGGCTGAGCACCCTGTTCCTGGCGCACAGCCTGGTCGGTCCGGACGACGCGCGCACCGAGTGGCACTTCTGGTTCATCGAGGCACTGGTCTACATCCTGCTCGGGGTGGCCGCTCTGCTGGCCGTGCCCGGGGTGGACCGGTGGGAGCGCCGGCACCCGTTCGCCCTGCCGATGACCCTCGTCGGGCTGGGGCTGCTCAGCCGGTACGACGTGTTCGGCGTCGACGCCCGGTACGACCTGCCCACCGCGGCCGTGGCGTTCTGGCTCTTCGCGCTGGGCTGGGCCGCCGCCCGCGCCGACGGGGTGCGGCAGCGGCTGCTGGTGACCGCCGCGGCGGCGGCCACCGTGCCGGGTTTCTTCGGCCAGCCCGGCCGGGAGGCGCTGATCGTGGCCGGGTTCGCGCTGCTGGTGTGGCTGCCCACCGTGCCGAGCCTGGGGCCGGTCAACCGGGTGGCGAGCGTGCTGGCCGGCAGTTCGCTCTACATCTACCTGACCCACTGGCAGGTGTACCCGCACCTGCGCGACCTGCCGCTGGTGGCCCTGGCGGCGTCGCTGGCGCTGGGCATCGGGTACGCGGCCCTGGTGAACCGGGTCGGCCGCTGGTTCGCCACCCTCCAACCTTCAACGAATCGTTGACAACGATCCGTTTATAATGTCTGATGGGGGCATGGAGCAGTTCACCGCCCCCGATGCCGCCCAAGCCCGCGCCGGGCGCACCTACGCCGCGCTGCACCGGCTCATCGAGCGGCACGCCGGCACCGACGCGCGTCGACGCCGCCACACCAACCCGTACCTGGCCGACCCGTGGGAGGCGGTCGCCGTGGTCACCGCCCTCGCAGCGGGCGGCGCCGAACGGGAGCCCGACGAGGAACCGGTCGACGGCGACGACCTCACCGCCGCGCTGACCCTGCTGCCGCACCTGCGCGCCGAGCTGGACACCCTGGAGGCAGGACTGCTGTCGCTGGCCCGGAACCGCGGGCTCACCTGGCAGGCGATCGCGTTCGGGCTCGGGCTGGGCAGCGCGCAGGCCGCCAAGCAGCGATACGAGCGCCTGATCGCCCGCACCACCTGACCGGCCGCGCATTCACGCCCCGGTCCCGTTTGTAAGCGCGCGGTGGGCAACGAGATCGCCCTTCGACGCTTCCTTCATCACGCACAGCAACAACTATCGGTGGGAACGGAAGGCCCTCCACACGCTTTGCTCTGCTGCCACCCACGCGCCAGTCACGCACGGTCACTGTTTGTCCGTCCGCCATCCGCCCGCGATTACCTCATTCGCCCAGCTCAGGGAAGTGGCGCGTAGGGGGCAGCAGAGCAAAGGACCGGCGACGTCCGCTGGCCTTCGTCAGCGCCAGCTACAGCCAGCTACCACCCGTCATCAGCCAATCAAGGTGTTGGATGGCAGGTGGCGGCACGTTGCCCCGCGCTGTCCGCCACACTGGGGCCGGCCTGCGACGGACCGCGCCGGCAGCATCCGGCGCCGCCGATAGCACCAGTGGCGTCGGGAACGGAACCGGGAGGACGCGATGACCCGCGACGAGTTGGTGACGTACTGCCTGGGCCTGCCGGGAGCCTGGCTGGACCGCCCCTGGGAGGAGAGCGAGGTGGCCAAGGTGGGCAGCCGGATCTTCGCCTTCCTCGGCAACCCGGACGAGCCGCCCCGGGTGTGGGTGAAGTGCGGCCCCGACCGGGTGCTGGCCGACGAGTGGCTGCACCGGCACCCGGACGACGCCGAGGTGGCCCCCTACCTGGGCCGGTACGGCTGGAACACGCTGCGGCTCGACGGCGGCATCGGCGACGACGAGCTCTTCGAGGCGGTCGACGCCTCGTACGACGCGGTGGTGGCGAGACTGCCGAAGCGGGAGCGCCTCACCGGATGATGGCGCGAGGCGACGCTACGGGCGGTCCCCAGGGAGGACGGCGGCGAGTTCCTTCTCGTACGTGGCGACCGGACTGCCATCGGCCCCGTAGGCGACGAGCCGGCCGTGCACCATGGTCGCCGATCGGAAGGCGAACGTTCGAGAGCCGGGGTAGGCGGCCAGCAGCGGAATGATCCGTGGCGTGCCACCGGGGGCGGAGTAGTACTCCAGGCGCGTCACCCGCGGGGAGACCACTCCGTTGACGCGAACCTTCGTCTTCTCGCTCCTCATGGCGAAGGTCACCGGTGCGTCGGTGCCGTAGGAGGCGCACTGCACCGGCCCCTGGCAGACGAAGAAGTAACGCGGGTTGCCCACGTCGTCCAGGGTGTAGGCCTTGAACGTCGGATCGGCTCCTGCCGGTAGCGGCTGCGCGGCGAGGAGAGCCAGAGCCGCCGTGGCCGCCACGCCCCCGCGCAGCCACACTCGCCGCAGGGGCCGTCGCCGTTCCACCCGCTTCGCCAGGACCGCCAGCTGACCGAATCCGGCCAGGCAGAGCACGCACACGCTGAGCACGCGGGCGTTCTCGAAGACAAACTGGACCCCCGGCCTCATCGACACCGGTGCCAGCACCGCCCCCAACGACACCACCATGGCCACCAGCAGCACGACACCCGCCACCTTGCGGGCCACCCCGGACGCGCCGATCAGCAGCATCGCGGCCAGCACCGGCCAGACCTGGTGATGGGTCCAAGAGACCGGGGATGCGGTCACGGTGGCACACCCGACGAGCACGGCGGCGTGCCCGGGACAACCGTGTGCCGCGAGCTGGCGTGCGCGCAGCAGCGCGACCACACAGATGACGGCCACCAGGCCGGCCCAGATCAGAGGTAGGGACGTCCCGTCCACCCCGATCCGGAGCAGCATTCCGTGCAGCGACTGGTTGCCCAGCGACGCGAGGTTGCCGATCCGGGAGGTCTGCCGCATGGTGGCGGTCCAGTAGGTCCAACTCTCCGCGGGCAGCACGGCCGCGGCGAGCCCCGCACAGGCCAGGAACGTGCCGGCAGCGCGGCCGGCGTCCCGGAATCGACCGATCGCCAGGAAGTACACCACGAACAGCAGCGGGGTCAGTTTGATCGCTGCCGCCACTCCGACGAGCACACCCCGCAGCCGCGGCGGCACGACGCCGATGCCGTCGAGGAGTGCCAGGAGCACGATGAAGATGCTTACCTGTCCGAATCGCAGGTTGCTCTGCACCGGCGCGGAGAGCATCAGCGCCGTGGCCACGGCCGCCGCGGCAAGTGGCCGCCGGGACCGCTCGGCGACCAGCACTCGACCGACTGGCACGGCGATGGCGACCACTGCCACGCAGGTCATCGCCAGCCAGATCATCTGTACCACCGACTCGGACGCGGCGGTGACCGGCCAGAGCACGAGCGCCGCGAACGGTGGGTAGGTGAACGGGCCACCGTTGTCCGCGACGTACTCGTAAAGCGGGCGCCCGGTTCGCAGGTCGGACAGGGCTCCGACGTAGATGTGCAGGTCGGAGAGGCGGTCCTCACGCCGCCATACGAGAGCGATGGACACCATCGCCACCAGCGTGAACCCCGCCCACGAAAGCACCAACCGTCGATCGCGCACCTGACGAGGATAGGCACCGGCACGACGACGGTGGGGGCACTGCGCGACGGCCGTGACGGCGACGTGGCGCGCGGGCGCAGTGCCCGCGCGCCACGTCCGGCGCTCTCAGCGGGGTACGACCCGCTCGGCGGCCCACTCCCGCCAGCCGGCCAGCTTGTCCGCGGCGGCGGCGAGCTGGTCGGCCACCGGGCCGGGGCCGGTGGAGCCGGGGGTGGTCCGGGCGGCCAGCGCCGAGCGGACCGACAGCACGTCCCGCACGCTCGGGTCGAGGTGCTCGCTGACCGCGGCCAGATCGTCGTCGGAGACCTCGTCGAGGGCGCAGTCCCGGGCCACGCAGAGCGCCACCAGCTTGCCGGTGATCTCGTGCGCGTCGCGGAACGGCACGCCCCGGCGGACCAGCCAGTCGGCGACCTCGGTGGCCAGCGAGTAGCCGACCGGCGCGGCGGCGACGAGCCGGTCCACCCGCACCGTCATCGTGGAGATCATCCCGGCGAGGGCGGGCAGCAGCAGCTCCAGGGTGTCGACCGCGTCGAAGGCCGGCTCCTTGTCCTCCTGCATGTCCCGGTCGTAGGTCATGGGCAGGCCCTTGAGCATGGTGAGCACGCTCATCAACCCGCCGACCAGGCGGCCGGACTTGCCCCGGGCCAGCTCGGCGACGTCCGCGTTCTTCTTCTGCGGCATGATCGACGAACCGGTCGCGAAGGCATCGTCCAACTCCACCCAGCCGAACTCCTGCGACGTCCAGAGCACCACCTCCTCGCCGAGGCGGGACAGGTGCACCCCGATCAGCGCGGTGACGAAGAGGAACTCGGCCACGAAGTCCCGGTCGGCCACCGCGTCCATCGAGTTGGCGAAGGACGTCCGGAAACCCAGCTCCTTGGCCACGGCCACCGGGTCCAGCGGCAGGCCCGAACCGGCGAGCGCCCCCGCGCCGAGCGGGCTGACCGCCGTGCGGTGGTCCCAGTCGCGCAGCCGCTCCAGGTCCCGCAGCAGCGGCTGCACGTGGGCCAGCAGCCAGTGCCCGAAGGTGACCGGCTGGGCGTGCTGGAGGTGGGTCATGCCGGGCGCGGCCGTCTCCACGTGCCGCTCCGCCTGCTCCACCAGGGCCTCGGCCAGCTCGACCAGCCGCACCGCCACGCCGCGGGCGTGATCACGCAGGTAGAGCCGCAGGTCGGTGGCGACCTGGTCGTTGCGGGACCGGCCGGCGCGCAGCTTGCCGCCGAGACTGCCGAGCCGCTCCAGCAGGCCGCGCTCCAGCGCGGTGTGCACGTCCTCGTCGTCGACGGTCGGGCGGAACTGCCCGGAGGCGCAGGCCGCCTCCAGGTCGTCCAACGCCGCCAGGATACGGCCCAGCTCATCCGGGTCGAGCAGGCCCGCACCGGCCAGCACCCGGGCGTGCGCCCGGGAACCGGCGATGTCGTACGGGGCGAGACGCCAGTCGAACTGCACGCTCACCGACAGCCGCGCGAGGGCCTCGGCGGGGCCGCCGGCGAACCGGCCACCCCACAGGCTCGTCCGGTTGGTGGCGGCACTGTTCTCGGTCAGGCTCTTGTCGTCCACGCCGCCTATTGTGGTGGCCACGGTCAGGAACCACCCAACCGGGCGTCCCGCGCGGCGGCCATCTTGCTGGGCAGGCCCCACAGCTGCACGAAGCCCTTGGCGAGCGACTGGTCGAAGGTGTCACCGGTGTCGTAGGTGGCCATGCCGAAGTCGTAGAGGCTGGCCTCGGATCGCCGGCCGGTGACGGTGGCCCGACCGCCGTGCAGGGTCAGCCGCACCTCGCCGGAGACGTGCCGCTGCGCGTCGTCGATGAAGGCGTCCAGGCTGTCCTTCAGCGGCGAGAACCACAGGCCGTCGTAGACGAGCTCGCCCCACCGCTGGTCGACGCTCTTCTTGAACCGGGCCAGGTCCCGCTCGACGGTGACCGCCTCCAGCTCCTGGTGCGCGGTGATCAGCGCGATCGCGCCGGGGGCCTCGTACACCTCCCGGCTCTTGATCCCGACCAGGCGGTCCTCGACCATGTCGAGCCGGCCGACGCCCTGGGCGCCGGCCCGCCGGTTCAGCTCCAGGATCGCCTGGTACGGGGTGACGGTCTCGCCGTCGATGGCGACCGGCACGCCGGCGTCGAAGGTGATGACGACCTCGTCGGCGTCGCGCGGCTCGGCCGGGTCGGCGGTGTACGAGTACAGGTCCTCGATGGGGGCGTTCCAGATGTCCTCCAGGAAGCCCGTCTCGACGGCACGGCCCCACAGGTTCTGGTCGATCGAGTACGGCGACTTGGCCGACACGTCGATCGGCAGGCCCTTCTCCTCGGCGAAGGCGATCGCCTTGTCCCGGGTCCAGGCGAAGTCCCGGGCCGGGGCGACGATCTTCAGGTCGGGGGCGAGCGCGCCCAGGCCGACCTCGAAGCGGACCTGGTCGTTGCCCTTGCCGGTGCAGCCGTGCGACACGATGGTGCCGCCGTGCTTGCGGGCCGCGGCCACCAGGTGCTTGACGATCAGCGGCCGGGACAGCGCGGAGACCAGCGGGTACCGGTCCATGTAGAGGGCGTTGGCCCGGATGGCGGGCAGGCAGTAGTCGGCGGCGAACTCGTCGCGCGCGTCGACCACCTCGGACTCGACGGCCCCGCAGTCCAGGGCGCGCTGCCGGATGGCGTCGAGGTCCTCGCCGCCCTGCCCGACGTCGACCGCGACCGCGATCACCTCGGCGCCGGTCTGCTCGGCCAGATAGGGAATGGCGACGGAGGTGTCGAGACCCCCGGAGTACGCCAGGACGACCCGCTCGGTCATGGTGTGGTGTTCCCTTCGACGTTCTCTTCCCGGCGGGCCCAACCGGCGAGCTGGTCGCCGAGCGCGGCCCCGCCGTCGGCCTCGCGGGCCACGACGAGGATGGTGTCGTCGCCGGCGATGGTGCCGACGACCTCGGGCAGGCCCGCTCGGTCCAACGCGCTGGCCAGGTAGTGGGCTGCGCCCGGCGGGGTGCGCAGCACGGCGATGTTGCCACTGGAGTCGACCCCGTTGAGCAGCTCACGCAGCAGCCGCACCAGCCGGGCGGGGGCCGCCTCGGCGTCGCGCAACGGCCGGTGGCCGTCCTCGGGGATGACGTACACCGCCCGCCCGTCGCCGCCCCGGGCGGTGACCGCACCCAGTTCCTTGAGGTCCCGCGACAGGGTGGCCTGGGTGACCTGGATACCGTCCGCGGCGAGCAGGTCGGCCAGCTCGGTCTGCGAACGGATCGCCTTGTCCCGGATCAGCTCGACGATACGGCCGTGCCGGGCGGCGCGGGTCGACGGCGCGGTCACCGGGTCGTCTTCTTCCCCGCCGTGCGTCCGGACGCCTCCAGCAGGAAGGTCAGCAGCGCCTTCTGGGCGTGCAGGCGGTTCTCCGCCTGGTCGAACACGGCGCTGCGCGGCCCGTCGAGCACCTCGTCGGTGATCTCCTCGCCCCGGTGCGCGGGCAGGCAGTGCAGCACGATGGCCTCCGCTGCGGCATGGCCCAGCAGCGCGTCGTTGACCTGGTACGGCAGGAACGGGGTGATCCGGTCCAGCCCGTCGGCCTCCTGACCCATCGAGGTCCAGGTGTCGGTGGCCACGACGTGCGCGCCGCGTACCGCCTCCACCGGGTCGACGAGCACCCGGACGCTTCCGCCGGTGCCGACGGCGATCTTCTCGGCCCGGGCCACCACGTCCGGCGCCGGCTGGAATCCGGCCGGCCCGGCGACCCGGACGTGCATCCCGGCACTCGCTCCGGCCAGCAGGTACGAGTGCGCCATGTTGTTCGCCGCGTCGCCCAGGTACGTCAGGGTCCGTCCGGCGGTGGCGCCGAACCGCTCCTGGACGGTGAGCAGGTCGGCCAGGAGCTGGCAGGGGTGGTAGGTGTCGGTGAGGGCGTTGACCACCGGCACCGTGGCGTGCGCGGCGACCTCGGCGATCCGGTCGTCGCCGTGGGTGCGCAGCACGATCGCCGCGACGTAGCGGGACAGCACACGGCCGGCGTCGGCGAGGGTCTCCCCCCGACCGAAGTGGGTGACCTGGGTGTCCACCACCAGCGGATGGCCGCCCAATTCGGCGATGCCCACGTCGAAGGAGAACCGGGTACGCAGGCTCTGCTTGTCGAAGAGCACGGCCACCGAGCGCGGCCCGGCCAGCGGCTGGAACGCGAACCGGTCGGCCTTCATCCGCGCCGCGATGTCGAGCACCGCCGACTGCTCGGCCGGGGTGAGATCGTCGTCCCGCAGGAAGTGCCGGATCATGCGCTGACCTCCGTCGTGGTGGGCGCGGCGGGAGCCGCCGCGTCGAGGGCGGCGGGGAGGGCGGTGAGGAAGGCGTCGACCTGGGCGGCGGTGAGGATCAGCGGCGGCGCGAGCCGCACCACCCCCGGCTGCACCGGGTTGACCAGGAAACCCGCGTCGCGCAGGGCGGCGGTGACCAGGCCGGAGACCGGGGCGGTGAACACGATGCCGAGCAGCAGGCCGGCGCCGCGTACCTCGGCGACGAGCGGGTGGGCGAGCGCCTCGACGCCTCGACGCAACCGCTCCCCCGTCCGCTTGACGTGGTCGAGCAGCCCTTCGCTGGCGATGGTCGAGATCACCGCGAGGGCGGCGGCACAGCTGACCGGGTTGCCGCCGAAGGTGGTGCCGTGCGAGCCGGGACCGAGCAGGTCGGCGGCCCGACCGAAGGCGAGACAGGCGGCGATCGGTAGCCCTCCGCCGAGCCCCTTGGCCAGCGTCACCACGTCCGGCTCGACGCCCTCGGCCTGGTGGGCGAACCAGTGCCCGGTCCGGCCGATCCCGGTCTGCACCTCGTCGAGGACCAGCAGCGCGCCGTGTCGGGCGGTGATCCGCCGGGCCTCGGCCAGGTAGCCGGCCGGCGGCACGACCACGCCGTTCTCGCCCTGGATCGGCTCCAGGATCACCATGGCGGTGGCGTCGGTGACCGCCGCCTCCAGTGCGGCCGCATCCCCGTACGGCACGTGGGTGACCTCGCCGGGTAGCGGCCGGAACGGGTCGGCCTTGGCCGGCTGGCCGGTGAGCGCCAGGGCGCCCATCGTCCGCCCGTGGAAACCGCCCTGGGTGGCGACCACGTGCCCACGGCCGGTGAGCCGGGACAGCTTGAACGCGGCCTCGTTGGCCTCGGCCCCGGAGTTGGCGAAGAAGACCCGGCCGGGCCGGCCGGCCAGGGCCAGCAGCAGCTCGGCGAGGGCCACCGGGGGTTCGGCGACGAACAGGTTGGAGACGTGCCCGAGGGTGGCGACCTGCCTGGAGACGGCGGCCACCACAGCCGGGTGGGCGTGCCCGAGGGCGTTGACCGCGATGCCGCCGAGCAGGTCGACGTACTCCCGGCCGGCCTCGTCGACGACGACGGCGCCGGAGCCGGAGACCAGCGCCAGCGGCGGGACGCCGTAGTTGTCCATCATGGTCTGGCCCCAGCGCTGCACCAGATTGCTCATGCGATCACCATCGTTCCGAACCCTTCCGAGGTGAAGACCTCCAGCAGCGTGGAGTGGGCGACCCGGCCGTCGACGACGTGTGCGGCGGGCACGCCGCCGCGCACCGCCCGCAGGCATGCCTCCATTTTCGGCACCATCCCCGACTGCAGGGACGGCAGCAGTGCCGCCAGCTCGTCGGCGGTGATCTCGCTGACCAGGCTGTTCCGGTCGGGCCAGTCGGCGTACAGGCCGGGGACGTCGGTGAGGACGACCAGCTTGCGCGCGTCGAGGGCCACGGCGAGCGCCGCGGCGGCGGTGTCGGCGTTGAGGTTGTGCAGCACCCCGTCGGTGTCCGGCGCGACGGTGGAGATCACCGGGATCCGGCCGGCGGCGATCAGGTCGGCCACCGCGGAGACGTCGACCGACTCCACGTCGCCGACCTGCCCGACGTCGACCGGCTCGCCGTCGACGTACGCCGGTCGTCGCACGGCGGTGAACAGGCCGGCGTCCTCGCCGGAGAGGCCGACCGCGAACGGGCCGTGCGCGTTGATCAGCCCGACGAGTTCCCGGCCGACCTGCCCGACGAGCACCATCCGGACGACGTCCATCGCCTCGGGGGTGGTGACCCGCAAACCGCCCTTGAACTCGCTGGCGATGCCGAGCCGGCCCAGCATGGCGGAGATCTGTGGGCCGCCGCCGTGCACCACGACCGGCTTGAGCCCGGCGTACCGGAGGAAGACCATGTCGGCGGCGAAGGCGCGCTGCAGTTCGGGGTCGACCATGGCGTTGCCGCCGTACTTGACCACGACGGTGGCCCCGGAGAGGCGGGCCAGCCAGGGTAGGGCCTCGATCAGCGTCTCGGCCTTGGCCTGGGCCCGGGTGAGGTCCGCGTTGTCGCTCATGTGGAGTAGGCCGAGTTCTCGTGCACGTACGCGTGTGACAGGTCGTTGGTCCAGATCGTCGCCGCGGCGTCGCCGGAGTGCAGGTCGATGCGGATGGTGACGTCCCGGGCGGTGAGGTCCACCTTGGAGCGGTCCTCGGCGGCGGCCCCGGAACGGCACACCCAGATGCCGTTCACGGCGACGTCCACGCCGTCCGGTTCGAAGGCGGCGGTGGTGGTGCCGACCGCGGCGAGGATCCGCCCCCAGTTCGGGTCGTTGCCGAACAGTGCCGTCTTGACCAGGTTGTTCCGGGCCACCGACCGGCCCACCTCCACCGCGTCGTTCTCGCCGGCCGCGCCGACCACCTCGATGGCGATCTGCTTGGTGGCGCCCTCGGCGTCGGCGAGCAACTGCTGGGCGAGATCGTGGCAGGCGGTGGTGACCGCGGCGGTGAGTTCCGCCTCGGTGGGCTCGATACCCGACGCGCCGCTGGACAGCAGCAACACCGTGTCGTTGGTGGACATGCAGCCGTCGGAGTCGATCCGGTCGAAGGTGACCCGGGTGGCGGCGCGCAGCGCGGCGTCGAGGGACTGCGGCCCGGCCACCGCGTCGGTGGTGAGCACGCAGAGCATGGTGGCCATGGCGGGGGCGAGCATGCCCGCGCCCTTGGCCATGCCTCCGACGGTCCAGCCGCTGCCCGTGGCGACGGTGGTCTTCGGCCGGGTGTCCGTGGTCATGATCGCCTCGGCGGCTGCGGGCCCGCCGTCACGGGCGAGCGCGCGGATCGCGGCGCGTACGCCCGGCAGGAGCTTGTCCATGGGCAGCCGCTCGCCGATCAGGCCGGTCGAGCAGACCGCGACCTCACCGGCGCCGAGCCTCAGCCGGGGGCTGACCGAGGTGAGCGCGGCTGCGGTGTGCTCGGCGGTGGCGTGGGTGTCCTGGAAACCGGCGGGGCCGGTGCAGGCGTTGGCGCCGCCGGAGTTGAGCAGCACGGCGCGGACCACGCCACCGCGGACGACCTGCTGGGACCAGAGGACCGGCGCGGCCTTGACCCGGTTGGCGGTGAAGACGCCGGCGGCCCCGGCGTCGGGGCCGTCGTTGACGACGAGGGCCACGTCGGGGGCCCCGCCGGTCTTCAGGCCGGCGGCGACGCCGGCGGCCCGGAAGCCGCGGGGGACGGTGACGGTCATGGTGCGACTCCGAAGGTCGACAGGCCGGTGGTCTCGGGGAG
Source organism: Micromonospora sp. KC213 (assembly GCF_004348325.1). Lineage (GTDB taxonomy): Bacteria > Actinomycetota > Actinomycetes > Mycobacteriales > Micromonosporaceae > Micromonospora. The sequence goes on along the minus strand of NZ_SMKF01000055.1, from coordinate 5,421 downwards.
ACCGAGCATCAGGTTGGCGTTCTGCACGGCCTGCCCGGCCGCGCCCTTGCCGAGGTTGTCGATGGCGCTGACCACGATCACCCGACCGGAGTCGGCGTCGATGCCGGCCTGGAGGTGGCAGGAGTTCGAGCCGACGGTGGCGGCGGTGTGCGGCCAGGCACCCTCGGGCAGCAGGTGCACGAACGGCGCGTCGGCGTACGCCTCGGCCAGCACGGCCCGCGGGTCGGTGTCGCCGGTGGGGACGGCGGTGACGGTGGCCAGGATGCCGCGGGGCATGGGCGCGAGGACGGGGGTGAAGGAGAGGCTGGTGGCCCCGGTGGCCTGCTTGATCTCCGGCACGTGTTGGTGGGCGCCGACCTTGTAGGGCGACAGGTCGCCCATCACCTCGCTGCCGAGCAGGTGTTCCTTGGCGGCCCGGCCCGCCCCGGAGGTGCCGGAGGCGGCCACGACCACCACGTCGGCGGGACGGACCGCGCCGGCGGCGACCAGCGGGGCCAGCGCGAGGGTGATCGCGGCGGCGTAGCAGCCCGTGTTGGCCACCCGGGTGGAGCCGGCGATCAGCTCCCGCTGACCGGGCAACTCGGGCAGGCCGTAGGTCCACTGCCCCGCGTGCGACCCGCCGTAGTAGTTGGCCCAGGCGGCGGGGTCGGCGAGGCGGTGGTCGGCGCCCAGGTCGACGATCCGCACCTCGGGCGGGAGTTGAGCGGCCAGAGCCGCCGACTGGCTGTGTGGCAGGGCGAGGAAGACCAGGTCCGCGTCGGTCAGCGCCGCCGCGTCCGTCTCGCCGAGGACCATGTCCAGCCCGGCGAGCTGCGGGTGTACGACGTCGAGCCGGTGCCCGGCCCGGCTGTGCGCGGTGGTGGCCACCAGGTCGAACCCCGGGTGCCCGGCGACCAGGCGGATCAGCTCGCCTCCGGCGTAGCCGCTCGCCCCGGCGACCGCAACTCGGATACTCATACCTACCTCCGCATGACTATGCAGTGAAGGTTAACAGCAGCGATTGGCTCCTGCAAGGTCATGCAGCCTGGTGCATGGTGATGATCGAGGTGAGGCCAGCCACACCCCGCGTCGCCGGAGTGGCGGCGGACCGGTCAACGTGGCGGCAGCCGCCGGCCCTCGCGGCAACACATCGACTGGCATAATCGGCTGCGCGATGGTGTGGGGTCGGGAGACCGGCCCGCGGGGGCACACGACGGAGGTCGCATTGGCGCTGACGTTCCAGATTCTCGGCCCGGTCCGGGTCTGCCGCGACGGTCGGCCGCTACGCCTGCCCGCCGGCCGCCCCGCCGCCATGCTGGTCACCCTTCTGCTGCACGCCGGCGGCGCGGTGCCGGTCGAGCGGCTGCGCGAGGAGTTGTGGGCCGGGCCGGCCCCGGCGTCGGCGGTGGCGAATCTGCGCAGCCACGCCAGCCAGCTACGCCGCCTACTCGCCACGCCCGACGAGCCGACCCGGTTGCACGCCCAACACGGCGGCTACCGGCTCCGGGTCGGTCCGGGTGAGCTGGACGCGGCGGAGTTCGAGCGGCTGGCCGCCGAGGGGCGGGCGGCCTGGAGCCGTGGCGCGCCGGATGTCGCGGCGCCGCTGCTGGAGCGGGCACTGGCGCTCTGGTCCGCGACGGACCTACCACCGCCGTACGGGCCGGCGACCGCCTCGGCGTTCGACGGGCTGCGCGAGCAACGGGGCGCCGCCCTGGAGGCGTACGCCGCCTGCCGGCTCGACCTCGGCGACCCCGGCAGTTCGGCGCTGCTGGCCTTGCTGCGCGGGCACCTGGCGGAGAACCCGCTGCGCGAGCCGGCCTGGGCGCTGCTGATGACCGCCCAGTGCCGGGCCGGCGACCAGGCCGCCGCCCTGGAGACGTACCGGGCCGCGTGTCGGTCCCTCGCCGGCGAGTTGGGGATCACTCCGGGCCCGGAGCTGACCGACCTGTACCGCGCGGTCCGGCGTCGCGATCTTGGTTCACCGCCGTCCACGGGCCGCCCGACCGTCCGCGCCCGGGACCGGCCCGCGGGATCGCGGGCCGCGCCGGTGCCGCACGAGCTTCCCTGCTCCACCGCGCCCTTCGTCGGCCGGCACGCCGAGCTGGTCCGGCTGCGCGCCGCGCTGCGCGCCGCCCGGGACAGCCCCGTGACCGCGACCGTGTACGGCATGGCCGGCGCCGGCAAGTCGGCCCTCGGGCTGCGGGCGGCGGCCGAGGTGCTGGATGCCTTCCCCGACGGCCAACTCCACCTCGACCTGGGCGGGTCGGTGGCCGGCACGCCGCTCTCCCCCGTCGAGGTGGCGGCCCGGGTGCTGCGCTCGTTGGGGGGCGCCGTGAACGAGGCGGAGCGGGCCGGTCTGGCCGAGGCGCGAGCCCTGGTCCGGTCGCTGTTGTTCGGCCGCCGGGTGCTGCTGGTGCTCGACAACGTCGCCGACCCGGCGCAGGTCGACGGCCTGCTCCCGGTACGCGGCGGATGCGCGCTGCTGGTCACCAGCCGCTGCCCGGTGCCCGATGGGGACGTCCGGCCGCTGCGGTTGGACCCGCTGCCGCCCGGCGATGGGCTGGCCCTGCTGCGAGCCGCCGCCGGGGACCGCCGGGTGGACGAGGAGCCGGGGGCCGCCTCGGCGGTCGTCGCGCTCTGCGAAGGGCTGCCGCTGGCGCTGCGTACCGCGGTCCGCCGGCTCGCCGAGGGCCCACACTGGTCGATGGCGCGGCTGGCCCGGCTGCTGCGCGACGAGCGCTACCGGCTCGCGGAGACCGGGCTGCGCCCCCGGCTGACCGCGAGCTACCGCCGGCTCGGCTGGGCAGCGCCGCTGTTCCGCCGGCTGGGCGGGGCCCGGACCGGGCCGGTCACCGCCGAGCTGGCCGCCTCGCTGACCGGCGCGCCGCCCGAGGAAGCCGTACGGGCGCTCGACCGGCTGGTAGCGGCGCAGCTCGTCGAGCCGGCCGGGCCCGGCCGCTACCGCATGAGCGAGCTGGTCCGGCTCTACGCCGCCGAGCTGGCCGCCCTCGAGCAGCCACCGGGTCACGTCGGCGCGGGAGCGTCCTCCCGGTAGCCGCGGGCCTGGAGGGTGAAGAGGCGGGCGTATCCACCGCCCGCGGCCAGCAGCTCGTCGTGCCGGCCGCGCTCGGCGATCCGACCGTCGGCCAGCACCACGATGGTGTCCGCGTCCCGGACGGCGTTGAGCCGGTGCGAGATGAGCAGGCTGGTACGTCCGCGGCGCAGCTCGCGCAGCCGGGCGTGCAGGTCGTGTTCGGCCTCGGCGTCCAGGCCGGAGCTGGGCTCGTCGAGGATGAGCAGGTCCCGATCGGCGCGCAGGAAGCCGCGGGCCAGGGCCACCCGCTGCCACTGACCACCGGAGAGCACCACCCCGGCCTGCGGGTCGTCCCGGTCCGGACCGTCGAAGAAGATCCGGGTGAGCAGGGTGTCGTAGCCCCGGGGCAGCGCGGTCAGGGCCTCGTCGGCGCCGGCCTGCCGTGCGGCGGCCCGCAGCCGCCCAGGGTCGTCGCGGGCGGTGAGGTCACCGACGGCGATGTTCTCCGCAGCAGAGAGGTCGTACGGCATGAAGTCCTGGAAGACCGCCCCGAGCCGCTCCCGCAGCGCCGCCGGGTCGAACTCGCGCAGGTCGGTGCCGTCCCACCGAATCGTGCCGCGCTCCGGGTCGTAGAACCGGCACAGCAGCTTGACCAGCGTGCTCTTTCCCGCGCCGTTCAGCCCGACCAGCGCGGTGGTCCCACCGGCCGGCAGGAAGAGGTCGACCCCGCGCAGCACCCAGGGGTGCCGGGGCGAGTACCGGAACCACACGTCACGCAGCTCGATGCCGTCGCGCAGCGGCGGCACCGGCCGGGCGTCGGCCGGCACCGGCAGGTCCGGCTCCGCCCGGCAGACCTGGTCGTAGTGGTCGAACAGCAGCAGCGCCCGGTGGATCGCGCCGAGCTGGCTGACCAGACCACCCAGCGCCCCCTGCACGCCGGGCACGGCGGCCAGGTAGATCACCACGTCGCCGGGGGTCAACCGGCCGGCGGCGGCCGCCGTCACGGTGTAGATGACACCGGCGCCGGCCACCGCGGCGCCGAGCATCCCGAGCAGTCCCTGGGCCCGAAGCTCGCGACGGTCCAGCCGCTGCTCGACCCGGTGCATGCCATGCAGTTCGTCGAGCATCCGGTCGCCGAAGAACCGGCCCAGACCGAAGAGCCGGACTTCCTTGGCAGCGGGCACGCCCACCAGCAGCTGGGCGAAGAACAGATCGCGCCGCTGGAAGTGCTCCAGGTGCAGCACCATCGCCGCGCGAGCCTGGTTGAGGCGCAGCTGCATCCAGAGCGTGGGCAGTGCCGCGGCCAGCACCAACAGCCCGATCACCGGACTGAGCAGCAGCAGGACGCCGAGGAAGCCGCTGAGGGCGAACAGGCTCTGCACCGCGCCGAGGCCGTTGCCGGTGAGCTGGGTCGGCCCCAGGTGTCCGGTCTGCTGGGCGGCCTGCAACCGGTCCTGGAACTCCGGGTCCTCCAAGCGGACCAGGCCGACCAGCCGCAACACGGCGTCGTGCAGCCGGCGGCGCACCAGCCGGGTCACCGCCCGGTTCCGTTCCTTCTCGACGTACGCGCGCAGGTGCGGCAGCACCACCCCTACCGCGGCGGTGACCGCCAGACCGACGCCGAGCAGGGCCAGCGACGCGCCCCCCGCCCGTTCACCGGTGAGCCTGTCCAGCACCAGCTTGGTCAACCCGGCGACCAGCACCGGCGTCAGCCCGGCCAGGACGGCCAGCAGCAGGTCCCCGGCCGTGCCCGCGGGTGCGGCCCGCCAGGTGAGCCCGAGGGCCTTCCCGGCGTGCCGGACGGCCCGACCGGGGGCCAGCCGGGGGCCGGTCACCGCATCACCGGCAGGTCCAGACGGGCGATACCAAACGCGGTGGACGCGACGATCCCCCGCTCGTCGAGCAGACCGAAGGCCGGAAAGCCCTTGACCCCGAACGCGATCGGCAGCGGGCCGCTGCCCGGCTCGACGAAGACCGTGGCCAGCCCGGCGAACTGCGCCGCGTACGGCTCGGTGTCCGGGCCCTTGCCGACCACCACGACCCAGACGTGCTCCGCCCCGCCCGGCATGGTCCGCGCCCGGTCGATCAGCAGCGGCACCTGCTCCTCGCAGTGCTCACAACTCGGCGTCAGGAACGCCACCAGCGTCATCGGCGGGATGTCGGCGCGGGTGCGCACCTCGCCCCGCACGGTGGTGGAGACGAAGTCGCCGGGGATGGAGCCCACCTCCAGCATCACCTCGGGAGGCTGGGACTGGCGGTCGTTGAGCAGGTCGGTGTGCTCGCGCAGCCGCCGGACCACGCCGAGCAGCAGCACCAGGTTGAGCAGGCCGAGCGCGGCGACCAGGACGACGGCGACGGTCAACAGCGCCATGAGGGCTCCTTCGGGTAGCCGGGCGGAGGGTCAGGAT
>NZ_SMKF01000054.1 GCF_004348325.1 Micromonospora sp. KC213 | reverse complement strand
GGCTGCGGCGCGGCGGGGGGGCCGAAGCCGGGGAACGAACCGGTCTGCGCACCACCGGCGGGGCCGCTGACGGGCAGCGCGCTGGCCTGCGGCCCGCGACCGGCAAGTGCCCGGGGCACCAGCACGGAGGCGGGCATGGTGACCTCGGCGACGGTGCCACGGTCGGAGCCGGGACGCAGCTCGACCTTGACGCCGTGCCGGGACGCCAGCCGGGCGACCACGACCAGACCCATCATCCGGGAGACCGCGACGTCGACCTGGGGCGGCGTGGAGAGCCGCTCGTTGAGGTCGGCCAACTGCTCGGCGCTGATGCCGATGCCGCGGTCCTCCACGTAGAGGGTGGACCGGTCACCGATCCGGCGTGCCTCGACCATGACCTGCGAGTCCGGCGGCGAGAAGGCGGTCGCGTTGTCGAACAGCTCGGCGACCAGGTGCACCATGTCGTTGACGGCGTGGGCGGAGACCTCGATGTCCCGGTCGATGATCCCGAACTCGATGCGGGTGTAGTGCTCGACCTCGGACTGTGCGGCGCGCAGCACGTCGATCAGGGCGGCCGGCTCGCGCTGCACGCGGGTGGAGTCGGCACCGGCGAGGACCAGCAGGTTCTCGTCGTTGCGGCGCATCCGGGTGGCCAGGTGGTCGAGCTGGAACAGCTCGGCGAGGCGGTCCGGGTCCTCCTCACCGCGCTCCAGGCGGTCGAGGTGGCCGATCAGCCGGTCGACCAGGATCTGCGAGCGGCGGGCGAGGTTGACGAACATCGTCGCGACGGAGGAACGCAGCGCGGCCTGCTCGGCGGCGGTGCGGACCGCCTCCAGGTGGACCGCGTTGAACGCCTCGGTCACCTGCCCGAATTCGTCCTTGCTGCGGACCGGCAGCGGCTCGGCGATCTGGTTGGCCAGTTGGGCCGGGGAGAGCTGCCCGATGACCTGCGGGTCACGCAGCCGGGCCACCGCCTGCGGCAGACCGTGCTGGGCGATGGACAGCGCGCCCTGGCGCAGGTCGCGCAGGGAGCGGGCCATCGACCGGGCGACCAGGTACGCGAAGAGGATGGCCAGCAGCAGCATGCTCAGCAGCAGGCCGGTCTGGAGGAAGACCGTGCGCTGCACGCCGGAGCGGAGCGCGTCGGCGTCGCCGACCACGTCGCCGTCGAGCTTGATCTCGACGGTACGGAACAGCCTGGCGTTGGCGGTCATCGCCGCGTCCCACTGGTCGGGCCCGAACGGCACCCCGGCGATGCTCTCGCTGGACCGGCTGTCCATCCAGCCGCTGTAGTTGTCCGCCTGGCGGCGGTCGGCGCCGGCGACGGTCTGGTCGAAGAACTCCCGCTCGGCGCGGGTCGCCACCGCCTGGAAGTTCTGCAGGGCGAGCGCCTGACCGGTCTGGCTGGCGATGTAGTCACGCCGCAGCGGCGAGATGTACGCCTTCTGGATGAGCACCTGGTGCACCGCGACGCGGCGCAGCGACAGGAACTCCTTGGCGCGGGCGACGGAGGTGGCGGCCCGCATCCGGTCGCTCAGCTCGTTGTCGCCGGCGAGTTGGGTGACCGAGTCGCGTACGCTGATCAACTGGTTGATCATTCCCTGGTACGACCCGACGGCGTCGCTGATCGCGAGCTTGCCGTTGAAGACCTGGCTGCGGGTGCCCGGCAGGTCGGTCAGCTCCTGGTCGATCCGGTCGAGCAGGGTGTCCAGGCTGCCCGGGAGATCCTCGAGCTGGGCCCGCTGTTGCAGGTAGGGCACCTTGGACTGGTCGACCCTGAGGTTGACCCGGTTGTACGCCTCCTGGTATTGCTCCCGGACCTGCCCCTTGGGGGCACCCAGCAGCAGCACCGCGGCCGTCCGCTCGTCCTGCAGGCTGTTGACCAGGTCACCGGAGTAGCCGACGAGGTTCGCCAGGTCACCGGCCCGGTTGGCGTTGTTGAGCGTCTGCAGGTTGTCGACCAGGCCACTGGTGCCGACCACGACTGTAGCGATGGTCGGCACGATCATGATCAGACCGAGCTTGGACCAGATCGGCATGTCGCGAAGCCGACCGGCCGGTCGGCTCAGACGCGACAGGAAGGAGCCCGCCGTCTTTGGCCGTTTGCTCACGTCACCGCCCTCGCGATTGCAGCGTGCCCGCGTTGCCCCGGGCAACGCCCAGCGACCGACCCGGCGGGTCGGACCCCCGAGATTCCATCACGCCGCTTCGGAAAGAGAAAGCCCAGGCCGGCCGTCCCTGAGGGTGTGATGAGATGTTGATGCCATTTGATAGCGTTCCGTCCGGCCGGAGTTACAAAAAGTTATGGAATACCCTCACCGCGTTGTCCTCCTCGCCGGCCCGTCCGGCTCCGGAAAGTCGTACATAGCGCAGCGAACCGGACTTCCGGTGCTCTGCCTGGACGACTTCTACAAGGACGGCGATGACCCTACGTTGCCGCACCACAACGGACAGGTCGACTGGGATTCACCGCACTCCTGGGATGCCGTGACGGCCGTGGAGACAATTGCCCGACTGGCCCAGGACGGCAAGGCCGAAGTGCCGGTTTATGCGATCGGTGCCGACCGGAGGGTGTCCACCCGGGTATGCGACGTGGCCGGATCGCCACTTTTCATCGCCGAAGGGATATTCGCCGCCGAAATCGTCGGGGAGTGCCGGCGCCGAGGGCTGCTGGCCGGCGCGTACGCCCTGCGCCGCCCCCGGGCGACGACGTTTCTCCGCCGGTTCGCCCGCGATCTCGCCGAGCAGCGCAAGGCACCGAAGGTGCTGCTCCGGCGCGGGGTGGCGCTGCTGCGTGCCGAGCCGGCGGTGCTGCGTCGGCAGACCGGCCTGGGAGCCGAGGCGGCCCCGGCCGACGAGATCCTGCGGCGGGTGGCCGCCATGGTCGCCGGCCACCCGCGCCACTGATCAGCCCAGCAGCTTCGCGTACGCCGGCTTGATCACCTGATCGATGATTTCCAGCCGCTCGTCGAACGGGATGAAGGCGCTTTTCATCGCGTTGATGGTAAACCACTGGAGTTCCTTCCAGCCGTAACCGAAGGCCTCCACCAGCAGCGCCATCTCCCGGGACATGGAGGTGCCGCTCATCAGCCGGTTGTCGGTGTTCACCGTCACCCGGAAGCGAAGGTCGCGCAGCAGGCCGATCGGGTGGTCGGCGATCGACACGACCGCGCCCGTCTGCACGTTCGACGACGGGCACAACTCCAGCGGGATGCGCTTGTCCCGGACGTACGCGGCCAGCCGGCCCAGCACCGGCCGTGGGCCGGGCGTGATGTCGTCCACGATGCGTACACCGTGGCCGAGCCGGTCGGCGCCGCACCACTGGATGGCCTGCCAGATCGACGGCAGCCCGAACGCCTCACCGGCGTGGATGGTGAAGTGGAAGTTCTCCCGTTGCAGATACTCGAAGGCGTCCAGGTGCCGGGTGGGTGGGAAGCCCGCCTCGGCACCCGCGATGTCGAAGCCGACCACCCCGGTGTCCCGGTGCCGGACGGCCAGCTCGGCGATCTCCTGCGAACGGGCGGCATGCCGCATCGCGGTCAACAGGGTCCCGATCCGGATCGGCGTGCCGGCCTCGGCGGCCTGCGCACTGCCCTCGGCGAAACCGGCCACCACCGCCGCCACCACCTCGTCGAGGGTGAGGTGCCGTTCCAGATGCTGCTCGGGAGCGAAACGCACCTCGGCGTAGACCACCCCGTCGGCGGCCAGGTCCAGCGCGCACTCCCGGGCCACCCGGCGCAGCGCCGGCGCGGTCTGCATGACGGCCACCGTGTGCGCGAAGGTCTCCAGATAACGCTCCAGCGAGCCGGAGTTCGCCGCCTCGGCGAACCAGCGACCCAACGCCTCCGGGTCGGTGGTGGGCAGTTCGTGGCCCGCCTCGGCGGCCAGTTCGACGATCGTCGCCGGCCGCAGCCCGCCGTCGAGATGATCGTGCAGCAGCGCCTTCGGGACCTTGACGATGTCCTCGTATCGGATTGCGACCATGCTCAGACCCTAGTCAGCCCCCGACCGGTGCCGGGACGGGACCGCCGGGCCGGCGCAGCGGCGTGAACCGCCCCGCCCCGTACGGACATGACAGGGGCAGGGAGGGCGCGACATGACTGACGACCGAGAGCTCTGGGCCCGGAGCCTCGACGGCGACACCACGGCCTTCGGCACGCTCTTCGAGCGGCACGCCGACGCGGTGTTCGGCTACTGCCTGCGGCGGACCGGATCCTGGTCGGCCGCCGAGGACCTGGTCTCGGTGGTGTTCCTGGAGGCCTGGCGGCGAAGACGGGCGGTGGTGCCGTACGGCGCGAGCGTCCTGCCCTGGCTCTACGGCATCGCGCTGGGCGTCAGCCGTAACCACCACCGGTCGCTGCGCCGGCACCGGGCCGCACTGGACCGGGTGCCGCCGCCCGAACCCGCCGCCGACCACGCCGAGGCGGTGGCCGAGCGGGTGGACGCCGAGCGCCGGGTCGCCGCCGTGCACCGCCACCTCGCCGGGCTCGCCCGCCGGGACCGGGAGGTGGTGGAGGCCTGCGTCTGGCTCGGGCAGACCCAGGCCGAGGCCGCGCTCACGCTCGGCATCCCACTGGGCACCGTCAAGTCCCGCCTGGCCCGGGCGCACCGTCAGCTGCGCACCGGCGTGCTCGCCGATCTCACGATGGAGGACCGCCCCGATGGATCACAGTCCACTCCGCCCGGACCTGCCGCACCTGCCCGCCGAGCGGGTCCGGGTACGCCGTGACGCGCTGCTGCGGGAGATCGCCCCGGCGCGCCCGCGATCGGTGACCCCGGCGCGGCGTCGCCTGGCCGTCGTCGCCGTCGGGCTCGCGACGCTGGCCGCGGCCGGCACGGCGGCGGTGGTCGCCGGCCGCCCGCAGGCACCTGCGGGGACGACGCCGTCGGCGAGCGCGTCGGCCTCCGACGGCACAGTCACGGTGACCCTGGCCGACGCCGCCGACCCGGCCCGGATCAACGAGGCGCTGCGCCGGACCGGGGTCCGGGCGACGCTGGTTAAGACCCGGCCGGAGGCGGCCTGCCCGCCCGAGGACCGGGGCACCGAGGTACGACAGGATATTTCCGCCGTATTCGGGCCGGACGCCGCCGTGACCTTGAACAGTCCCGAGGCCGGGCTGCTGGTGATCCACCCGGACCGGATCCCGGCGGGGCTGATGCTCGCGGTGCATCTGCGCCAGCAGGAGGTGAACGGCAGCTACCTCTCGGGCTGGGCGTTCTACCGGCTGCCCGGGCCGGGCTGCGTGGTGGCCGGGGCGTACCGGTCGTTCGACGAGCCGACTCCGGGCGCGAGCACGCCCCGCTGAGCCGACCCGTCGACCGGGTCCACTGTCGCGGCACGGGGCGCGACCGTGGTCCAGCTCAGGGTTTCCAGCCGTAGACCCGCTCGACGGCCAGCCGGATCACCACCCGGCCGTCGGCGACCATCGCCGCCCGGTACTCCGCCCAGTCGGGGTGCTCGCCCCGGATCCGGCGGTAGACCTCGACCAGCTCCTCGACGGTCGCGTCGTCCTCGGCTGCGGCGGGCGGGGTGAGGGTGGCCAGGCCCTCGGCGACGGCGTACGCCCCGCCGTCGGCGGTGGTGACGTGGAAGCTGGCCCGGGGGTCGCGGCGCAGGTTGCGCGCCTTGGCGCGGTCGCCGACGGTCGAGCAGCGGATCAGGCCCGGCTCGGCGAGGTAGTCGAGGTTGGACAGCTGGGGCCGGCCGTCGCGACGCAGGGTCGCCAGCACGCCGCGACCCCGTTCTCCGAACAGCTCCCACAATCTGGTTGACATGTCGTCAGCGTAGAAGCTGACGGGCTCACCCCCGGGTGGCACCCGGCCGGCGGGACCAGTGGCAGCCGCGCGCCCGGCCGGGGCTCCTGATCCGCTCACGTAGGCTCACCGGGTGACCGCGCCGCGCCCGCCCGAACGATCCTGGGCCGGGGCGCATCCACGGGTGCTCGCCCGGCTGCGCTGCCCGGTCTGCGCCGAACCGCTGGCCCCGGCCTCCGACACCCGTGCGCTGCGCTGCCCGCGCCGGCACACCTTCGACGTCGCCCGGCAGGGGTACGTCAACCTGCTCACCGGTCGTGCCCCGCACGTCGGGGACACCGCCGCGATGGTGGCCGCCCGGACGGACTTCCTGGCCGCCGGGCACTACGACGTCGTCTCCGCCGCGCTCGCCGAGGCGGCCACCCGGATCATCGACCCGGAACCCACCGGCGACCGGCCGGACGGGCAGCCGGGCGGCGGGGCGTACCCGTTGGTGGTGGACGCCGGGGCGGGCACCGGCCGGCATCTCGCGGCGGTGCTGGCGGCGCTGCCCGGCGCCGTCGGCCTGGCCCTGGACGTCTCCAAGCCGGCGCTGCGCCGCGCGGCCCGCGCCCACCCCCGCGCCGCCGCCGCGCTGGCCGACACCTGGCAGCGGCTGCCTCTGGCCGACGCCTCCGCCGCCGTGCTGCTCAACGTCTTCGCACCGCGCAACGGCACCGAGTTCCACCGGGTGCTCGACCCGGCCGGAGCGCTGCTGGTGGTCACCCCCACCGGGGCGCACCTCGCCGAACTGGTCGACGCGCTCGGCCTGCTCCGGGTCGACCCGGCCAAGGCGGACCGGGTCGCCGACAGTCTCGCCGACCACTTCACCCCGGTAGGCGACGAGGTGCACACCGCGCGGCTCGCGCTCACCGGTGACGAGGTGGCGACCCTGGTCGGGATGGGCCCGAGCGCCTGGCACACCGACCCGGCCCGGTTGGCCGCCCGGATAGCGGGGCTCCCCCAGCCGGTCGCCGTCACCGCCGAGGTGCGGCTGACCGTGTGGCGTCCCCGCTGACTCAGGTGGACAGGTCGACCTCTTCCCAGCCCGGCGGCTCCTCGTGGTACGGCCCGCGCAGCACCACCGCCCACTCCAGCGCCCAGCGGCGCTGCCCGATGGCGTTGGCGTCCACCAGGCCGGGCAGCCGCCCGCCGACCTTCTCCGTCTCCAGGTACGCCCAGTCCAGGCAGTAGTGCAGGTCGAGCAGGGCGGCGGCGTCCGCCGGATGCTGGGGCGCGGCCAGGATGCGGGCCTGCCACTGGCCGAAAAGCTCCCCGCCGGCGATGTGCGGCATCCGCTCCACCAGCCGCTCGTCCACCGGAATCGTGGGGTCGAGCTGCCTGGTCAGCCCGAGCACCCAGGCCAGCGCGAAGAGCGCGTCGTGGTGCAGCACGAACGAGCGGTGGTCGCCCGTGCCGGCCGTCACGAACTCCCACTCCGGCGGGGTGACCATCTCGGTCAGGTGGGAGGCGAGCAGCCACTCCACCGCCGCCCGCGGCGGCATGCCGAAGCACCGGGCCAAAATGAGGTGCAGGACGGCGATCCGCGCCTCGATCTCGACGGTGGGGCGCAGCTCTATCTCGTCGCCCGGTTCCCACACCAGCGGAAACTGGGCGGGCGGCAGGGGCAGGCCCAGCCGGGACAACTCGTCCAGGCTGGCCTCACGCACTTCCCGCGGGTCGGGGGCGGATACGCGCACGGTCCCGTCCTTTCCGGTCAGCCGATCCGCTCCATCACCAGCGGCGACGGGGCCGGCGCGACGGACGCGACCCGGACCGCCCGCTCGGCCTCGGCCCGGGCCGCCGGGATGCGGGTCGCCTGGTCGGCACGGAGTTCGTAGAGCCGGTCCCCGACCCGCACCGGGTCGCCGGGTCGCTTGTGCAGCACGACACCCGCGGCGGCACTGACCGGATCCTCCTTGCGGGCCCGGCCGGCGCCGAGCCGCCAGGCGGCCACCCCGATCGCGTACGCGTCGACCGACTCGACGAAGCCGTCGGACTGGGCGTGGACCACCTCGACCTCGTTGGCGGTCGCCATCGGGGCGTCGGGGTCGCCGCCCTGGGCACGGATCATCGCGCGCCAGGCGTCCATCGCCCGCCCGTCGCGCAGCGCGGCGGCCGGGTCGGCGTCCGGCAGGCCGGCCACGTCCAGCATCTCCCGGGCCAGCGCCAGGGTCAGCTCCACCACGTCGGCCGGGCCGCCGCCGGCCAGCACCTCCACCGACTCGGTCACCTCGACCGCGTTGCCGACGGTCAGACCGAGCGGGGTGGACATGTCGGTGAGCAGGGCGACGGTCCGTACGCCGTGTGCGCCGCCCAGCTCGACCATGGTGCGGGCCAGTTCCCGGGCGTCGTCGACGGACTTCATGAACGCGCCGGAGCCGACCTTCACGTCGAGCACCAGCGCGCCGGTGCCCTCGGCGATCTTCTTGCTCATGATCGAACTGGCGATCAGCGGGATCGCCTCGACCGTGCCGGTGACGTCACGCAGCGCGTACAGCTTGCGGTCCGCCGGGGCCAGCCCCTCGCCCGCCGCGCAGATCACCGCGCCGACGTCCCGGAGTTGGGCGATGAACTCGTCGTTGCCGATCGCGGCCCGCCAGCCGGGGATCGACTCCAGCTTGTCCAGCGTGCCGCCGGTGTGGCCCAGGCCGCGCCCGGACAACTGGGGCACGGCGGCGCCGCAGGCGGCGACGAGCGGGGTGAGCGGCAGGGTGATCTTGTCGCCGACGCCGCCGGTGGAGTGCTTGTCGACCGTCGGGCGGGCCACCGCGGAGAGGTCCAGCCGCTGGCCGCTGGCGATCATCGCGGCCGTCCACCGGGCGATCTCCGGCGCGGTCATGCCGCGCAGCAGGATCGCCATGGCCAGCGCCGACATCTGCTCGTCGGCGACCAGCCCCCGGGTGTACGCGTCGACGACCCAGTCGATCTGGGCCTCGCTCAGCATTCCCCCGTCCCGCTTGGTCCGGATGACGTCAACCGCCGTGAACGCACTCATCAGCTGATCTTTCTCCAGTCGTTGCGGATACCGAACCGCGGTCGGGCCCATTGCCCAGGCTCAAGAAGCAGACCACCGGATTGGTATCTCCATCGGCGGCTCCCCCTCGCCGGCCCAGAAGATGGTGCCCGACGCGTCGACCACCACCACCCGGGGCGTCCGGGCCAGTCCCCAGGTGATTGCCTCGGCCGGGTCGTCCCAGCTCGGGCCCTCCTCCAGCACCCCGGTCTCGGCGTTCACGTCGCCCGCCGACCGCTCCCAGTACGCCGTCCAGACCTGCTGGCCGGCGGAGAGGTCGGGGTGGACGAAGACGGTGCCCCGGCCCCGCCAGGCGGCCAGCCGGTCCGGCACCACCGGCACCGGGCGTTCCCCGGTGACCGCCTCCAGGTCGGCCACGTCGAAGGCGTGCGGCAGTAGTTCGGCCATCCGCAGCGGCCGGTCCTTCGTCTCGACCAGGCACTCCGGGCCGCCGTTCTCCCAGAGCAGCTGCCGGCACCGGCCGCAGGGCATGAGTGGCTCGCCGGTGGCATCCACGCAGGACATGGCGACCAGCCGACCGCCGCCGGTGGCGTGCAGCGCGCTGACCACCCCGCACTCGGCGCACAGGGTGACGCCGTAGCCGGCGTTCTCCACGTTGCAGCCGACCACGATCCGGCCGTCGTCGACCAGGGCGGCCGCGCCGACCGGGAACTTGGAGTACGGCACGTACGCGTGCCGCATCACCTCGGTGGCGGCGACCCGCAGCCGCTCCCAGTCGATCTCCGTCATCCCATCATTCTGCCGGATGGCGACTGGACAGCTTCAACGGAGCGTCACCAGGCACCGAGGCACGGACCGTCACCTCTCCGCCCGCAGGCGCCGGACCTCCGCCAGCGCGCTGCACTCGGACAACCGGATGAACTGCAGTAGCGCCCGGAGTTGGTCCTCACCGAAGGCCGCCAGATCCTCGCGGGTGCGCGCGGTAAGCCCGGCATAGTGGGCGTTGGCCCGCTCAAGCCCCTCGTCCGTCGCCTCCACCAGGACCCGCCGTCGGTCCGCGGCGTCCGAAACCCGCTTCACACAACCGGCGGCCACCAGCCGGTCCACCATCCGGGAGGCGGCACCAGGGGTCAGGCCCACACGGTTGGCCAGCGCCCCGGTGGTGGTCGGCCCGTCCTGCTGCAAGACGTGCAGGCAGTGGAAATCGGTCACGACCAGGCCCATCCGGTCGGCGACCAAGCTGTTGATCTGGATCAGGTGCGTGATCCAGTCCGGCAACGCGTCGATGACCTGATCGGTGAGAGAAGGGCCGGAAATCTGCCCATGTTGCGTGCTGCTTGGCATTTGACTCGAATCACCCCCGGTGACTAATGTGCGTCGCGCAACTGTTGCATGATGCACTGAAATCAGTGTACCGCTGGCCTCGAAAGGAGCTCCAGTGCCTGTCGCGGCAAACCCACTGCAGCCCGCCACGCCCCGCGCGGGCGTGGCATCCGAACCGGACGCCGTTCCGCTCCCGGGGCGGCTGCAAGCGACCTTCGTTCCGAACGAGAACGCGATGGCCTGGTGGGGAGTGCAGCTCCTGGAGCAGGCGGTCCAGGAGCATGGGTTGCCGGCCGGGCGGCCCGGCACCTGCCGGCTGGCCGTCGCGGACGGAAGCCGGGTCCGCGCGGCCACCGTCCCGGTTCGCCTGGTCGACCTCGACTCGGCGGTGCACGCCCTGCGCACGCCCGTACCGCCGGACGAGGAGAGCGCCTCCCTGCGGACCTGGCGCGAGGCCGTCCGAATGCTGGACGACGACGACGCCTTCGCCGCACTGGGTGAGCGGATGCCGGCGGCCGCGCACGGCGCGCTCAACGCCGAAGGCACGGCGATCGTGACCCCCACCGTGTTGCTCACCGAATTCCGCCAGGCGCTGAGGGCTCGGGCCGCGCTGCGGTCCACCACCATCCACGCGACACTGCGGCCGTACCAGCAACACGGCGTCGCCTGGCTCACCGCACGGCCCCGCTCCGGCCAAGGCGGGGTGCTCGCCGACGAGATGGGTCTTGGCAAGACACTGCAGGCGATCTGCCTGCTCGCCTCCCGGCGGACCGTCGGGCCGCACCTGGTGGTGTGCCCCACCTCGCTGATCGGCAACTGGCGGCGGGAGCTGGCCCGCTTCTCGCCGGACACGGTGGTGGTCAGTCACCACGGCGCACAACGGAAACTGCCGAGCACCGTCCCGCCCGGTGCCGTCGTGATCACGAGCTATCCGGTGCTGCGCCGGGACACCGCGCTGACCCGGACCCGGTGGGACGTGGTGATCCTCGACGAAGCACAGCAGATCAAGAACCCGGACGCCCAGGTCAGCAGGGCGGCCGCGAAACTCACCGCCACGGCGGCGATCGCCATGACCGGTACGCCGGTGGAGAACCGCCTGGACGAACTCTGGGCCATCCTGCACGTGACGAACCCCGGGCTACTCGGCAGCCGTAACCGGTTCCGACAGCTGTTCGTCACACCGATCGAGCAGCGGCGTTCGGCCACCGCCGCCGCGGCGCTCCACACGCTGATCCAGCCGCACCTGTTGCGCCGTACCAAGGCCGACGTCGCGGCCGACCTGCCGCCAAAGCTGTACTCGACCGTGGTGTGCACGCTCAGCGACGAGCAGGCCCGGCTGTACCGGAAGGCGGTGGACCGGGCGTTCTCCGACGGGTTCGGCGTCGGCATCGCCCGACGGGGCCGGGTTCTCGCGCTGCTCACCGAGTTGAAGCAGATCTGCAACCATCCTGCCCAGTACCTGCGGGAGGAGAAGGCCGAGCTGGGCCGATCCGGCAAGTTCGACCGGGCCGCCGAGATGCTGGCAGAGATCGTGGACGATGGGGAGCGAGCACTGGTCTTCACCCAGTATCGCGCCATGGGCGAGCTGCTGGCCGATCACCTGACCGAGACTCTCGGCGCCGGCCCGACCCCGTTCCTACACGGCGGGCTTTCCGCCGGCCGCCGCGAAGAACTCGTCCGCGATTTCCAGGAGAGCGCGGACGCGCCGCCGGTCCTGCTACTGAGCCTGCGCGCCGCCGGTTTCGGCCTCAACCTGACCCGGGCCACCCACGTCATGCACTACGACCGCTGGTGGAACCCGGCGGTAGAGGAGCAGGCCACCGACCGGGCGCACCGGATTGGTCAGCGGCGCGGCGTCACGGTGCACACGCTGGTCACCGGCGGCACGCTGGAGGACCACATCGCCGCGATGCACGAGAACAAGCGTGGCTTCGCCAAGATCGCCTTGGGCAGAACCGACGCCGCCCTGGCGCGCCTCTCCGACGAAGAACTGCACGCCGTCATCGATCTCGATTCAGGAGCGCTGGCATGATTGCGGCCGAGTTCGGCTCCACCCCCTGGGGACGCGCCTGGGTACGCAGCGTCGCCGCGATCGCCGCCTCCGGCCCGAACGCCCTGTTGCCCAGGGCGCGCACCCTCGCTCGCAACCACGCCGTCGAACTGACCACCGAACCGGGCCGGATCGAGGCACGGGTTTCTGCCGCCGACGCGGTGCAACCTGTTCACATCGACGTGCCGCTCTGGTCACCACAGACTCAGGCCCAGGTGCGGCGGCTACTGGAGAAGTCGCTCGCGGAGCATCCGGTGCTGATCGCCGGAGACCTCTCCGACTCGTTCGAGGCGGACCTGCGGCAGGAGGGCATCCCCGTCGCGGCCGGACTGGACGAGCTGCGAGCCGAGTGCGCCTGCCGCAGCCGTAAGCGTCCCTGCGTGCATATCCTGGCCACCCTCTATGCCCTGGCCCAGCAGATCGACGAGCGCCCGGCGCTCGCCGTCGGCTTGCGCGGCGGGGCGACGGACCCCGTGGCACCGCCCCTTCCCGGCTGGATCGCGTTGACGGCGCTCGACCCGGTCGCCTTCTACGGCGACTGACGGGACGGCGGACAGCCGTGCCCGGCCGGTGACGTGACGTCACCGGCCGGGCACGTTGCTTGAACGGGATGTCGGGCGCGTTGCGTCGCCAGCGGCGTGAATCAGCCCTTGATGTACGGCTTGCCGTCCGCCGCCGGCGCCCGGACCCGGCCGACCAGCCCGGCCACGGCCAGGATCGTCGCCAGGTACGGCAGCATCGCCAGGAACTGGCTCGGGATGGCGCTGCCGATCGCACCGAGGTAGGTGGCGAGCTGGTCGGCGAAGCCGAAGAAGAGCGCCGCCAGCAGCGCGCCGGTCGGGCTCCACCGGCCGAAGATCAACGCGGCCAGGGCGATGAAGCCCTTACCGCCGATCATGTTCTTGGTGAAGGTGTAGAGGGCCAGCGTGTACGACGCCCCGCCGATGCCGGCGACCACGCCGGCCATGATCACGTTGCGGTACCGCAGCCGCAGCACGTTCACACCCAGCGTGTCGGCCGCCGTCGGGTGCTCGCCCACCGAGCGGGTCCGCAGCCCCCACCGGGTACGGAACAACGCGATGTGGATGACCAGCACCAACAGCAATCCGAGGTAGAGGAAGAGGTTGCCGCGGAACAGGGCCGGCCCGAGCAGCGGGATGTCGGAGAGCAGCGGGATCTCCCAGTTGGAGAACCGGGGAGCGCTGTTGTACCGCTCCGCGTTGGTCTGCATCAACCGCTCGTAGAGGAAGCCGGTGACGCCGACCGCCAGCAGGTTGAGCACGATGCCCATGACCACCTGGTCGACCAGGTAGCGGATGGCGAACACGGCCAGCAGCAGTGAGATGAACGCGCCACCGACCGCCGCGGCGACCAGGCCGACCCAGACGCTGCCGGAGATGCTGCCGAAGAGCGCGCCGCTGAAGGCGCCCATCAGCAGCTGCCCCTCGATGGCCACGTTGACCACGCCGGAGCGCTCGCAGAGCACACCGGCCAGCGCGCCGAAGATCAGTGGCAGCGCCAGGATGAAGGTGCCTCGGACCACGTTGACCAGGGGCATGAAGTTGCGGCCCTCGGGGGCGGCCGAGACCTGCCAGCAGAGGAAGCTCAGCACGAAGGTGAGCAGGCCGACGCCGAGCACCAGGGTGAACCAGCGCTTCGGCACGCCGGCCAGCAGCGCGCCGCCGGCCAGCAGGGTGACGACGCCGAACAGGATCGCGCCGACGGTGCCGTTGATCTCCAGCGCCGCGCCGCCCTCGGTCTCGCTGAGGGTGAACCGCGCCTGCTGGCCGGTGGCGAGCGCCCCGAACAGCACGGTGGCGAGCAGGCCCAGCGCGAGCAGGACCGCGCCGATCTTCCGGTGTCGGGTCCAGAAGCCCTGGTCGACCGGGGCGACGGCGACGTCGGGAACAGCCGTGGTGGACATGCCTCACCAACCCTTCGCGAGGCTCGTCTGCAGCCGGGCGGCCCGGGCGGCCCGGAGCTGGAAGATCGCCTTCACCAGGGCCGGCGCGGCGATGAAGATGACGATCAGCGCCTGGAGCACGGTGACCAGCTCCAGTGAGATCCCGGAGTACGACTGCATCCGGTTGCCGCCGGCCTGCAACGCGCCGAAGAGCAGCGCGGCCAGCAGCACGCCCCACGGCTTCACCCGGCCGAGCAGCGCCACCAGGATGCCGTCGAAGCCGATCTGGGCCACCACCAGTGGGGTCAGCGCGGTGGCGGTGGTGCCGAGCACCATCTGGCTGCCGCCGAGCCCGGCGAGCACGCCGGCGATCACCATGACCAGCACGTAGGTCTTGGTGATGCTGATGCCGGCGGTCCGTGCGGCGTCCGGGTTGGCACCCACCGCACGCAGCTCGAAGCCGAGCGTGGAGCGGTTGAGCAGCCAGGCGACGAACCAGGTGGCCAGCACCGCGAGCAGGATGCCCGCGTGCACCCGCAGGTTGTCGCCGAGCAGCCGGGGCAACTGGGCCGAGGGGTCGACCGGCTTGCTGATCGCGTCGGCCCGACCCGGGCTCTGCACCCCGCTCTGGACGATGATCCAGGAGAGGAAGTAGACCGCGACGTAGTTGAGCATGATCGTGTTGATCACCTCGTGCGCACCGGCCCGCGCCTTGAGGATGCCCGGGACGAAGCCCCAGACCGCACCGCCGACCGCACCGGCGAGCAGCGCGACGAGCAGGTGCACCACGGGGGGCAGCGGCAGCGCGAAACCTGCGACGGCGGCCAGGATGACACCGATGGTCGCCTGGCCCTGGGCGCCGATGTTGAACAGGCCACCCCGGAAGGCCAGCGCCACCGACAGGCCGGTGAAGACCAGCGGCGCGGTGTACGTGAGCGTCTCGGAGATCGGGCTCAGGGCGGCGGTGAAGCCGCTCGCCTCCGGGTCGAAGACCGCGCCCTTGAACAGGTTCGCGTACGCCTCGCTGACCACCGCCCAGGACGAGGTGACCGCGTCGGCCGGACGCGCGGTGAGGTAACCGTAGGTGGCCAGCACCTCCGGGTCCGACACGATGATCAGGATCGCGCCGATCAGCATGGCCAGCAACAACGAGAGCACCGTCACGGTGACCGTGTTGGCCGCCCAGAGGTTGTCCAGGAACAGCCGGCCCAGCGAGGGGCGGGGCTCCTCGGGCCGCCTCGGGGCGGTCATGGTGGTGGCGCGGTCGGCCCCGGCCGCCTCGGCCAGTGCTGGTTCGGTCGCCGGCTCCTTGTCCGGGGAGCCCGACACCGGGTGGGAATTGGTCATTCCGTGTCCTCGTTGCCAGGGATCTCGGGGGCGACGGCCGGAGTGTCGCCGGTCGGGGTGGTCCCGGCGCGGTCCGGAGTGATGCCGGCCATCAGCAGGCCGATCTCCTCCCGTGGCGTGTCCGGGCCGACGATGCCGATGATCCGCCCGCGGTACATCACCGCGATCCGGTCCGCCAGCCCGATCACCTCGTCCAGTTCGCTGGAGACGACCATGACGGCGGTGCCGACGTCCCGCTCCCGGATGACCCGGGAGTGGATGAACTCGATCGAGCCCACGTCGACGCCACGGGTCGGCTGGGCGGCGATGAAGAGCTTCAGCGGCCGGGACAGTTCCCGGGCCACGATCACCTTCTGCTGGTTGCCGCCGGAGAGGGTGCCCACCGGCGCCTCGGCCGACGAGGTACGCACGTCGAACTGCGCGATCCGCTCCCGCGCCGATCTCGCGATGGCGTCCGGCCGCAGGGCCAGGCCCTTGCCGAACGGTGGCCGGTCGTAGATGTCGAGGACCAGGTTCTCCGCCACGGAGAACTCCTTGACCAGGCCGTCGACGCTGCGGTCCTCGGGCACGTAGCCGACCCCGGCGCGGAGCACCTTCTTGGTGGACCAGCCGTGGATCTGCTCGCCGTCGAGGGTCACCGAACCGGCGAGCGTCGGCCGCAGGCCCATGATCGCCTCGATCAGCTCGGTCTGGCCGTTGCCCTGTACGCCCGCGATGCCCAGCACCTCGCCGGCGCGTACGGTCAGATCGACGCCGTCGACCACGCGGCACTGCCGGTCGTCGTCGACGACCAGGCCGGCGACCTGCAGGATCGGCTTGCCCGGGGTGGCCGGCTGCTTGTCCACGGTGAGCCGGACACTGCGGCCCACCATGAGGGCGGCGAGTTCGTCCCGGCTCGCCTCCGGGGAGGCGGTACCGACGGTCTTTCCGCGCCGGATCACGGTGATCCGGTCGGCGATCGCCTTCACCTCGCCGAGCTTGTGGGTGATGAAGACGATGGACTTGCCGGCGGCCTTGAGCGACCGCATGACCGTGAGCAGTTCCTCGGTCTCCTGCGGGGTGAGCACGGCGGTCGGCTCGTCGAGGATGAGCAGGTCGACGTCGCGGGTGAGCGCCTTGACGATCTCCACCCGCTGTTGGATGCCGACCGGCAGGTCCTCGACGATCGCGTCGGGGTCGACGCGCAGGTTGTACCGCTCGGAGACCTCGGCGACCTCGCGTCGGGCCCGGCGGCGGTCCAGGAAGCCGGCGATGCCGCCGCGGACCTGCTCGGCGCCGAGCATGATGTTCTCGGCGACGGTGAAGACCGGCACCAGCATGAAGTGCTGGTGCACCATGCCGATCCCGGCCGCGATCGCGTCCGACGGCCCCCTCAGCTTCAGCGCGCGACCGTCGACCAGGATCTCGCCCTCGTCGGGCTGGTAGAGCCCGTAGAGCACGTTCATCAGGGTCGACTTGCCGGCACCGTTCTCGCCGAGCAGGGCGTGGATCTCTCCAGGCTCCACCGTCAGGTCGATGTGGTCGTTGGCGACCAGATCACCGAACCGCTTGGTGATGCCGCGCAGTTCGAGTCTCAGCGCAACCTCCTGGAGTGCGAGCGATGGTGCAGCGTAGCTGCCGTCCGGCCAGCCGCCCGGCGGGGTCGGCCGATGGGGTGGAGCGGATCGGCCGCCCCGGCGACCGCGGGTCCTGCCCGCGTACGCCGAGGCGGCCGATCGTCATGCCTGGTGCCCGCCGGCCCTCGCGGTCGATGATCGCACCGCGAGGGTCGGGAAGGCGGTCACTTGGTCGGCTGGGCCGCTGAGGTGACCGTGATGGTGCCGGCCGCGATGTCCGCCTTGAGCTTCTCGACCTCGGCCTTCAGGTCGGCCGGGACCTTGCTGTCGAAGTCGTGGTACGGGGCGATGGAGACGCCGTTGTTGGCCAGGGTGCCGATGAAGCCGGGCTGGGCCTGGAGCTTCTCGCCACCGGCGGCCTTGAGCACGGCCTCCTTGACGGCGTCCGGGATGTTCTTGACGACGGTGGTCACCAGGACCGGGCAGTCCGGGGTGCTCTCGCAGCCGTCGACGTCGACCCAGATGACCGAGTACTTGCCGCCGGAGGCCTTGGCCGCGGCGGTGGTGCCGAGGCCGGCCCCGCCGGCGACCGGCATCACGATGTCCGCGCCCTGGGCGACCAGCGCGTCGGAGACCTTCTTGCCCTCGTCCTGCTTGTCGAAGGAGTTGGAGAAGGAGCCCTTCTGGGTCGCCTTGTCCCAGCCGAGGACCTGGACGTTCTTGCCCTTGGCCTGGTTGTAGTGCGCCACGCCGTCGGCGAAACCGTCCATGAAGATGGTCACCGGCGGGATCGGCAGACCGCCGTAGGTGCCGACCTTCCCGGTCTTGCTCATCCCGGCGGCCAGGTAGCCGGCCTGGAAGGCGGCCTGGGCGGTGTCGAACTGCATCGGGTAGACGTTGGCCACGCCCGGGTTCGCGTCGACGATGCCGAACTGCTGGTTCGGGTTCGCCTGCGCGATCTTCTTGGTGGCGTCCGCCATCAGGCCACCGACGGCCAGGATGAAGTCGCACTTCTGGTTGACGTACCCGGTCAGGTTGACCTCGTAGTCCGCCTCGGCCTTGGACGCGACGTACTTGATGTCGATGTTGCCGTTGTCCTTCTTCGCCTCCTCCAGGCCCTTCCAGGCGGAGGTGTTGAAGGACTTGTCGTCGATGCCGCCGACGTCGGTCACCATGCAGGCGGTGTACTTCTTGCCGCCGTCACCGGCGTTGTTGTCCTCCTTCGGGGCCTCACCACACGCGGCGGCACCCAGCACCAGCCCACCCGCCACGACGGCGGAGGCGATCCGCATCCCACGCACAGAGCGCAAGACGTCTCCTTCCATTGCACACCGCGCTTCGATGCGGTGCCAGCCTTGTACCGACCAGCGCCGTGCTGCCGGCTTCCCACGTTACGGACGGCAGCGTACGCCCGCGCCCGCCCGCCGGCCGACAATCGTGCCCGACTGTTGAACGGCTGTTACCCGGGCGTAATGCTGGCGTGGGGCAGATCACTCAGCGTGGTGACGGATGGCCCGCCCGGCATCCCGGACGTCGGTTCCCCGGGGCCCCGGGCGGGTCACGCGGACTACCGCCAGAACACCGCCACGGCCGCGTTGGCCAGGGTCAACACGATGATCCCGAGGAAGTGGCCGCGGTTGACGTCCGCCCGCTTGCGGGAGAAGAAGACCATGACAAAGATCAGCAGCGCCAGCACCAGCTTGGTGACGAGCTTCGCGGGTGCCGGCTCGTCGCCGTCGCGCAGCGGCGCGGAGAGGCCGATGCCGGTCAGTAGGCCGATCACCGAGCCCCCGAGCATGGCCGCGTTGATCCGCAGCCGGCCGCCGACGTACTGGGCCACGGCACCGCCGAGCAGCAGCGCGAACCCGATCAGATGGACGTAGAGGAGTATCAGTCGAAGAGCTTCCACATCCGCCATCCTCCCCCATCAACGACGGTTTGTAGTAGAAGCCGCGCCGGGCCGTCTCCGATCCGTGATCGAAGCCGCCCCGCTCGTTGGTGATCTACTCCGCCTGCGGCAACCCGCGCTTTTCGAAAGGCGGGACGGCCCCACCTGCGGCAGGTGGTGTGGCGGGCGCGGAGCGGGGTATTCGCCAGGACCTGGCCGTTCGTTGTGCTCCGCGCCGACGGGCGGCTGGGGCGTCGACCCCTTGTGGTGGGGGTGAGGCGACGCCGGCGCTCCGGGTTCTCCCCGAGCGCCGGTGTCGTGCCGCCCGCACCCTGGCCGGGCCGTCACGGCGAGGTCACCGCCGCCGGCCGGACGGTTCACCGCCCCTTGCGGCGCAGCAGTTCGGCGATCCGGTCGAAGCCGGCCCGCAGCTCCTCCTCGGTCGGGGCGGGCCTCGGCGTGGGCGGCTGCTCCTCCTGCGCGGCCGCCCGCTCCAACTCCTCGTCGACGACGTCGGAGAAGTCGCCGTACAGGTCGGACTCCTCGATCCGGGCCAGCTCGTCCCGAGCGGCGAGCTGCGCGGCGGCGATCTCGCCCCGGACCTCGTCGGCGGAGAGCGCCGGCACCAGCGGCTCGACCACCGCCATCAACTGCTCCTCGGCCACCACCGCCTCGGCCAGGGCCAGCGCGTGCGGTCGCTCGTACGGGCCGCAGACCACCGGCTCCCACTGGGCCGGGTCGCCGAGCGGACCGAACGTGACGACCCACGGCAGGCCGAGCATCGGCGAGTCGTCCGGCAGGTCCAACGTCACGAGTGCGCCCACCGCCCCATCATGGTCGGTCGACTCACCAGGCCGGGCGGCATTTGCCCTATTTCAGGTTTCCTCGCCAGCGCGGGAACCCGACGCTCAGGTCGGTCCGGCGGCGTCCAGGGCCGCGCGGACCAGGGCCAGTGCCCGGTCCGGGGAGATGCCGAGGCGGGCCGCCTCCTCGGCGTACCGGACGGCGGCCCGCTGCAACCGGTCGGTCGCGTCGTCCCGGCCCGGCGCGACGTACGTGCCGTGCCGGCCCCGGGTGCGCAGCAGCCCCGCCGCCTCCAGTTCCCGATACGCCCGTGCCACGGTGTTCACCGCCAGCCCCAGCTCTCCGGCGAGCTGCCGCACCGGGGGCAGCCGGCTGCCCACCGGCAGCCGCCCGTCGCCGATCAGGGCGGCCAGTTGCCCGCGTACCTGCTCGTACGGCGGCGCCGGGGAACCCGGGTCGATCTCGATCAACATGTCAGCCCGCCCCTCCCGGCGTACCCGGATCGATCACCTCGTCGGCCTCGACGTCGAGGTCGGCCGGCGGCGGCCCGTCGGCCAGATCCACCACCCGACCGTGCCGGCTGGTGGCGGCCAGCGCCGCACCGAAGAGCACCAACTGGTTGAGCAGGTAGAGATAGAGCAGCACGCCCACCGCGCCGGCCACCACCGTGTACGCCGGGTTCCGCTCGGTGCGCACGATGTAGTACCGCCCCACGGTGTTGAGCAGCGTGATCCCCACCGCGACGAGCAGCACCACCGGCCGCAGCCGACGTCGGCTCATCCGCAGCCGCGGCACCGCCACCAGCAGCGCCGTCGCGATCACCAGGTTGACCAGCACGCTGAGCACCGCGCTGACCGTGGTCAGGCCGATCGAGCCGGTGGCCCGCAGCAGAAAACGCAGCAGCGACTCCAGCGCGTCCACCGCCGCCACCGAGACACCGAGCATCACGAAGACCAGCAGCAGCACCGCCAGGTCGACCAGGCGGCGCATCACCAGGTTGCCGGGCTGCTGGTCGAAGCCGTACATCAGCCGCTGCGACGAGCGGATCGCCTCCACCCAGCCGATCCCGGTGAAGACCAGGATGACCAGGCCGACCACACCGACGGTGTTGCTGCTCTGGGCGATCTGCTGCGGATCGAGGAAGGGCAGGTTCTGCCGCAGGAAATCGGCCGCCGCCTCGCTGACCTCGTCGTTGGCCTCCAGGATCGCCCCGAAGACGGAGTACGCCACCAACGCGAGGGCGAAGACGGCGAAGAACCCGTAGTAGGCGATGGCCGCCGCGAGCCGCCCGCCGAGCACCGCCCCGTACAGGTCGACCGCCCGCCACAGGTGGTCGAACCGGGGCCACCGGTGCCGGGCCGTGGTGAGCCGGCGGTCGATGCCCGCCGTCAGCCGCCCCCACGCGTCCACCCTGCCATCCTCGCCGAACACCCGGGCCCAGGACGACCGGACGACCTCAGCCGCCCAGCCGGAAGTCCCGGCGCGGCTGCCACCGGGTCTCGCAGCTGTGCGAGAAGAGGGTGAAGGAGTCGACCTCGAACATCGCGGAGAAGTCGGCCAGATCCTCGTACGCCCGGTCCAGCGCCTCCGGCGCGACGTCCTGCGCCACAGTGACGTGCGGGTGGTACGGAAAGCGGGCCTCCCGGTGCAGCTCGGGAGCGGCGTTGATGGCGGCGGCGAGCAGCTCGCACTCGCTGATGCCGGCGGCCACCGCCACGAACACCACCTGGGTCACCGGCCGGAACGTGCCGGTACCCCGCAGGTGCAGGGTGAACGGCAGGTGCGCGGCGGCCACCCGGGCCAGGTGTGCCTCGACCGCCGGCAGCGCCGCGACGGGGATCTCGGTGGGCCCGAGCAGGGTCACGTGCGCGGGCACCACCTGCGGGTCGCCCGCCTCGACCCGACGTCGGGTGAGCATGTCGCCCCACGGCTCCGGGATGTCCACCGCGATCCCGATCTGGATGGTGTCACCGGCGTCCGGCGCCCCGCCCCTGCGATCCACGCTCCGCGCCACCCCTCCCGCCGCCGACTCCACCCTGACGAACCCGACCGCGCTACTCGACGCGCACCGGCGGGAAGAACCCCACCCGGTCGTAGGCCGTACGCAGCGTTGGCGCGGCCGCGGCCCGGGCCTTCTCCGCGCCGGCGGCGAGCAGCTTGTCGAGCTGGGCCGGGTCGTCCAGGTAGCCCCGGGTGCGCTCCTGCACGGGCGTGACGAATTCGCGCACCACCTCGCCGAGGTCCTTCTTCAGATCGCCGTACCCCTTGCCGGCGTACGCGGCGACCAGCTCGTCGATGCTCCGGCCGGACAGCGCCGAGTAGATGGTGAGCAGGTTGGACACGCCGGGCTTGTGCTCGGCGTCGAAAACGATCTCGCGGCCGGTGTCGGTCACCGCGGAGCGGATCTTCTTCGCCGACCGGGCCGGGTCCTCCAGCAGGTTGACGATGCCGGCCGGGGAGGAGGACGACTTCGACATCTTGGCCGTCGGGTCCTGTAGGTCGGTGATCTTCGCGGTGTCCTTCACGATGTGCGGCGCGGGCAGCGTGAAGGTCTGCCCGAACAGCGAGTTGAACCGCTGCGCCAGGTCGCGGGAGAGCTCCAGGTGCTGGCGCTGGTCCTCGCCGACCGGAACCGCGTTGGCCTGGTAGAGCAGGATGTCGGCGGCCTGCAGGATCGGGTACGTGAACAGGCCGATGCTGGCCCGCTCGTTGCCCTGCTTCTGTGACTTGTCCTTGAACTGGGTCATCCGGCTGGCCTCGCCGAACCCGGTGACGCAGCCGAGCACCCACGCCAGCTGCGCGTGCTCGGGCACCTGGGACTGCACGAACAGCGTGCAGCGCTCCGGATCGAGGCCGACGGCGAGCAGCTGCGCGGCGGCCATCCTGGTCCGCTGCGGCAGCTCCTTCGGGTCGTGCCCGGCGGTGATCGCGTGCAGGTCGACCACGCAGTAGAACGCGTCGTGGCTCTCCTGCAGGGCCACCCAGTGCCGCACCGCGCCCAGGTAGTTGCCGAGGTGGAACGAGTCGGCGGTCGGCTGGATACCGGAGAAGACACGCGGGCGGGCGGGTGCGTCGGACATGGCGGCAATTCTGTCAGCAAGGACCGGCGTACGTCATGACGGCCCGGCGGGTCGGCTCGCCACCGGAGCGGCCGGGGCGGTCACCTCGCGCCGCTGTTCCGGTAGGCGCGTGGCGGAGACCCCGACCCGGGACACCCGCCGCCCCTCCAGGGCCAGCACCCGCAGCAGCCAGCCGCCGTCCGGCCCACCGGGCTCGCGGTCGGGCGGGGCCACCGGGACCTCGTCCCCGGCGACCGGCAGCCGGCCCAGCACGGCCATCACGTAGCCGCCGACCGTCTCGTACGGCCCGGTCGGCAGTGCCACCCCGGTGCGCTCGGCGAAGTCGGCGAGGTTGAGCCGGCCGTCCACCACCGTGGGCAGGCCGGCGGCGTCGGCGTCGGCGTACCCGTCGTGGATCTCGCCGACCAGCTCCTCGATCAGGTCCTCCAGGGTGACGATGCCGGCGGTGCCGCCGTACTCGTCGACCACCACCGCCAGGTGGTGTCCCTCCCGGCGCATCTCGGTCAGCGCGGCGAGCACCCGCTTGCTGCCGGGCAGCCGCTTCACCTCGCGGGTGAACTCGCCGACGGTGGTGCACGGGTCGAGGTCGGGGCGGAGCAGCACATCCCGCAGGTGCACGAAGCCGACCACGTCGTCGTGGGTGCCGTCGATCACCGGGTAGCGGCTGTGCGGTTCGACGCGGACCATCCGCCGGGCCTCGGCGAGGCCCGTGCCGGCGGAGAGGAAGACCACCTCGGTGCGGGGCATCATCACCTCGCGGACCAGGCTCGCCCCGGCCACCAGCACCTCGTCGATGATTCGGCGCTCGTCCGGGTCGAGCACGGTGTTGGCGGCGACCAGGTCGCGCAGTTCGTCCTCGCTGATCCGTTCCCGGCCGGCGGCCGGGCTCGCGCCGAGCAGGTCGGTGACGAGCCGGGTGGCGCCGTCGGCGGCTCGGACCACCAGCCGGGCCACCCCGCGCGCCACCGGACCGGGTACGCGTCGGGGTCGCCCCGGCGCTCGCCGCCGCGACCCGGGACCACCCGTGCGCATGTAGCTGATGGTAGGGCTCCGTGACGCACCACAACCGGCCATGTTCGGATCTGTTCAATCGTGGAGGTTCATGGTGGAATAGCGGGTGGTTGACGCGGAGCGGGAGCACCGCTCCGGTCGTAGGGTGATCACGACGGCCGTGGCGGACCCCGGCCAGGCAGGGAGGACCGACGTGAAACTACTCGTCACCGGCGGCGCCGGCTTCATCGGCAGCGTGGTGACCCGGATGCTGCTGGACAACGGCCACGACGTGACGGTCCTCGACGACCTGCGCACCGGCCACCGGGAGGCCCTCGCCCCGGACGCCACCCACGTCGACCTGCCGGTCCACGAGGCAGCCCAGGTGCTCACCCCCGAGGCCGGCTTCGACGGGGTGCTGCACTTCGCCGCGCTGATCGCCGCCGGCGAGTCGATGGTCCGGCCGGAACTCTACTGGCACGCCAACACGGTCAGCTCGATCGCGCTCATCGACGCCGTACGGGCCGCCGGGGTGCCGCGCCTGGTCTTCTCCTCCACCGCCGCCGTCTACGGCAACCCCACCGAGCTGCCCATCCCGGAAACGGCGGCCAAGGCCCCCACCAACACGTACGGCGCCACCAAACTCGCCGTCGACATGGTGCTCACCTCCGAGGCGATCGCCCACAACCTGGCCGCCGTCTCGCTGCGCTACTTCAACGTCGCCGGGGCGTACCTGCACGGCGACGTCGCCATCGGTGAACGGCACGACCCGGAAACCCACCTCATCCCGATCGCGTTGCAGGTCGCCGCCGGCCGGCGGGAGAAGCTCCAACTCTTCGGCGACGACTACCCCACCGTCGACGGCACCTGCGTCCGCGACTACATCCACGTCGAGGACCTGGCCCGCGCCCACCTGCTCGCGCTGACCGCCGCCACCGCCGGCCAGCACCGCATCTACAACCTCGGCAACGGCGCCGGCTTCACCAACCGCCAGGTGGCCGACGTGGTCCGCGAGGTCACCGGCCACCCGGTGCCGGTGGAGGTCGCCCCCCGCCGCGAGGGCGACCCGGCCGAACTGGTCGCCTCCTCCGCGCTGGCCCGCGCCGAACTCGGCTGGACCCCGCAGAAGCCGACCCTGCACGACATGGTCGCCGACGCCTGGACCTTCTACCGCACCCACCTCCTGGAGCAGCAGTGACCGACGTCGAGGACCGCGCCACCGCCGGCTTCCGATCCGCGTACGGCCAGGAGCCGGCGGGCCGTTGGGCGGCTCCCGGCCGGGCCAACCTGATCGGCGAGCACACCGACTACAACGACGGCTACGTGCTGCCCTTCGCGCTGTCCCTGCGTACCGTCGTGGCCGCCGCGCCGCAGGACGGGGACCGCTGGACGGTCTGGTCCGAGACCACCGACGGACAGATCGAGTTCGTCGCCGCCGACGTCGACGAGCCCGGCCGGGTCACCGGCTGGGGCGCGTACGTCGCCGGGGTGGTCTGGGCGCTGCGCGAGGCTGGCCACGCCGTGCCCGGTGCCCGCCTGGCGATCGCCTCCGACGTGCCGCTCGGGTCCGGGCTCTCCTCCTCGGCCGCTCTGGAGGCGGCGGTGCTCACCGCCCTGGTCGACCTCGGCGGGCTGGACCTGCCCGCCGAGCGGCAACCCCGCCTCGCCCAGCGGGCCGAAAACGCCTACGTGGGGGCACCCACCGGCATCATGGACCAGTCCGCGGCGATCCGCTGCCGGAAGGGCCACGCGCTCTTCCTGGACTGCCGCACCGAGGAGGTCGAGCACATTCCGTTCGACCTGGACGCCGCCGGCCTGGCCATGCTCGTCGTCGACAGCCGTGCCCCGCACCGGCACGCCGACGGCGAGTACGCCTCCCGCCGGAAGTCCTGCGAGGCCGCGGCGGCCACGCTCGGCGTGCCCGCCCTACGCGACGTCTCCGTCGCCGACCTCGACGCGGCGCTGCCGAAGCTGCCGGACGACGAGACCCGCCGCCGGGTCCGGCACGTGGTCACCGAGGACCAGCGGGTGCTCGACACCGTCGCGTTGCTGCGCGCCGGCCGGGTACGCGAGATCGGCCCGCTGCTGACCGCCTCGCACGCCTCCATGCGCGACGACTTCGAGATCACCGTGCCGGAGATCGACACCGCCGTCGAGGCGGCACTCGCGGCCGGGGCGCTCGGCGCCCGGATGACCGGCGGCGGCTTCGGCGGCTGCGTGCTCGCCCTGGTCGAGGCCGCCGCCGCCGTGACCGTGGCGCAGGCCGTGACCGACGCGTACGCCGCACGCGGATTCACCGCGCCGGGCCACGTCACGGTCCTGCCCGCCCCCGGCGCCACCCGCCTGGACTGACCTCGACGCCGGATCACCGACCGACGCCCGGACGGCGACCGACGCCCCGGGCGCCGACCGGCCGCTTTGTTGTGCGCCAGTGGGGAGTGTCCCGTGGCCCGGGCACCCCGACTGGCGCACACAAAGTCGATCTCGCCCACGCCGCGCGGGCCGGCCCGGCCGGAGGCTCCGGCGAGGTGGCCTCGGTCAGCCCGCCTCGACGATCATGCCGGCACCGACGGTACGGTTGGTGGCCTCGTCGATGATGACGAAGCCGCCGGTGGTGCGGTTGCGGCGGTACTCGTCGGCGAGCAACGGCACCGTCGTACGCAGCCGGACCCGACCGATCTCGTTGAGCTTCAGCTCGCCGGCCGCATCGTCCCGGTGCAGGGTGTTGATGTCCAGCCGGTAGTGCAGGGCGCGCACGATCGCCCGCGCGGAACGGGTGGTGTGCTTGACGGCGTACCTGCCGCCGACCTGCAACGGCCGGGTCTCGTCCATCCAGCAGACCATCGCCTCGATGTCCTGCGACACCGCCGGGGCGTTGTTCGGCCGGCAGATCATGTCCCCGCGCGAGATGTCGATCTCGTCGGCCAGCCGTACGGTCACCGACATCGGCGGGAACGCCTCGTCGACCGGGCCGTCCGCCGTCTCCACCGAGGAGATCCGGCTGGTGAACCCGGAGGGCAGCACCATCACCTCGTCACCGGGCTTGAGCACACCCGAGGCCACCTGCCCGGCGTACCCGCGGTAGTCGGTGACGGTGGTGGACTGCGGGCGGATCACGTACTGCACCGGGAAACGGACGTCGACCAGGTTGCGGTCGCTGGCGATGTGCACCCGCTCCAGGTGGTGCAACAGCGACGGCCCCTCGTACCAGGGCATGTTCTCCGAACGGGAGACGATGTTGTCGCCCCTGAGCGCGGAGATCGGCACCACGGTCAGGTCCGGCACGTCCAGCTTCGCGGCGAACGAGGTGAACTCGTCGGCGATCCGCTCGAAAACCTCCTGCGCGTAGTCCACAAGATCCATCTTGTTGACGCAGAGCACCAGGTGCGGCACCCGCAGCAGCGAGCAGAGGAAGGCGTGCCGGCGGGACTGCTCCACCAGGCCCTTGCGGGCGTCCACCAGGATCAACGCCAGGTCGGCGGTCGAAGCGCCGGTGACCATGTTGCGGGTGTACTGGATGTGCCCGGGGGTGTCGGCGATGATGAACTTCCGCCGCGGGGTGGCGAAGTAGCGGTACGCCACGTCGATGGTGATGCCCTGTTCCCGCTCGGCGCGCAGGCCGTCGGTGAGCAGCGCCAGGTTGGTGTACTCGTCACCCCGGGCCGCGCTGACCGCCTCCACCGCGGCGAGCTGGTCGGTGAAGAGCGACTTCGTGTCGTACAGCAGCCGGCCGATCAGGGTCGACTTGCCGTCGTCCACGCTGCCCGCGGTGGCGAAGCGCAGCAGGTCCATCGGCCGCCCCTCGGGCAGCGTGGATTCGGCGGCCGGGGCCGCGGTGTCGACGCTCATCAGAAGTAGCCCTCCCGCTTGCGGTCCTCCATGGCGGCCTCGCTGACCCGGTCGTCGCCGCGGGTCGCGCCGCGCTCGGTGATCCGGGTGGCGGCCACCTCCTCGATCACCTTCTCCACCGTGTCGGCGTCGGAGCGGACCGCCGCGGTGCAGGAGGCGTCACCCACGGTGCGGTACCGCACCCGGGCCTTGAACCGCTCCTCCCCCGCTCGGGGGCGGAAGAACTCGTTGACCGCGTAGAGCATGCCGTCCCGCTCGATCACCTCGCGCTCGTGGGCGTAGTAGATCGACGGCAGCGGGATGCGCTCCCGGGCGATGTAGTGCCAGACGTCCAGCTCCGTCCAGTTGGACAGCGGGAAGACCCGGATCGACTCTCCCGGGTGGTGCCGGCCGTTGTACAGCGACCACAGCTCCGGGCGCTGGTTCTTCGGATCCCACTGGCCGAACTCGTCGCGGAAGCTGAACACCCGCTCCTTGGCCCGGGCCTTCTCCTCGTCACGTCGGGCGCCGCCGAAGAGCGAGTCGAACCGGTGTTTCTCCACCGCCTCCAGCAGCACCGGCGTCTGGATCCGGTTGCGCATCCCGTCCGCGGACTCCCGCACCGTGCCGTTGGCCAGGGCCTCCGGCACACTCGCCACGATCAGGTGCAGGCCCAGTTCGGCGACCCGCTGGTCGCGGTACTCCAGCACCTCGGGGAAGTTGTGCCCGGTGTCCACGTGCATGACGGGAAACGGGATGTTGGCCGGGGCGAACGCCTTCTGCGCCAACCGGAGCATGACGATCGAGTCCTTGCCGCCGGAGAAGAGCAGCACCGGGCGCTCCATCTCGGCGACCACCTCGCGCATCACGAAGATGCTCTCCGCCTCAAGAGCGTCGAGGTGGGAGACCTGGTAGGAGCGGGCGGGAGCCGTCATGACACGGTCTCGCTCGGCGTGGATCCCGGCATGGCTTCCTGACCTTTCCGGTCGGGCATCTCAAGAACAAGCGCTCAGGCTACCCGGAATGCCTCTGCAACGCTGCAAGCAACCGAGTGGCGAGATCCTTGCGACAGACCAGCAGGTCCGGCAGGCGCGGATCCGCCTCGTTGTATTTCAGCGTAGAACCGTCAATCCGGGAAGCGTGCAGGCCGGTGGCCGTCGCCACAGCCACCGGCGCGGCCGAATCCCACTCGTACTGGCCACCCGCGTGGATGTAGGCGTCCACCTCACCGGTCACCACGGCGGCGATCTTGGCGCCTGCCGAACCCATCGGCACCAGCTGCGCCCCCACCTCCTCGGCCAGGTCGGTCAGGAACACCGGCGGCCGACTGCGGCTCGCCGCCAACCGCAGCGTCCGCCCGCCACCCGAGGTCGCCGCCGCCAACGTCATCGGCGGGTACGCCGGCGGCTGGTCCGTGCCCAGCACCCGATGCTGCGCCGGCAACGCCACCGCCCCCGCCACCAGCCCGTGCGGCGTCGGCGCGTTCCGCGCCCAGAGCGCCACGTGCACCGCCCAGTCCGTCCGCCCCTCCTCGGCAAACTCCCGGGTGCCGTCCAGCGGGTCGACGATCCACACCCGGTCCGCGGTCAACCGGGACACCGTCCCGGTGCTCACCTCCTCCGCCCAGGCCAGCCGCGCCCCCTCGTCCTCCTCGGAGAGCACCGCGTCCGCCGGCCGCCATCTCGCCAGCTCGTCACGGATCAGCTCGTGGGAGAGCTTGTCGCCCACCGCCTTCAACGCGCCCGGGTCCTCGAACCCCAACTCGGCGCGCAACCCCAGCAACGCCTGCCCCGCCCGCGCCGCCAGCCACCGGGCGAACGCGCCGTCGATCATCGGAGGACTGCCCACACCATGCTCCCGTCGCCTCGCGCGGCCACGCCGCCGGTCGCGCCACGTCAGAAGGCGCAGACTACCGGCAACCCGGCCGATACGCGCCGAGCGTCTCACCCGCCGTGATACGCGTTCTGCGTGGCCTCCACACCCTTGGTGACCACCGACTCCACCACGTCCGCCGCCCGGTCCACCAGGAACTCCAACTCCTTGCGCTCCCCGGCTCCGAAATCCGACAGCACGTAGTCCGCCGGATCCTGCCGCCCCGGCGGGCGACCGATACCGAACCGCACCCGGACGTACTCCTTCGTCCCCAACGACTTCGACATCGAGCGCAGCCCGTTGTGCCCGCCCTCGCCGCCACCCAGCTTGATCCGCACCTGGCCGTACGGGATGTCCAGCTCGTCGTGCACCGCGATCACCCGCCCCGCGGGAATCTTGTGGAACTGGGCCAGCGCCGCCACCGGCCCCCCGGACAGGTTCATGTACGTCAACGGCTTCGCCAGCACCAGCTTCGGCCCACCAAAACCCAGCCGCCCCTCGGCCACCTCGGCCACCGCCCGCTTGTGCCGCCCGAACCGCGCGCCCAACCGACCCGCCAACAGGTCGGCCACCATGAAACCGACGTTGTGCCGGTTACCGGCGTACTCCCGGCCGGGATTGCCCAGGCCGACCACCAGCCACGGCCCCGCCTCGTCCGTCACGTCCCGCCCCTCCCGGCGTCACACCCGTCCCGATACGCCGACAGGCGCCCCCGACGATACGGGGACGCCTGCCGGCAACGCTGCGGACCGATCAGGCCTCGGTCTTCGCCTCGGCGGTCTCCTCGCCACCCGCGGCGGCCGGCGCGCCGGCCTCGGCACCCTCGGACGACTCGGCGGTCTCCTCACCGACACCAGCCTCGACCTCGGCCTCGGCGGCTTCGACCTCGGGCAGGGTCGACTCGAGCTGCTCGGCGGTCGGGGCGGCGGTCACCGCGGCGACCTGGGTCTCCGGGTCGGCGGCCAGCTCGACGCCGGCCGGCAGCTCCACGTCGGCGGCGGTGACCTGGTTGCCGGCCTCCAGGCCCTCGACCGAGGCCTCCAGGTGGTCCGGCACCTTGGTCGCGTCGGCGGTCACCGACAGGGTGTCGTGGTCGTGCACGATCAGGGTGTCCTTGGCGGCCTCACCGGTCAGCTGGACCGGGACCTCCACGGTGACCTTCTCGCCCCGCCGGACCAGCAGCAGGTCGACGTGCTCGAAGGTGTCCTTGATCGGGTCACGCTGGATCGCCTTCGGCAGCGCCAGCACCTGGGTGCCGTCGCTGACCTCGATCGCGAAGAGCTGGTTGGCGCCGCCCTTACGGATCGCGGCGGCGAACTCCAACGCCGGAAGCGCGATGTGCTTCGGCTTCTCGCCGTGGCCGTACAGCACGGCGGGCACCTTGCCGGCCCGGCGGGTACGGCGGGCACCACCCTTGCCGAACTCGGTACGGGGCTCGGCGCTGATCTTTACCTCGGACACGGGGAAACTCCTGATGCTTCGCTGCGGCGGCTTGTCGTCTGGCGGTGCTGGGGCGAGGGGCTCGCAGGGGCTCATGCGTCATGAACGACTGCCCGGAGCACCGCGTCGATGACGGTGCCCCCGTGCGGTGCTTTTCAGCGGCCCGCCGGGCACCCTCGCCGTGGCAACCGTGCCAGTCTACCCGAGCCGGTTCCGGTCCTGCCGGCGGTCCCCCCGGTCATCCGCACGCCCCGGTCACCCGCACGCCCCCGGGGTGGCGGACTGCCGCCGCACCACCCCCGCCATGGCCGCCCGTCGCCACGGTGACCGGCCGGATGTCCGCGTCCGGCCGGCCGACCCGTCAGCTCAGTCCACCGAAGAGGGTGGTCACCGAACCGTCGTCGAAGACCTCCCGGATCGCCCGGGCCAGCAGCGGCGCGATCGACAGCACCGTGATCTTGTCGAGCTGCTTCTCCGGCGGCAGCGGCAACGTGTTCGTCACCACCACCTCGCTGATCGGGCTGTTCTTCAACCGCTCGGTCGCCGGATCCGAGAGCAGGGCGTGGGTCGAGGCCACCACGATCTCCGCCGCCCCCGACTCCTTCAGGATCTCGGCCGCCTTGGTGATCGTGCCACCGGTGTCGATCATGTCGTCGACGATCAGGCAGACCCGACCCTCCACCTCACCGACCACCCGGTTCGCCACCACCTGGTTCGGCTTCATCGGATCCCGGGTCTTGTGGATGAACGCCAGCGGGCAACCGCCGAGCCGGTCCGTCCACCGCTCCGCCACCCGCACCCGACCCGAGTCCGGCGCCACCACCGTCATCGGCCGGCCCGCGAACTTACGCTCCACGTACGCGGCCAGCACGTCCATCGCGAAGAGATGGTCCACCGGCCCGTCGAAGAAGCCCTGGATCTGCGCCGTGTGCAGGTCGACGGTGAGGATCCGGTTCGCGCCCGCCGTCCTCAACAGGTCGGCCACCAGCCGCGCCGAGATCGGCTCCCGACCCCGGTGCTTCTTGTCCTGACGCGAGTACGGATAGAACGGCAGGACCACCGTGATCCGCTTGGCCGAACCCCGCTTCAGCGCATCCACCATGATCAGGGTCTCCATGACCCAGGTGTTGACCCCGTGCGTGACGGACTGCACCACGAAGGCGTCCGAACCACGCACCGAGTCCTTGAACCGTACGAAGATCTCACCGTTGGCGAAGTCGTACGCGTCGGCCGGCGTCGGCGCGACGCCGAGCACCTCACCGATCTCCTGTGCCAACTCCGGAAAGCCACGCCCGGAGAAGAGCATCAGGCTCTTACGGTTTTCGGCGACGATGCTGCCCATGGGCCCGTCTGCTCCCGTTGGTCGGTGGTATCCGGCGGCGGTGTGGCCGGGACTAGTCGGTTGCAGTATCCCCCGCCGTCAACCCGCCACCCAC
>NZ_SMKF01000053.1 GCF_004348325.1 Micromonospora sp. KC213 | reverse complement strand
GGGCGGGGGTTCCGGCGGGGTTGTCCAAGATGATGCTCACGGCATTTCCCTTCGTACCAGACGGCTGATGTCGGCCTCGGCGAGACCGTGCGTGACATGGTGGCGCAGTTGCTGTGCGGTGGCGTGCAACGCCGGCGCGGCCCGCCCGGCGCGGGTGACGGCCCGCAGGGCCAGCTCGGCGTCCTTGTGCGCCAGCCTGATACCGAAGCGGGCCCCGGTCGCCTGGGTACGGGCAACGACCGCGCCCAGCGGTCCACGTGCCAGGGCTTCGAGGACCACCTCACGGGCGACCGCGGTGGCGTCGGCGACGGTGAGCGCCTCGGCGATCCCCACGACGGCCGTGGCCAACGCGGCGTTGACGGCGAGTTTGACCGCTGCCGCATCGCCCACGTCGCCCACCGGGTGGACGGAGCCGAGGTCGTGGAGCACCGTGGCGACCTCTTCCCACGGCCCACCGGCGAGGATCTGCACGGTGCCCGCCGCGACCGCGTCGGCGCTGCCGACCAGGGGCGCGTCGACGAAGGTCACCCCGGCAGGCAGCCGCGCCGCCACCTGCCGGGCCGCATCCGGTCCGACGGTCGAGGTCTCCACCACCACCTGAGCCGGGCGCAGGGCCGTGGCCCCACCGTCCGTACCGAACCAGACGGCGTCGGCCGCCTCGGCGTCCCGCAGACTCGTGATGATCACCTGGGCCTCCGCGACGGCGTGGGCAGGGGTGCCCGCGGGCGCGGCTCCGGCATGAACCAGGGAGGTGCAGCGGTGACCGGTTCGGTTCCACACCGTGACCCGATGACCCCGATCCAGTAGGCGTCGGGCGATTGCGGCACCCATGGCACCGGT
Source organism: Micromonospora sp. KC213 (assembly GCF_004348325.1). Lineage (GTDB taxonomy): Bacteria > Actinomycetota > Actinomycetes > Mycobacteriales > Micromonosporaceae > Micromonospora. The sequence continues at coordinate 31,789 of NZ_SMKF01000053.1, read as the reverse complement.
GCCCAACACGGCGATGTGCGTCATGCCATCGACGCTAGGAGCGTTCAAGCCATCGAACAAGCGAATCTTGCTCATGGCAGCCATGCCCGTAGAACATGTCTGCCATGGAACTGACCCTGCTGCAAACCTTTCGGGAGGTGGTACGGCGAGGGTCGATCACCGCCGCCGCCTCCGCCCTGGGCTACACCCAGTCGGCCGTCTCCCGGCAGATGGGCCTGCTCGAACACGAGTTCGCGGCGCCGTTGCTGCATCGGCACGCCCGGGGCGTGGAACTCACCGAAGAGGGGCAGCGGTTGCTGGAACACGCCGAGGCGATCCTCGATCGGATGGACCGCACCCGCCGCGAACTGGCGGCTGTGCGGGCCGCCGAGACGGGCCAGCTCAGCATCGGGGCGTTCGCGACCGCCGGCGCCGCGCTGGTACCGCGCGCCCTGTCCGCGTTCCGCTCCACCCACCCCGCCGTCAGCGTGACCCTGGTCGAAGGGCCGACACCCCGCCTGCTGACCCGCCTGGCCGCCGCGGAGGCCGACCTTGTCATCGTCAGCACCCCGGCGCGACACCCGCCCGACCCGGGCAAGCTGTGCTGGCACCACCTCATGACCGACCGCCTCCTGGTCGCCATGGCCGGCACCCACCACCTGGCCGGCCGCCGCGCCCTCAGCCTTGCCGACCTCGCCGACGAACCCTGGATCGCCGGGCCCTCCGCCACCGACGCCACCCGAGCCCTCGCCCCCGCCGGCGGCTTCGCACCACGCATCGCCTTCACGGCATCGGACTGGACCACCAAGTTCGGTTTCGTGGCCTCGGGACTGGCCGTCACCGCGGTGCCCGCGATCGCCGCCAGCGCCGCGCCGCCCGACGTCACTCTGGTTCCCGTCACCGATGCGTGGGCGGCGGCACGCGACATCTTCGCGGTCACTGCCGGACGTCACCACGCCGCCCGGGACCACTTCCTGCCCGTTCTCGCCCGCACCGCCGCCGCCCTCGCGCACGGGCTCACGCCCGCGCCAGAGCCCGGCTGACCGTCCTCGACGGACCCGTCGAGAATTCGGTGGCTCCACCAGATCCGCCCACGGAGGATCACCGGATGGCGCTGCACCAGGACGAGGTTCCGGTCGACAAGAGCCGGTCGCTGCTGGCGGCCCAGTGCCCACAGTGGGCCGCCCTGCCGCTGTCACCAGCGCGTGCCGGCACGGACAACACCACGTACCGGCTCGGCGATGACCTTCTTGTGCGCGTACCGCGCACCCCCGACCGGGCTCTGGGCCTCGTCCCGGGTCTCCTTACGCGTACTGGAACGCCCTGAGCCTCGACGACGTGACCTGGACGCGGGCGCGGGCGATCGGGGTGGCGGTCAGCGGCATCTCCTACTACTGGCACACCTATCCCACGTTCGTCGCCGAGTGCCGGGCGCGGCTGCGCAACGTCGTCGGAAACTGAGCGGCGTCTCCGCACGAACTCGCCTAACCTCGCCAGGAGCACCCCGGCCAACCGACACGAAGAGGAGATCGATCATGAGGACGTCCGGCGGTTTCCCGGGTTCCCTGTCTGTCTCCGCCGCCAGAAAGGCACTTCGTGTTAGGTCTGTTCGAAAACCCTGTTGACCCCTTCCCGACCGACGACAACCGCACCCCGGCCGGCACCGTACGGCGGTTCCTCCTGACGGAACTGCGGCCGCTACGCCCGGTCGTGGCCGCGGCCGTCGCCACCACGATCCTGTGCGCCGCGATCGAGGTGTGGCTCATCGGGTACGCCGGCCGCCTGGTCGACACGCTCGCCGCCGGCAGCCCGGACACGCTCTGGGCCGACCACGGCACCGAACTGCTCCTCGTCGCCCTGGTGGTGCTCCTGGTCAGGCCACTGGTCAATGTGGTCGGCGAGGCGCTGGACGACATCGCGTTCCGCGCCAACGCCCGCCCGCTGGCCCGCTGGCGGGCACACCGGCACGTGTCCCGGCAGTCCGTCGGCTGGTTCCGCGACGACCTCGCCGGACGCATCGCCACCTGGGTCCGCGACGGCGGCGACGCTGCCAGCACCGCCGCGTACTCCGTCATCCACACGCTGGTGTTCGTGATCGCCTACATCGCCGGCTCGGTGTGGCTGATGTCCACCATCGACGTACGCCTGCTGCTGCCGCTGGGCGTCTGGATCCTGGCGTACGTGCTGCTCATGCGGTGGGCGGTGCCGCGCTACCGGCGCGCCTCCGAGCGGCTGCAGGACGCGGAGTCCGCGCTGACCGGCCTGCTCGTCGACTCGTACGCCAACGTCGACACCCTCGCGCTGCTCGGCGGCCAGGACTCCCGTACCGCGCACGACCGTCGGGTGTTCGCGCTGGCCCGGCGGGCGCACCTGGACCTGCAGCGGGTCGAGGTGACGATCAACAGCGGCATGATGGCGCTCGGCAGCGCGCTGCTCGTCGGGCTCGTCGGATACGGAATCGCGCTGTGGCGTACCGATGCCGCGCCGTTGGGTCTCGTCGCGGCCGCGCTGGCGCTCAGCTTCCGGATCACCGCGATGGCGGAGTGGCTGCTGGATGCCGTGTCGTCGCTGTTCGGGTCCGTCGGCGCGCTGCGGCGGGCGCTGCGGACCATCGCGCAACCGCTCGCGGTCGCCGACAAGCCGCAGGCGACCCGCCTGCGGCTGGGGAGCGGAGCCATCAGCTTCTCGCAGGTCAGCCACCACTACGGTCGGGACGGGGGTGGGCTCGACCGGCTGAGTCTCGACATCGCCGCCGGGGAGCGCGTCGGCGTCGTCGGCCGCTCCGGGGCGGGCAAGTCGACCCTGGTCGGTCTCCTGCTGCGGTTTCACGACGCGGAGTCCGGCACGATCACGATCGACGGCACCGACATCACGGACGTGACCCAGGAGAGCCTGCGCGATCAGATCGCCATGGTCGCCCAGGAGGCCACGCTGCTGCACCGCTCGGTCCGGGAGAACATCGCCGGTCCCGACGACGCCGACGACGCGCGGATCGAGGCGGCGCTGCGCCGGGCGTCCGCCGACGGATTCGTCGCGACGCTGCGGGACGCGGACGGCCGAACCGGCCTGGACGCGCACGTCGGCGAGCGCGGCGTTCGCCTCTCCGGTGGCCAGCGACAGCGGATCGCGCTGGCCCGCGCGTTCTACCGGGACGCACCGATCCTGGTCCTGGACGAGGCCACGTCCGCGCTGGACTCCGAGGCGGAGGCCGCCATCCACGACACGTTCGACGAGGTGATGGCCGGCCGCACCGTGATCGCGATCGCGCACCGGCTGTCCACCATCGCCCGCATGGACCGGATCGTGGTCCTCGACAGCGGCCGGATCGTCGAGCAGGGCACCCACGCCGAGCTGCGGGAACGTGGTGGGCTGTACGCGCAGCTGTGGTCGCGGCAGTCGGGCGGGTTCCTCGGCACCGGCGCCGATCGGGACGGCGCCCCCGTCCCGGCTGGCGTCCGCGACGCGGATCCCGACGGCCGCGTAGGTCGCGGCTGAGCACAGTCGGGCGCAGGTGCCGGCCTGCGCGACCGGTAGGGCTGCGGCGAGGGCGCTCGGTTGCTGGGGTTGGACAGGGTCTCTCGCCCCCCATGTGCTACCAAACGGACGGTATGCCCCAGCCGGGAGCAGACTGTGATCGATACCCTCCGGTCTCAGCGTTGTCTGCGGTCTGCAAGCCACACACAGGCCCTGCCGGGTCAGCCGAGCCGGTGGGCACGGTCGAGCAGGTACCGCCGCTCGACCTGGTTGTCGGTCAGGGAGGCCGCTTCGCGGTACAGGGTGGCTGCGCCGGCCGTGTCACCGGTCAGCTGGAGCAGGTGTGCGCGGACGACTCGTTCGCGTTGCCGGGTCAGTGGCTCCTGGTTCAGGCGGTACCGGCGGTTGAGGTCGTCCAGCAACGCGAGCCCTCGGGTTGGCCCGTACGCCTTGGCCACCGCGACGACCCGGCTCAGTCGTACCGGAGGGGTGGGGTTGAGTCGTTCCAGCCACAGGTAGAGCGCGGCGATCTGCGGCCAGTCGGTCTGCTCCGGCGACATGCTCGCCGCGTGGACGGCGGCGATCGCCGCCTGCAGTTGGTACGGGCCTATCTGCCGCCGCGGCCAGACGCCGTCGATCAGGGTGGTGCCTTCGCGGATCAGGTCGGTGTTCCACCGGGTACGGTCCTGTTCGTCCAGCGGCACCAGTTCGTCGTCGGGGCTGCTACGGGCGGTGTGCCGAGCCTCGGTGAGCAGCATCAGCGCGAGCAGCCCGGCCACCTCGGCGTCGTCGGGCAGGGCCTGCCGGAGCATGCGGGTCAGCCGGATCGCCTCCTGGGTGAGGTCGATGCGGGAGAGCGTCTCGCCGGTGGTGGCGGTGTAGCCCTCGTTGAAGATCAGGTAGAGCACGTGCATCACCGCGGTGATCCGGCTGGCCCGGTCGGCATCGGTGGGGGCGGTGAAGCGCGCGCCGGCACGGGCCAGGTGCTGTTTGGCGCGGCTGATCCGGGTACCCATGGTGGCCTCGGTCGTGCCGTAGGCGTGGGCGATCTCGTCGGTGGTCAGGCCGCCCACCGCACGCAGGGTGAGTGCCACCTGAGAGGGCAGGCTCAGCGCCGGGTGGCAGCACAACAGCAGCAGGGTGAGGCTGTCGTCGGTCTCCCGCGCCGGCTGGGCCTGGCGGGCCGGTTCCCGCATGGCCAGGTCGGCCGCTGCGGCGTGCTGCTCGCGGCGGCGCCGGGCCTGTTCGGAGCGCAGCAGGTCGACCAGTTTGCGGTAGCCGATCCGGATCAGCCAGCTGCGCGGGTTGTCCGGCACACCGTCGACCGGCCACATCTGGCTGGCGGCCAGCAGCGCCTCCTGTACCGCGTCCTCGGCGAGGTCGAAGCGGCCGAAGCGGCGTACCAGCGCGCCGAGCACCTGCGGCGCCTCGGTGCGCAGCAGGTGCTCGACGTCCGGGGTCACGCGGTGAAATCCTCACCCATGATCGGCCGGATCTCGATCGGCTCGCCGAGCACGTCGACGATCCTGGTGACGATCTCGACGGCTCGTTCGTGACTGGCCACGTCGATCACGGCGAAGCTGGCCAGGACCTCCTTGAGTTCGGCGAACGGTCCGTCGGTGGCCACCACCCCGTGCGAGGTCTTGCGGACAGTGGTGCTGACCGCCGGGTGGCCCAGGCCCTCGCTGGTGACGAACTCGCCGGTCGCGGTCAGTTCCTGCTCGAACTTCTGGTACGCGGCGAACGCGGCCAGGGCCTCCTCGGAGGGGGTGTCGGCGGTCGCGGCGTCCCAGGCCGCGGCCGGGGTGTAGCTGAGCAGCAGGTATTTCATCGTCGTCCTCTTGGTGATCGTTTCTCTCGGCTACGGTACGTCGCCTCACGCGGCGCGGCGCAGCCACAGGGCGAGGACGGTCGTCCAGGTGAAGGCGACCAGGCCGTTGACGGCGATCTGGATGCTCATGTGATCAGGTGACATGGGCAGCAGCAGGACCAGCGCGGCGGCCCCGTTCGCCACGGTGGGCAGCACGGCCCGGCGGCGTACGTGGCGGACGGTGAGCACGATGGCGGCGATGGCCAGCGCGGTGAAGGCGACGGCAGCCGCAGCCGAGTGCACGACGCTGTGCCAGGACATCTGGGCGGCCGGTCCGTCGGCAGTGCCGACCGGGAAGCCGTACTCCGGGTCCATGGTGAACACGCCGGCCGCGATCAGCCCGACGCCGAAGATTCCCACGAGAACCGGCAGCGCACGTCGACCGGTCCCGTCGGTGAGAGTGCGCTTGATCCCGAAGGCCAGCGCCAGTCCGCCGAGGCCGGCGAGCACGAAAGTGGCGATCTGGATCCAACCCAGATCGCCGGTGGCGAGCTGGCTGATCGGGTGCCGGGTGATGTCGAACCCCGCACGGGTGAGCATCTGGATGATCGCCGAGGCGAAGAACACCGGCCCGGCCAGGGCACCGGCCAGCAGCAGGCGCCCGGAGCGGCGGCGAACGGTGTGGGCGGCGGGAACAGCGATGGTGGCCATGGCTTCCTCCATTCGGTGGGCTTCTTGCCGCTACCTCGTGACCGACCCGGCGATCTCGACAGCCAATCTGTGTGGTCTGAGTCACAGGCAGTGGGTGTCAAGGGGCGGGGGTCGCTTCCGAGGTAGCGGCAAGCACCCACCGAATGGAGGACCAATGACTGACAATCCGCAGCCGAGCGCCGAACTGCAGGCCCTGAATCGCCTGGTCGGCACCTGGAAGGTGACCGGCGGTGCCGACGGGACCGTGCGGTACGAATGGATGCCCGGCCGGTTCTTCCTCCTGCAGCACGTCGAGCTCAGCCAGTACGGCCAGCCGGTCACCGGCCTGGAGGTGATCGGCAACCTGCGCCCGTTCGGTGAGCCCGCCAGCACAGACGTGGTCTCGCGTTTCTACGACGCCACCGGCAACACGTTCGACTACGTCTACGAACTCACCGGCGACACGCTCACCATCTGGGCCGGCGCCAAGGGCAGCCCCGCCTACTACCAAGGCACCTTCAATTCGGACGGCACCGCCGTCACCGGCGAATGGACCTACCCCGGCGGCGGCGGATACACCTGCACCATGACCCGGATCTGAGAGCATCGAACCGACGGCGGCCCGGCACGGCCGAAGAAAACGGTGTCCCTCGCGTAAACCAACAGGTCACCGCCTCTTCGGCTGCGGGCGGCGATGCTCACGTGCGAGCCGAATGCTCATGTTGACCTTCGCCTGGGGTAGGACCGAGCCTGGTTCGTGCCGGTCGTGGTGACTGCACGAGGAGGATGTCGACGTGCAGCAGCTGTGGACCATCGGGGCGTTCGCCCGAGCGGCCCGACTGACGCCGAAGGCGTTGCGTCTGTACGACGAGCTGGGACTGCTGCCGCCAGCCGCGGTCGATCCGGATTCCGGATACCGGCTCTACGACCCGCGGCAGCTGCCGCGGGCCGGACTGATCGCTGAGCTGCGTCGCATCGGCATGCCGCTGGCCGAGGTCCGTGCCGTGTGCGACCTGGAGCCGGCCGCAGCGGCCGAAGCTGTCCGGGCGTACTGGCGGCAGGTCAACGTCGACACGGCGCAACGCGGACGGCTGGCCGCACTTCTCGTCCACGACCTGTCCGCAAGGGGCGCCGCCATGTCCGAACCGAAACCCGCTCTCACCGTCCGCCACGCCGCCGGTTGCGACATCGGTGCCGGGCGTGACAGCAACGAAGACGCCGTGTACGCCAGTGAGCGGCTGCTGACTGTCGCCGACGGCATGCACGGACCCGGGGGCGCCGCTGCCAGCGCTGCGGTGATCGACGCCGTCAAACTGCTGGAACTTGCCGACGTGCCGACTGGTCGAGGTCTAGCGGCATCTCCGGCGCCGCCACCGCACGTCGAGTTCGGCTGAGACGGGGTGAGGAAGGCCGCCGGTCCGACCGGCCCGTTTTGGTCACCCGCAGAAGTCCGGTTCCGGGCGCTCGTCGGGGCGGACGTGGCTACCGTGGCCAGCGTCGTTGCGTTGTCGGCGAGAGCCACCCGCCGTCCCTTCCGATGCCCGCGGCAGAGACTGAGCCACGAACACCGGACCCCGGCGGTGACCCGCCGACTAGCCCACCACCAACACACCTAAACCCTCATCTACCAGGGTCTGAGACGGACGCGCGTCACGGTTCTCGACCTGGCGTGACGGTGGGTTGCAGGGCGAGGAGGGTGAGGAGGGCGAACGCGGTGACGGCGGTGACGGTACGGGCGTCGTTGAACAACTCCCAGCGGTGCAGGATCTCCGGGTGGTCGGCTGGTGCGGTGGTGGCAGCCCACTGCTTGATGTGAGCGTTGATCGGGACGTTTCCGAGCCGGGTAATCAGGAAGGAGGCGAGGGTTAGGAGTCCGGCCGTGCTGGCGAGGACGCGGGCACGGCCGCGTGCCAGTACGGCCAAGGCGAGAGTGCTGAGGGTCGAAACCGCCATCGCGCCTTGCACGGTGATTCCGTTTGTCTTCATCAGTTCGGTATGGAAGTCGAGCCGTAGCCCGAGCGGCACGGCGTTGAAGGTGGGGACCAGATTGGCCGCACCGTAGCTGAAGGCGCCGGCGAGCAAACCAGTGGACAGGAGAGAGACTCCTTGGACAATCCGGACGCGCATGGGTGATGCCTCCGTTGTGACTGTGGTCGTAGTGAAGGGGTCGGCCGGGCGGGCGCGCATCAGGCATGGTCGCCATGGCGGACGCAAGGGGAAGGGTGGACTGTTCCCTTGTTCCAGCAGCGACAGCGGTGGTCATCGCTCTGCTGTCACCGTCGAGCTCGTCGTCGGGCGCAAGTGGCCGCGCATGAAGGCGAGGATTTCGCGGCGTGCGGGGCGGGCGGCTGGGACCAGGCCGGGCGTACTGAGGAAGCCGTGGATGGCCTCCGGGTAGCAGGTCAGACGGACGTCGGTGCCGTCCGCGCGGAGCCGTTCGACGTATCGGCGCCCCTGGTCGTCTACCGGGTCCAGTTCGCCGGTGATGACCAGCGTCGGTGGCAGATCGGCGAGATTGTCGACCCTCACCGGAGACACGCTGCGCGGGTCGAGGGTTGGCGGCACGCTCAGCCGTCGGCTTGCGTGCAGCCGAGACAGGGAGAGCCCGGGGTTGCCGGCGTTCGCGGCGATCGACGGGTAGTCGGTCATGGTTTCGGACCAGTCCGTGGCCGGGTAGGTCAGCACCTGGGCGTGGAGCGGCGGGCCGTCCTTGCGGGCGCGCAGCGCGATGAGCGCGGCGAGCGTCCCGCCGGCGCTCTCGCCGAGGACCGCGACGGCCCCAGGGTCGATGCCCCAGCCGAAGGGGTCATCGGCCAGGCGGACGAGTGTGTCGTAGCCGTCCTCGATTGGCTCCGGCAGCGGGTGCTCCGGGGCGAGGCGGTACTCCACGGACACGACCACCGCTGGGCAGCGGGCCGCGAGGTGGCTGTTGAGCCAGTCGTTCTGCGCGGCGGTTCCCACGATGAAGCCTCCGCCGTGGAACGAGAGGATCAACGGCAGCCTCGGACCGGCGTTGTTCGGGCGGTGTACCCGCAGGTTCAGGCGGCGGCCCGGAAGGTTGATCGTGCGTTGCTCGATGCGAGCGCGACGGTCGGGCAGGCCGGTGATGATCCGCGCTGCGCGAGACGATCCCAGTCGATTGATCTTCTCGCGCACGGCGATCACCTGATCGTCGGTGAGTGCCTCCCAGTCCAGGGTGTCCCTGAGGATGACGCGGGCGCGCAGTGGGGCCTTGGCTCTCATGGAGTCCTCCAGGTCACTTACGCTACTGACGGTAGCGTAAGTGGCAGGATAGCCTATCCTGGTGCCCACCTCCTCCGTGGCGGCCTCGTCTGCGGCCGGGCGTCCTCGCTCGGACCTGAACGCGACCGTCTTCGCTGCCACATTGCGCTCGGTGCACGAGCTGGGTTATGCGGGCGCGACGATGGATCGAATCGCGGTGGCGGCGGGGGTCGCGAAGACGACGCTCTACCGTCGATGGCCCTCGAAGGGCGCGCTGATCGTCGACTGCCTCATTGACGCGTTTGGCCGGATGCCGTTCGACGGCGCCGATCGTGGCGAGGTCCTATCTTCGGGCATCCACTGGCTGGCGGCGAAGATCGGCGAACCCGGGGTTGGCGCAGCGCTTGCGGGCGTGTTCAGTGACGCCGTCAACGATCCGGCCCTGCGTGAGATCCTGTCCACCCGGCTGCAGGAGCCATACCGCCTCGCGCTCCAGGACGAATTAGGCGAGCCGCCGCACCGGATTCGGCTCCTCATGGACGTCGTCACCGGAACGCTCATCCACCGGATGGGCATGACCGGTGAGCCGATGGCCGACGCTGATGTCGCCGCACTGGCCGAGATGGTACTGCGCACATTTCGCTGACTTGCGCCGACACACCCTGGACCTGCCGTCAAACACATGACCAGCGCCCCAGGGCGCGCCGCTGACTCCGCGTCTGCCCGGCTGGCTCGGCCACGACCTGCAGGGTGAGCCGTAGCTGCTCGGCGGCCCAGTAGCGAGGTGACCGGCATAGCCGGAGCCGGCCCAGACCAGCCGGATGCTCGGGAAACACGAGCGAACGGCCCGCAGCAGCGGCCGGGCGCCATCGCGGTCTTGCATGTCTGCACCGGTGACCAGGACCGCGAGCAGAAGTCCGCACGTGCCGACCGCCGAGTGCCGAGATTACTGTATTACTGGTAATAGCAATCCAGTAATGAAGGTGGACATAGCGGGCATAACGGAGAGGCACCATAATGTCTGTTCTGTTGTAACGGCGCTGATGCCGTCCAGTGGCGGTGTCCGTCCCGGCTGCAGCTGGCACGTTCTCGCGCAACTGATACGCCGGACCACCGGCCCGACAAACGGCCCACCCGACCTGATGAAGGCGCTTGAGGACTAACGTTCGGGAAAGTCGCGCTAACGGTGATCTTGGTTCGCATTGAGATGTCCCGGAAACGAGGCCACCAAGATCCAATCCGTCCCGAAAGTCGTCCCGCAACTTGGCGCGTCGCCGCCACCCTTTCAGGACGTTTCCGGGACGATGCTTGCCATGACAATCGCCGCCCGCTCCTCCGCCGACGCGGCGCTGCCGCACAACCGGATCCGCGTCGGTTACGCCCGCGCCTCCACCCGCGGTCAGGACCACCGGGCCCAACTCGACGCCCTGGCCGCCGCGCACTGCCGTGAGGTCGTCGTGGAGACCGCCAGCACCCGCGCCGAACGGCCGAAGTTGCGTGCGGCCCTCGACCGACTCCAGCCCGGCGACACCCTCGTGATCTACAAGCCCGACCGGCTCGCCCGATCCATGAAGGAGCTGCTGGTCTTCGTCGAAGACGAGTTGCACGCCCGGGGTGTCGTCCTGGAGATCCTGACCGGCGTGTGCGCCGGTATCCACCGGCCCGACGGCGCCGGCCTGGCCGACCGGCTACTGTTCGCCGTGGCCGCCCTCGCGGCGGAGATGGAACGTGAGCTGATCCGCGAACGTACCCTCGACGGGCTGCGGGCCGCTGCCGCCGCCGGTCGCCGTGGCGGGCGGCCGGTCGCGCTTACCGCCGACCAGCTCGACATCGCCCGCGCCCGCCAGGCCCGCGGCGAGTCGGTCACCGCCATCGCCGTCCACCTCGGTGTCGGGCGTTCGACTCTGTACCGGGCCCTGCAAGCCGACGACGGCACGACTGCAGGCTCTCACGGCTCGGTGGATCTGACGCGAGCAGAATGATGGCGGCGACTCGCATCTGATGCGACTTCTTCGCATCAGATGCGAGCGGTGAACTCGGCATCCTTCCCCAACCCCCGCCACGTCATCCCCCGGGCCACCAACGTCAGACACGGTCGCCCCCGCTTCGCACGTCTACCGAAGAAGATCAACTGCAGTTGTTTTTTGCCCGGAAACTACGGCGGGCCCTCCTCCGGAACTCGATGACCGGGGGGATTCGTGGGCTCGTCGGAGGTGAGCCCACGGGGTGGTCAGCCCTTGATGAAGCGTCGGGCCATGTAGCGGCGTACCGGCGGCAGGGCCGCCAGACGTAGTGGCAGTTGGCTCAGCCACAGGGCGACGGGGTTGGCGGGGGCGTAGACGCTTTTCACCCGCCGGCCGAGCTTCTGTTTGCGTTCCACCTCAGGGCGTAGTTCGGCCTCCCACCAGGTCAGGGCGGCGTGAAGGTCGCTGGGGTTGTCCCGTAGTGCCGTGCCGAGGAGGTCGGCTCCGCCGACGGCGAGCGCCGAGCCGTATCCGGCGAAGAGGGTGACGCACCAGGCGGCGTCGCCGAGCAGGACGACGCGGCCGCGGCTCAACCAGTCTACCACCATTTGGCTGATGGTGTCGAAGTAGATCGACTCGGCGGTCTTCATCCCGGCGAGCACTTCGGGGACCACCCAGCCCATGTCGCCGTAGACCTGGGGCAGTACCTTGTGCGGGCCCTCCGCCGGGTCGCCGAGGTTGCGGTCGGTTCGGTAGCCGAAGAAGGCGACGTTTCGGCCGTCGCCGACGCTGATGACGGCGATGGTACGGCCGTCGGTGGAGAGTGTGCCGGTGGTGCCTTCGGTGATGGCGGCGGGCCGCTTGTCGAGCATGTAGACGGCGACCATGTGGTCGAGGTCCAGGCGGTAGTTCTCCTCGGGGCCGAAGACCAGTGCGCGGGTGGTGGAGTGCAGCCCGTCCGCGCCGATGAGCAGGTCGGCGTGTTCGACGGTTCCGTCGCTGAGGGTCACGTGGACGGCCGTGTCGTCCTGGTCGACGGCGGTGATGGTGGTCCCGAAGCGGATCGGGGTGTTGTCGTGGACCTGCTCGTAGAGGACGGCTTCGATGTCGCCGCGGAGGATGTTCATCGAGCGGCTGCCCATGGTGGCGGCGATGGCTTCCCGGGTCAGGGAGAAACGCCGCTGGCCGTTGGGTTTGTGGTAGACCAGCTCGTTGGTGATGAAGGCTTTGGCTTGCAGCGCGGGCAGGATCCCCATGCGCTCGGCGGCGTCGTAGCCGATGCCGCCGAAGGTGACCGCGTAGCCGCCGCGACGGTGGGGGGCGCGTTCGATGATGAGGCTTTCCCAGCCGATCTGGCGTAGGCGTAGAGCGGCGGCGAGGCCGGCGATGCCGGCTCCGATGATGATGGCACGCATGATCGCTCCTTGTTTGGTGGTGGTCTCGGACCGGGTCAGAGCCGGTCGAGAAGACGCTGTTCGGTGGCGGGGTCGAGCCAGGTGTCCGGCGACGGGGCGTCGGGACGGGGGACGGGGTCGCCTTCGGTCTGAAGCCAGGCCCAGGTGTCGGCGAGTGTGTCCCGCAGTGGTCGGCAGGTCAGTCCGGCGTTGAAGGCTGCGGTGACGTCGGCGTCGTGCATGCCGGTCGGTGTGGGGTCGTGCGGGAAGCAGATCCCGAACTCCATGCCCAGCGGCAGGTTGTCTGCGGCCAGAGCCTCCGCAGGTGCCCACACCAGCTCGGCGTCGGATCCGATCACCTCACGGGCTGTCTCCAGCAGCTTCCCGATGGTCACGGCACCGGGACGGCCGGTCACGGTGAAGGCACCGCCGATACCCTGTTCGGCGGCCGACAGCATCCAGGCCGCCATGTCGCGGGCATCGATGTACTGCAGCGGCGTGTCGGCCGGTCCCGGGGCCAGGACCCGGCCGCCCCGCTCCAACCGGCGCATCCACCACGGGATACGGCCGACGTCCTCGTACGGGCCCAGGATCATTCCCGCCCGGGCGAGCAGTGCCCGTTCTCCGAACGCTTCGATGACGGCCAGTTCGCCGCCACGCTTGGCGGCAGCGTAGTCGGCACTGTCCTCGCTGGACGGATCGCCGTCGACCAGCGGCGCGTGTTCGTTCGCGCAGGCCGGCCACGGCCAACGGTGGACTCCACGACTGGAGACGTAGCCGTAGTGGCGGGCGCGGTCGGCCAGCAGGCGCGCGCTGTCTTGGACCATCCGGGGTGCCCAGGCCCAGGTGTCGATGACGGCGTCCCATTCCTCATCTGCCAACGCCGTCCGCACGGCCAGGGGATCGGTACGGTCAGCCAGCAACGACCGCGTGCCGGGCGTTGGAGGACGGCTGATGCCACGGTTGAGCGTGGTCACCTCGTCACCCCGGTCGAGCGCGGTCTCCACGACAGCTCGCCCCACATGGTGGGTGCCGTCGAGTACGAGCAGCTTCATGACGCTCCCCCATGAACGGATGGCGGGATCACCGACGTGGCCCCGGTGGGAAAAGATCGGAAATCAGCATGATCGCCACGCCGAGCAGATCGCCTACGACAAGGGACAGCCGGCGATGTGGCGGGCAAAGCGACGCCTCGACCTGGTCAGCCTCGGTCCTCGAATCGCGTGTGGGACACAGGCATGCCGAGGCGGCAAGCTCACGGGATCACGGATTGGTGCATCACGGACGTCATCTCCTCATCGTGGTTGCCGGGCCGCGGCATGATGGGCCGGTGAGCGACGAACCTATCGATGTGGCGACCGCCCTGTCCGCGTTCGACGAACTGTGGAGCCCACGGATCGTGACTCGGGTCAACGACTACGACGTGCGGATCGCCAAGGTGGCTGGTGAGCACGTATGGCACGCCCATGACCACACCGACGAGTTCTTCCTGGTCCTTGACGGGGAACTGCGCATCGCGCTGCGGCAGGGTGGCCGGGAGCGGACGGTGGTGCTGCGCCGGGGTGCGGTGTACGTGGTACCGCGTGGGGTGGAGCACCGGCCGTCCTCGGTGGACGGCGCGTCGATTTTGATGTTCGAACCGTCGGGCACTCTTACGGTGGGCGACCGGCACGAACAGGTGCCCGAGCACGTCGACGTCACCACCGGGCACCCTCTCTGAGACCACCACGCCTCGTGCGCCGGCGTTCGTGCCGGCCGGTCGTGAGGCGGCGGGTGCGGTCGCAGGGGCGACCGCCATCCGACGCGGCCGCTGCCACGACGGTGGCTTTTCACCGGTGCGCCGGCATCCGTCGGCGGGCCGGTGCCCGGATCGGTTGATCGAGGAACGATCCGCGCGGAGACGATCTTGTTAGCCTTCGTAGATGACCTCGTGTGCCCCGGGCGGTGGCCCCGACCTGATGTTTCTGCTCTCGTGGGCGAGTAACGCCCTGTTGGTCGAGCACGCCGCCGGGGTGGCGCAGGTGGGCATTTCCCCACGCGCGCACTGCGTGCTGCTCAAGGCGCGTCCGGGTGGTTTGACCCAGCGTCAGATCGGTGATCTGTGCGGCATCGACAAGACGACCATGGTTGTCACGCTGGACCAGTTGGAGGCGGCCGGTCTGGTGCGTCGTCGTCCGTCGCCGACGGATCGCCGGGCGCGGCTGGTGGAGGTCACCGCCGAGGGTGAGCGGGTGCTCGACCGGGCTCAGGAGATCGCCGCCGGGATCCAGCGTGACGTGCTGTCGACGCTGCCCGAGGTTGACCGTGAGGTGTTCCTGCGGTCGATCACCAGTCTGGTCACCGGTCGGCTCGCCGGGGGTGGGTGCGGCCCGGGGAGCCGACCGGCCCACTAGTTCGGACTCAGATAGTCTCGGACGGGACTATCTGGTACGGTCGCATGTGTTCCCCCATCGACCGAGGAGTACGCATGACCGCGACCGCGCAGCCCGCCACCACCAACCCGTCCCTGCGTCGCCGCGCCCTCGGCGTGGCCGCCGCCGTCCTGGCTCCCGCGCTCGTCTGGGTGCTCGGCGCGGTCGTCGGGGTCGATTACACCGTCCAGAATCCCGACCAGCCGGCCTTCGTGGTCGGTCTCGCCCCGGTGCTGATCTTCTCCCTCGGCTCGGCGCTGGTGGGTTGGCTGGGGCTGGCCGCCCTGGAGCGCCTGACCCGCCGGCACGCCCCCGCGGTCTGGACCGCCCTCGCCGTGGTGTTGACCCTGCTCTCCCTTGTTCCGGTGGTCGCCACCGAGGCCAGCGTCGGCGCGAAGGTCGCGCTGGGCGTCATGCACCTGGCCGTGGCAGCGCCGCTGGTCGTGCTGCTGCCCGCCCGCTCGCGCTGAACCCCGCACGCGAAGCATCGCCCGTCGGGTTGACGACGGCCGTCGTGCGCGCTACTACTGAAGAGGAAGTTGAGTCACCCTGGCTCAACCCGAGAACCTTCGGCCCGAGGAACCGAGGAGGCACCACAATGCTGATGCGTACCGACCCCTTCCGTGAGATCGACCGGATCGCCGAGCAGTTCTTCGGCAGCACGAGCCGGCCGGCCATGATGCACATGGACGCCTACCGCGACGGCGACCACTTCTACGCCGCCTTCGACCTGCCCGGCGTCGACCCGGACAGCATCGACTGCACCGTCGAGCGCAACGTGCTGACCGTACGCGCCGAGCGCCGTCGCCCCACCGGCGACAAGGTCGAACTGGTCGCCGCCGAGCGTCCGATGGGCACCTTCAGCCGGCAACTCTTCCTCGGCGACACCCTCGACACCGACCGCCTGGAAGCCGGCTACGACAACGGGGTGCTGACGCTGCGCATCCCGGTCGCGGAGCGGGCCAAGCCACGTCGGGTCACCATCACCGCAGGCAGTAACGGTAACGGTCACAAGCAGCTCACCGCGTGACCACCACCGTACGGCGGCGGGAGCCCGACATGCTCCCGCCGCCGACGCCATTCCCGGACGACGATGCCGCCTGGATCATCGCTTGGGCGCGCCTCGTGGTGCAACGCCAGCCCACCTGAGAACCTTTCTCGCATGTCTTCGGACCTTGTCCTGCCCGTCACCGCGGCCCGGCCCGCGCTGCCCCACGCCCCGACCGACTTCACCGAGGCGTGGCTGCGCAACCGGCGGCTGTCGGACCACACCCGCGACGCCTACCGGCGGGACATCGCCGGCTGGCTGGCCTGGTGCGCCGGGCGGGCACTGGATCCGCTGACCGCCAACTTCCTCGACGTCAACACCTACGCCCGCCAACTGGAGTCCACCCTGGCCGGACGCACCGGCCGCCCACTGACCCCGGCGACCGTCGCCCGTAAGCTGTCCGCCCTGTCCAGCTGGTACGAGTTCCTGGTCAAGCTGCGGGCGGTCGAGGCGAACCCGGTCTCCGGCGCGGACCGACCCCGCGTCGACCGGGACCACTCGGCCACCGTCGGACTGACCCCGGACGAGGTGGACGCCCTGCTGGCCGCCGCCGAGGCCGACACCGGCCCGACCGCCGCGCGTAACCGGGCCGCGATCGCCCTGCTGGCCGACCTCGGTCTGCGGGTCGGGGAACTGGTCTCCCTCGACCTGGCCGATCTCGGAGCCGAGCGGGGGCATCGCAGCGTGCGGTTCGTCGGTAAGGGCGGCAAGCCACGCCGGCGGGCGCTCACCCCCGGCACCGCGTACGCCCTCGACGCGTACCTGGCCGCCCGGTCCGCCGCCCAGGGGGTGCCGGTGCAGCAGCTCACCGGGCCGCTGCTGGTCACCGCGACCGGGGCGCGACTGGACCGGCACTCGGTGTTCCGGCTGGTCCGCCGCCTCGCCCGCACCGCCGGGATCCCGGCGGCGGCGAAGCTGTCGCCGCACTCGCTGCGGCACGCCTTCGCCACCACCGCCCGAGCCGAGGGAGTGCCGTTGGAGGACGTGCAGGACGCGATGGGCCACGCCGACCCGCGCACCACCCGCCGCTACGACCGGGACCGGCACAACCTCGACCGCGACCCGGCGTACGTCATCTGGGCGGCCCGCGCCCGCCGCCGCGGCTGACGACCAACGGCGGTCCCGGTTACCGCCAGCCAACCGGAGAACACCGAACACCGGGGTCGCGGCCGGCAGGTTCAGGATGACCGCCGGCGGTGGTTGTCGTACTTGCGGACGGCGAAGTCGTACGCCTCGTCCAGCAGGCCCCCGATCAGGGCCTCGGTGCCGTCACCCGGGTTCACCACGCACACCCAGTGCTGCGGCGCGTAGATCGGGTGCGGCAGCAGTGCGTCGACGACACGGTGGTCCACGTCGGCCGGCACGGTCGGGAACAGTTGCGCGTACCGGGCCTTGGGCAGGCCGATGTTCAGTCGCCACGCACCCGGCCGGTCCAGGGCCGAGAAGCTGTCGTACTCGTGGTCGCCGGTGACGATCGTGGCGAACGGCATCCGCCGCGCGTCGGGCAGGTCCCGCTGCGGGTCGTAGATGAAAAAGGTGTCGCCGTGGGCCTCGGGCGCGTCGACCCCGGCGAAGGTGGCGCGGATGTGGCGGATCATCTCCTCGGCAGTCATGCCTCAATTTTTTCATGGAAGCTCCTTGTGAAACCTGACCCGTGAGCCGCGCCCTGATCCCGGGTCAACCCTCCAATGCGGTGGTAGCCGGTCAGGTCAGCGTGTCGAGGTGTTCGTGGGCGCCGGCGGCAATGTCCTCGTGACGCAGCCACCGCCGCGCCCACAGCCGGGCGGCCACCTCGGCCTGCTCGTCGCCCCACGCGGCCTGCTCCACCAGCAACGCCGCGGCCAGCGCGTACGCCATCCGCAGCGCCAACCCGCGCGCCCCGGCGACCACCGCGACCGCCCCCGGGTCGGCGCTGACCTCGGCGAGCGCGGCACGTAGCTCCCGGGTCGCCGAGGCGAGGGTGTCGGCCAACGCCGGGGACAGCCGGCGGGCCAGGTCGCCGGCTGCGCTGAGGCGACGCAGTAGCGGCGTGCCGGCGTCCTTGCGGGCCACCGCGCGCAGCACGTCCACCGCGAGCACGTTGGTGGTGCCTTCCCAGATCGGCAGCACCTGCGCGTCGCGCAGTAGCCGGGGCACGCCGGTGTCCTCGACGTATCCGGCGCCGCCGAAGGCCTCCACGTACTCGCTGGCCGAGGCCACGGCGAGCCGGCCGGTGGCGAGTTTGGCCAGCGGCGCGACCACCCGCAGTTCGGCGGCGGCGACCGGGTCGGCACCCACCTCCACCCGGCCGAGCAACGCGAACGCGTGACCGGCGAGCACGAACGCGCCGGCCGCGTCCACGGCCAGAGCACCCAGGGTGGCCCGGTGCAGCGGGTTGTCCGCCAGCAGCCCGCCGGCCACCTGTCGCGCCCGCGCGTACGCCAAAGCCTGAGCCAGGCCACGTCGCATGCCGCTGGCGGCGGCGTTGGCGTTGTGCACCCGGGTCACCACCACCAGGGTCATCGCCCGGGCCAGGCCGGGCACCGCCGGATCACCCAACGGCACCGCGTACGCGTCGCGCAGCCCGACCTCGGCGGTGGGCAGCGCCACCGTGCCCAGCTTGTCCTTGAGCCGGTGCACGGTGACCCCGGGGGCGGGGGCGTCCGCCGCCACGGCGGCCCCCGACAGGGGCGAGTCAGCGGCGTAGCGGGGGACCAGGAACGGCGCGAGCACCCGGCTTCCCCGACCGGCGCCCTCGGGACGCGCCAGCGCCACCGCGACCGGCGCGTCGACGGCGGAGCAGAACCACTTCTCACCGGTCAGTCGCCACGACCCGTCGGCGGCGGGCCGGCCGGTGGTGACGGACCGGGACAGGTCCGAGCCGCCCTGCGACTCGGTCATCCACTGCCCGGACACGATCGCGGTGTCCGGATCAATGGAGGTCAACCGGGACAGCCAGGTATCGCGGACGCCCGCGTCGACCTCTGGCCGGCTCAGCAGCGCCGCCGCGCCGTCGGCCATCGCCACCGGGCAGGAGAAGGTCGCCGACTCCGGGGCGTACATGTGCAGCAGGGCGTGCTGCACGACCCGGGCCGCCGCCCCCCACGTGCCGCGCGCGGACTCCAGGTAGGGCAGCGCGACCACGGCGTGCCGGGCGGCGGCGGTACGTTGGGTGCGCCAGCCGGGGGAGGTGTCGATCCGGTCGACCCGCGCACCCCACGGGTCGAAGCGGACCAGAACGGGCGGGTGCGCCTCGGCGTCGGCGTGCGCGGCGCGCAGCGGACCGGTCACGTCGCCGGCCAGGGCGACCAGCCGGTCCCGGGCGGCGGCGTGTCCGTCCGGTCCGAGCTGCCGCTGCAGCCAGGATCGCAGCAGCCGGTCGTCGGCGTACGGGTCGTCGCGGGCGGGTGCCGGCTGCACGTAACGGCTCATCCGTCGCTCCTTGTCCCGGGTTGTGCGCCGACGGTAGACGATCGTCGCCGGCGGCGCGACCGGGTCGATGTGCCTGCGGGAGGGTGCGGCGGGCGCATACGGTCGCAGGTGATGGGCGGCGAGCAGGGGTGGATGCGACCGGCGCGGCCACGCCGGCCGGTGCGTGCCGCTGTGCTGTTCGGTGTTCTGGCGGTGGCCCTGTGCCTGATCGGGATGGCCGGGCTGGGCGCGTGGAACGTGCAGGTGGTCACAGGGGCCAGCGGCCCGGTGCGGCAGACCGCCGACGGGTTCCTGCGGGAGTTGTCCGCCGGTGAGATCGAGCGGGCCTACGACCGGCTCTGCGCGCAGGCCCGGGAGAAGTGGAGCGAGATCGGCTTCACCGGCTGGGTGCGTACCCCGCCGGTGGTCGCCGGCTACGAGATCCAGCGCGTGTCGGTGCGGACGAAGGCCGGCCGCCCGGTCGGCGAGGTGGCCGTCCGGTTGACCCGCGAGGGCGGGGCCGGTGAGCAGCGGATCCTGTCGGTGGTCAAGGAGGACGGCGGCTGGCGGGTGTGCGGGGATCCGTTCTAGACGCGCGGGCCGAGGTCACCGGAGCGGTAGTGCCGCCGGCACAGCACCTGGTAGCGCACCTCGGCGGTCTGCACGGTGTCACCGATGACGACCTGCTCGCCCTCGCGGACCACCCGCCCGCCGACGACCCGGGCGTTGAGCAGGCCTTCCCGGCCGCACCAGCACAGCACCTCGACCTGGATACGGGCCACCTCGTCGGCCAGTTCGAACAGCCGCTGCGCGGCGGGGAACAGGCAGGAGCGGAAGTCGGTGGCCAGGCCGAAGGCGTACACGTCGACGTCGAAGCTGTCGACCAGCTCGGCCATCTGCTCGACGTGCGCGACATTGTAGAACGACGCCTCGTCGCAGATGAGGTAGTCGACGCGAACCCCTTCGGCCCAGGTGTCGCGGACCAGGGCACGCAGGTCCAGGGAGTCGGTGACCTCGACGGCGGAGTGGGCCAGGCCGATGCGGCTGGTGACCTGCGGGCCCAGTGACCGGTCGATGCGGGTGGTGACCAGGCCGCGGCGGCCCTGCCGGGCATGGTTGTAGTTCATCTGCAGGGCCATCGTGGACTTGCCGCAGTCCATCGGCCCCCAGAAGAACTTCAGGGCGGCGGCGTGCAGCGGTCGCCCGTCGACGCCCCGCGCGGCAGCGCAGCCGGTGAGGCCCTCGTCCGGTCCCGGTAGCGGGCGGGCCAGGCAGGTCGGGTTGGCGGCGTCGTCGGTCACGTCGGGGCAGCCTAGCCGATCGACCCGCCCCGATCAGGCCGGTGCCGGTGCCTAGAGCACCCGGGGTGGGGTGTTGCCGGCGGCGATGATGGCCCGCCGCATCGGCACGGCGGCCAGCAACGCGAACCCGACCACGAAGAAGATCAGCAGGGAGACCAGACCCACCCGGTAGGAGGCGGTGAGCTGGAACACCAGGCCGAAGGCGAGCGGCCCGAGCCAGCTGGTTCCCTTGTCGCTGATCTCGTAGAAGCCGTAGTACTCGCCCTCCTTGCCGGCGGGAATCAGCTGGCTGAACAGGGACCGGCTCAGCGCCTGACTGCCGCCGAGAACCAGGCCGATCGCGGCGCCGAGAAGCATGAACTGCAGCGGCGCCTCGGCGGGCAGCCGGAACGCGGCGATGATCACAACGGTCCACAGCGCCAGGGACAGCAGCACCGTCTTCCACGCGCCGATCCGCTTGGCCAGGGCGCCGAGCAGCAACGCGCCACCGAAGGCGAGGAACTGCACGAGCAGGATGGTGACGATCAGGGTGCTCTGCTCCAGCCGCAGCTCCTTGGTGCCGTACTGGCTGGCCAGGGCGATGACGGTCTGGATGCCGTCATTGTAGACCAGGAACGCCAGCAGGAAGAACAGCGTCAACGGGTACGCCCTCATCTGGCGTACGGTGCGGCCGAGCTGGCGGAACCCGTCGGCGAGCGGGTTGCCGCCGGCCAGCGCGGCGGTGGTGGGGTGCTCCCGCAGCCAGCGCAACGGCACCAGGGTGAACACCGCCCACCACAGTCCGGCCGACGCGATCGACCACCGCGCCAGGTCGAGGGTGCGTTCCGGCTGCCCGTTGTCCAGGCTTTGCACGGCGACCAGGTTCAGCGCCAGCAGCAGGCCACCGCCGAGGTAGCCCATGGCCCAGCCACGGCTGGAGATGCCGTCGCGGTCGTCCGGACCGCCGAGCCGCGGCAGGAACGAGTTGTAGACCACCACTCCGGCGCCGAAGGCGACGTTCGCGACGACGAACAGCGCCCCGCCGAGCAGGTACCGCTCGCCGGTGACGACCAGCATCGCGGTGGTGGCGCCGGCGCCGGTGAACGCGGCGACGGCCAGCAGCCGCTTCTTGCGCGCGGACCGGTCGGCGATGGCGCCGACGACCGGCAGCACGAACACGGTGAGCAGCACCGACAGCGACACCAGGTACGGGAAGTACGACCCGGCGGCCACCTTGATGCCCAGGGGGTAGACGTGCCCGTCGCAGGTGTCGGCGCCGAGCTCGCAGCCGGCGGCGAGCTCGGTGACCGTGGTCAGGAAGGGGCCGAGGAAGACGGTGATGACGGTTGTGGAGAACGCCGACATCGCCCAGTCGTAGAAGTACCAGCCGGTGCGTTCGCGGCGGGTACTGCCCGGTGGCGGGTTGTCCACCGCAGGGGCAACGGTCTCGGCCATCGGATCCTCCGCCGGGTTCAGGCGGCCAGTGGCCGCGGCTGCGGTAGACGTCGCGCAGCACGCCGACGTGATCGGTCATGATGCCATCCACTGCGAGATCACGTAAGCCGTGCATCTGGGCGGGGTCGTCGATCGTCCAGACGCGCACGCGCACGTGCAGGCCGAGCCGGGGGCAGCAGGCGAGAAACCGGCCGTCGACACCCGGCCCCTGCCACAACGGCGGCACCGAAGGCTTCAACACCGAACGACCAAGCTGGTCAAGCAGCGAATGTACGGACGCGCAGGCTTCGCTCTCCTGCGTCACCGCATCCTGCGTGGCTAACCAGCACCCTCCATCACCACCGAATGTGAGACAGAGCGGAAATCGACACGCTCCCGGACGGCCAATCGGCTGATCCGGTGTGCCCGCGTGTTGACCCTGGCGTGATCGTTCAAGACTTCCAGGTCGTGGCAGCCGTAACGTTCCGCTGAACCTTCGAGCGGGATGTGGGGATGGCCGTGGACGACTTCGCCAGCGCGGTCCTGGTTGCGGCGGCGCGGCGTGCGCTGGCCGAGGAAGGCATCGCGGTCGCGGTCGCCACGCCGGGTGGAGCGCTGGTGCCGCTCGACGCCAAGCGGCGGTTCCTGGCCGACATAGCCCGGGCCCATGGGCTGCTGCCGCTGCTCCGTGTCGGGCGGTACCTACCGCGCCTGCCGCCCGATCCTGCGATTTCAGCGCTGCTGGCCTCGGACAGCCCCGAGGATCTGTTCGAGCGGTGGGGCCGGCTGGAGCGTTTCACTCATTCGCGTCACCGGGTTCTGGTGCGAGAGGCCGGTGCTGCCCGGCTCGTCGCTGAGCACGTCGGGCCGCCTGCGGCTCCTCCAACGCCAGCCGAGGATGCGCTGATTCTCGGCGTACTGACAGGCCTTTTGGCGGCGATCGGCGCGCGCGGAGTCACGGTCCGCCTCGACACAAGCGGCGAGACGGTTGTGTTCACTGACGGCGCCTTCACGGCCCCGCCTCCTGGTCAGGCCACCGCGGTCTGGCACTTCGCCTGGGAATCGTTTCCCAACACGGCAAAAGTGCCTGTACCAGTCGTCGGCCTGGACCCGACACAACAGGCCCGCCACCTGATAGGCAGTGACCTCGCCCGCCGCTGGAGGCTGGCCGGACTCGCGGCCGAATTCGGCCTGTCACCGCGAAGCCTGCAGCGGCGGCTGCTGGCAGAAGGCGGTCTCAGTGGGCTGCTGGGCAGCATCCGCGCGCAGGCCGCCGCGGACCTTCTCATGAACAGCTCACACCCGCTAAGCGTGGTCGGTTTCGCGTGCGGTTATGCCGACCAGCCGCACTTCACCCGCGAATTCAAGCGCCGCACCGCCATGACGCCCGCGGCCTACCGGTCGGCGTTCGCCCGCCGGCCCGCAGCGCAGCCGGCGACGCGACACATCAGCCGCTGATCCAACAATCACCCGAGGGGACGAGGCATTGAAACTGGAAAACCGAACTGTTCTGCTCACCGGCGCCGGGCGTGGCATCGGCCGCGAACTCACCCGCCAACTGATCGCAGCCGGCGCAGAAGTGATAGCCGTCGGACGCGACCGCGACCACCTCGCCGCACTCGTCGCCGACCACGGCAACCGGGTGCATCCCTGGCCCGTCGACCTCACCGACGCCGGCGCGGTCGACGTCCTCGTCAGCGAGGTCACCGTGCGTCACCCCAACCTCTCCGCGGTGATCAACAACGCCGGGGTGCAGACGCTCACCGACCTTCTCCACGACGATGCACAGACACTGAGCCAGACCCTGCGGCGGGAGATCGCCGTCAATCTCGACGCCGTCATCGCGCTCTCCATCGGGCTGCTGCCACACCTGCGCCAGCAGCACTCCGCCGCGATCGTGAATGTCACGTCCGGCCTGGCGCTGGCCCCCAAACGATCGGCGCCGGTGTATTGCGCCACCAAGGCGGCAGTACGGACCTTCACCCGCGGCCTTCGCTATCAATGCCGGACCGCCGCACCGACGGTACGAGTCACCGACGCGGTCATGGCACTGGTCGACACCGACATGACACGCGGACGCGGCCGAGGCAAGATCAGCGCGCGCGCAGCCGCGTCGGAAGTGATCGACGGCATGCGCCGCGGCCGCGACGAGATCTACATCGGCAACGTCAAAGTGCTACGCGCGCTCATGCGGATCTCGCCTGCCCTCGGCTACCGGATTCTGCGCGATGGCTGACCCGACCGGTCGACTCGCCGACGAACCACCGAACACGCGCCGTAAGGATCCTGCTCAGACTAGACCGGCAAGCACACCCGGCCGTGGTTCCTGCCCACCCTCGCCGTCTTCCCGATCAGCGACTTCGTGCTGCCCGGCCTACCCAATCAGCTGCTCCTCATCGTGCTGTCGACGCTGCACCCCCGCCGCTGGTGGAAACTTGTCCCCACCTTCGCCGCCGCCACCGGCCTCGGCGCGCTACTGCTGACAATCGCGGTGCAATCAGCCGGAACTCGGCTGCTTGAGGCCATCGCCGTCGACACCGCCGCCCTACGCGAGGTGGCACACGGCATCGATCGATACGGCCTGTGGATACTCATCGGCCTGTCCCTGCTGCCCAACACACCCGCACAGCCGTACTGGCCTGCGCCCTGGCCGGGCTGTCTCCCTGGGCCGTCGCGTTCGCCGTGACAGCCGCGCGCCTTGTTCCCACCGCCGCTCTCGCGTTTCTCGGCGCAAGGCACCGCACCTTCTTCGCCGCCTCCGTTCGGTCGACCGCGTCCTTGCGGAGGTGGAGTCCAGAGGCGCGAGCGTAAACTGAGTTCGGCGACGACCAACGCCGCCGGACATCCAGAACAGGGGTCCCGCGTCGGCCCGCCCTGCGTTCGCGGTGCAGCGGCGAGCAGATCTTCCTGCCGGCCGTCAACGGCCGCTGGCGTCGCCACCGAGTCGGCGGCGGCGTGCACGTCGGGTTTCCACGTTCCGGTCGCCGAGGCCGACGCCCGGGCGGACGCTTCGGCGGTGTTCTCGTCGCCGTCGGTGGGCGAAGGTCAGCGGCGTGGGGGAGTCGAGGTAGCCGGACCGGGCAGCACGCGAGGCAGTATGCCCTCCTGTCGTGACCGGATGACAACCACTGCCATCACACCACCTCACACAAATTTCCCTATCACTCCTTATCATGCTTCAATGACGGCCTGATGAGTAACGACATGTATTCGGTGGAGCAGGTCGCGGAGCGCCTTGGCCTGCACGTGCGGACCGTGCGCGGCTACATCCGGTCCGGCCGGCTGAAGGCGACACGGATCGGCAAGCAGTACCGCATCGCCCGCGCCGACCTCGACGCCCTGCTCGGTCGTGCGGCCCCCGCCGCCCGAGACGCCGCCCCGGCCCTGGAGGTGGCCAGCATCGTCACGGTCGACGGGATCGACCGGAGCGCCGCCGACCGGCTGTCCACCCTCGTGCTGGCCAGCCTGAACAACCCCCGACCGGCCGCGCGCCCGCTGCGCGCGCAGACCGTCCACGACGAGCAGCGCATGAAAATCGTGCTGATGGGCGACGCGTCCGCCACCGCAGAGGTCCTGCACCTGCTCGACGCCGTGCTCGCCGACGGCACCGGCCTGCTGACCGGAGAGGACGAGAATGCCTGACGTGCTGCAGGACCGGGCCGGGGTGCAGGTCCTGGTCTGCGACCCGGCCGGCCCGCCGGTGGCCACCGAACAGGACGCGCTGGACCTGATCGGCGCGGCGTTCCTCGGGGCGCAGGTGGTGGCGGTGCCGACCGCACGGCTGGACGAGAGCTTCTTCACCCTCGGCACCGGCTTCGCCGGCGAGGTCATGCAGAAGTTCGTCAACTACCGGCTGCGGCTGGCCGTCGTCGGTGACATCTCCCGGCACCTGGCCACCAGCGCCGCCCTGCGCGCCCTGGTCCACGAGTCCAATCGCGCCGAGCACATCTGGTTCGTCCCCGACCTCGACGCCCTCGACGCCCGACTGACCGCCATCGCGTCCTGATCGGTCAGCCAGGCCCGGCCACCGTTGCGGAGCCACCAGGGCCGGGCCTGCTGCGCGGTGCCCGGTGCAGCCGGCGAAGGGTGCGCAGCGAGGTGACCGACGACGGACAGCACGGCGATTGACCGGGGCGCCAACCGGGCGCTACGGTCGACGCCGTGACTGCCGGGTCGGCCATCAGAGGCCATGAGCGGACAGGGCACCCGGCTGGCGCGTGAGCCACGGGTGGGCCCGCGGCCCGCCGACCACCGCCGCTGACCGCTCGTTGCGGGCACCTCACTCTCGCCGTCGCCGACGCACGTCGTCGGCCGCGCCTTCGTTGCCTTCCACACCCACCGCGCCGCCGCGCGGCGCCCCTGCCTTCCCCGGGAGTACCCACACGCATGCCGAACGATTTCAATCACGCTGTCATCGAGGAGTTCCGCGCCAACGCCGGCCGGGTCGGGGGCTGGTTCGAGGGAGCACGCCTGTTGCTGCTCACCACGACCGGGACGCGCACCCGCGCCCCGCACACCACCCCGCTGGGCTACCTGCCCGACGGCGGGCAGCGGATGCTGGTGATCGCCTCCGCCGGCGGCTCCCCGAAGCACCCGCAGTGGTACCACAACCTGCTGGCCGACCCGCTGGTCACCGTCGAGGACGGCGTCTTCACCTACCAGGCCCGCGCCGAGGTCCTGACCGGCGACGACCGGGACCGTGCCTTCGCCCGCGCGGTGCAGGCCGACCCGGGCTGGGCCGAGTACGAACGTCAGGCCGGGCGGAGGCTGCCGGTGGTGGCGCTGTCGCCGCTGCCAGCTCCACCGACGCCGCCGCCCGGCCCGCCCGGGGCCGCGCTGACCGCGGTGCACGACGCGTTCCGACGCGAGCTGGCCCTGATCCGTCAGGAGGTGGCCGCGGCCGGGCCGACGGTCGGCGCGCAGCTGCGGGTGAACTGCCTGAGCCTGTGCGAGGGGCTACGCGGGCACCACGAACGCGAGGACGCCGGCATGTTCCCCTGGCTGGCCGCGCACCGCCCGGATCTCGCCGAGGTGCTGGCCCGCCTGGACGCCGAGCACCAGGCGATGGCGGCGCTGCTGGACGAGCTGCGTACCGTGCTGGCCACCCCGACGGTGGACCGGGAGGTGCTGCGGGACGAGGTGGAGCGCCTCACCGACCAGGTCCAGGCGCATCTGGCGTACGAGGAGGAACACCTGGTGCCGATCCTGAACGCCGGCTGACCGGGCCCCGCCGCCGACCGGCCGGGGTCAGCCCGGCCGGCGGCGGTGGACGCGGCTGGTGTCGACCGGGCGGCTCGGGTCCACGTGGCGGGGCCGCTGCGGCTCGTCGGACCGCAGCGGGACCAGGGTGTCGGTGATCGCGTCGATGATCCGGTCGGTGCCGCGCCGGGCGGCGCCCGGTGCGCCAGGCTCCAGACCGGTCAGGTCGAGGGGGTCACCGAAGCGGACGCGGATCACCGGGCGGCGCAGCATCGCGCGGGCAATGCCCCGCACCATTCCCTTCGGCGCCCGGTAGGGGAGCACCTCGTGGGAGCCCCAGTGGGCGACCGGCACGATCGGGGCGCCGCTGGCGAACGCGAGACGGGCGGTGCCGGTCTTGCCGCGTTCGGGCCACATGCTCGGGTCCAGACCGATGCGTCCCTCGGGGTAGACCAGCACGACCGATCCGGCGGCGATCGCCGCGCAGGCGTCAACCAGGGCCCGGTGCACGGCGGCGGTGCCCCGGTCGACGCGCAGGTGCCCGGTGCGGCGCATGAGCGCGCCGACGACGGGGGCCCGGAACAGGCCGCCGGTGGCCATGAACCGGGGTGCGACGCCGAGGGCGCGGCAGGCCGCGGCCAGCACGATCGGGTCGAACGGGCCGATGTGGTTGGCGGCGAGGATCAGCGGGCCACGGCGCAGGTGCGGCGGCACCTCGCCGGTGACCTCGAGCCGGCCCAGTAGGGCGACGGCGGCGCGGGCGAGGGCCTGGCCGGCCCGCCAGAGCAGCGGCGGCCGCCATGGGGTGGTGGTGGTCTCCATCAGGAGTGGATGATCGCACGCCCGCCGCTTGGGCCGGGAGCAGCCGTGGGCCGTACGGAGGTGATCAAGGTCATGGGTCCCGACCCGTGTCCGGGCCCTGCGCGCCGCCACATCCCCTACGACGGCAAGTAGTATTTACTACGTCTTGTAGTACGAGCCTCAGGGGGTCACCGGTGGACGCGTTGGACGTCGCCCGCTGGCAGTTCGGTGTCACCACCGTCTACCACTTCCTCTTCGTGCCACTCACCATCGGCCTGTCGATCCTGGTGGCGATCCTGCAAACGCTCTGGCACCGCACCGGCAACGAGCGCTACCTCAAACTCACCAGGTTCTACGGCAAACTCTTCCTCATCAACTTCGCCATGGGCGTCGTCACCGGCATCGTGCAGGAATTCCAGTTCGGCATGAACTGGAGCGACTACTCCCGCTTCGTCGGCGACATCTTCGGCGCCCCACTGGCCATCGAAGCCCTCGTCGCCTTCTTCCTCGAATCCACCTTCATCGGCCTGTGGATCTTCGGCTGGGACCGGCTACCCAAACGACTGCACCTGGCCAGCATCTGGGTCGCCGCCATCGGCAGCAACCTCAGCGCCTACTTCATCCTCGCCGCCAACTCCTTCATGCAGAACCCCGTCGGCTACCGGATCAACCCCGACACCGGCCGCGCCGAACTCACCGACTTCCTCGCCGTACTCACCAACAAGGTCGCGCTCATCACCTTCCCGCACACCATCGCCGGCTCCTTCCTCGTCGCCGGCTCCCTGATGCTCACCGTGGGCCTCTGGCACCTCATGCGCAACCGCGACAGCGCCGACACCGACGCCTACCGCTTCGCCACCAGACTCGGCGGCTGGACCGTCATGATCTCCACCGCCCTGGTGCTGATCACCGGCGACATCCAAGGCAAGATCATGACCCAGGTCCAACCCATGAAGATGGCCGCCGCCGAAGGCCTCTACACCACCGAGAGCCCCGCCTCGTTCTCCGTACTCACCATCGGCAGCCTCGACGGCAGCCGCGAAATCTTCGCCATCAAGATCCCCTATCTGCTGTCGTACCTCGGCACCGGCGACCCCAACGGCACCGTGCACGGCATCAACGACCTCCAGGCCCAGTACGCCAGCCAGTACGGCCCCGGCAGCTACACCCCGATCATCCCGGTCACCTACTGGAGCTTCCGCCTCATGATCGGCTTCGGGCTGGCCGCCGCCGCCATCGCGCTGCTCGTCCTCTGGACCCAACGCCAAGGCCGCACCCCCACCAACCGATGGCTGCTCCGCGCCGGCCTCATCCTGCCCATCCTGCCCCTGCTCGCCAACTCCTTCGGCTGGATCTTCACCGAGATGGGCCGCCAACCCTGGATCGTCTTCGGCGAAATGCTCACCCGCGACGGCGTCTCCCGCAGCGTCTCCCTGACCGAGGTACTGACCTCCTTCACCGCCTTCACCCTCGTCTACGCCACCCTCGCCGTCATCGAGTGCAAACTGCTGATCCGCTACGCCCGCGCCGGCGTCCCCGACCTCACCCCCACACCCGAACCCGACGACACCGACGACACCGAACGCCCCCTCGCCTTCGCCTACTGACCCGGAGCCCACCGTGGACCTGACCACCATCTGGTTTCTCCTCGTGGCCGTACTCTTCACCGGCTACTTCATCCTCGAAGGCTTCGACTTCGGCGTCGGCATGCTGCTGCCCGTCCTCGGCCGCGACGACCGGGAACGCCGCGTCCTCATCAACACCATCGGCCCCGTCTGGGACGGCAACGAAGTCTGGCTGATCACCGCCGGCGGCGCCATGTTCGCCGCCTTCCCCGAGTGGTACGCCACCCTCTTCTCCGGCTTCTACCTACCCCTGCTGCTGATCCTGCTCGCCCTCATCGCCCGCGGCGTCGCCTTCGAATACCGGCACAAGCGCCCCGAAGCCACCTGGAAGCGCCGCTGGGACACCGCCATCTTCTGCGGCTCCCTCCTACCGGCGATCCTGTGGGGCGTCGCCTTCGCCAACATCCTGCGCGGCGTACCCCTCGACGCCGACCACGAATACGTCGGCGGCCTGCTCAACCTGCTCAACCCGTACGCCCTGCTCGGCGCAGCGACCACCGCGGCGCTGTTCGGAACCCACGGCGCCCTGTTCATCGCCCTCAAGACCACCGGCGACATCCGCCACCGCGCCGGCGCCCTCGCCGTGAAGCTCGGCCTCGCCACCACGGTCGCCACGGCCGCGTTCCTGACCTGGACGCTCACCATCCGCGCCAGCGCCGCCGCCGTCGTGCTCGCCCTCGGCGCCACCCTCGCCCTGCTCGGCGCGCTCGCCGCCGCCCGGGTACGCCGCGAAGGCTGGGCCTTCACCGGCACCGCCCTGGCCATCGGCCTGACCGTCGCCACCCTGTTCGCCGCACTGTTTCCCAACGTGCTGCCCTCCACCGGAGACCCCGCCGGCACCCTGACCGCCACCAACGCCGCCTCCACCCCCTACACCCTGAAGATCATGACCTGGGTGGCGGTCGTGTTCACCCCCGTCGTCCTGGCCTACCAGGGCTGGACCTACTGGGTCTTCCGCAAACGCATCGGCGTCGCCAACATCCCCCAACACTGACCCACCCCGAATACGCCGGTGGCGGTGCCCCCACCAGGGACACCGCCACCGCCACGACCAACAACCACTCACCCCGCCTCGCGCAACTCCGCCAACCGCGCCTCGATCTCGGCCAACTCCGCCCGCAACTTCTCCGCCTGCTGCTCGGCCTCGGCCCGCTCCGCCGCCAGGATCTGCTCCACCGCCTCCTGCACCCCCGGCACATCCACCAACGCCACCATCCGCAACGCCTCCGCCGGCTTCACCACATACGGCTTCGCCAACGCCTTCGCCCCCTGCTGCGCCGCCACCGTCCACTCACCCTCGGCATAGGCCAACGTAACCGTCAAACCCGCCGGGCCCTTCGGCTTGGCCACCTTCACCGCCCGCCGCGCCGCCGGCTTCGCCTCCACCGGCACCACCGGCTTCGGCTCCTCCCGACGCGGCACCGGCGGCGTGTCCAACACGAACTCCGGCTCCACCGCCGCCACCTGCACCGCCGGCTCCGGCTTCGCCTCCACCACCCGGCGACCCGTCCCCTTCGGCGCGAGGGCCACATCGGCGGGGGAGAACGGCAACTCGTCCCGACCGAACCGCACCACCACGAACTCGTCGGAAACCGCCGGATCGGTCAACTCCACCACCTGACCCACCTGCCCGGCGACCTGACCCGCCGACGCGGTGAACACCACCTTGGGCCTGCGACCCGCCGCCAACGCCTCCCGGATGCCCCGCACCTCGTCATCGGACAAACCCTGGCCCGCCATCACAGCCCTCTTCCGTACACGTGTCTGAGTCCCGCCCTTGATACCAGCCGACTGCGACAGAGAAAAGATCAGCCCCCGAGAACCCGCAACGCCTCATCGGCATGACCATTCATGTCCAACTCACTGTGGACCACCGCGAGAACCCGACGGTCCGACCCGATCACAAACGTCATCCGCCGCGTACTCAACGGCCCCAACGGCAACCGCCGCCGCACCCCGAACGCCTCGGCCACCCGCCCGTCGACATCCGACAACAACGGAAAGTCAAACCCGTGCCGCCGGGAAAACTCCGCCTGCCTGGCCACCGGATCCCGGCTCACACCCACCC
>NZ_SMKF01000052.1 GCF_004348325.1 Micromonospora sp. KC213 | reverse complement strand
CACCCACCCCGCCCGCGTTGGTCTTGAGGTTGACGGCACGCGCCCGGCGAGTCCGGCCGTCGACATCATGACCGCGGGTCAGGGTGGCGCAGCTCAGGGGATGAGGCGGTGCAGGTCGCGGGGGAAGGCGGTGACCTCGCGGACGTTCGCCGCGCCGACCAGCCGGGCGACGAAGCGTTCCAGGCCGATGGCGAAGCCGCCGTGCGGCGGCATACCGTGCCGGAACGCCTCGACGTAGCCGGCGTACGGCTCCAGCGGTTCGCCGCGCGCCGCCAGCGCCGCCCGGTAGTCGTCGTACCGGTGCAGCCGCTGCCCGCCGGTGACCAGCTCCACCCCCCGGAAGAGCAGGTCGAAGCCGTTCGAGTACGCCGGCCGGGCCGGGTCCGGGTGGGTGTAGAAGGGGCGCTTCGCCATCGGGTACCCGGTGACGAAGAGGAACTCCGAGCCGTGTTCGGCGCGGGCCCACTTCCCCAACGCGCGCTCGTGGGCGGGGGCCAGGTCCGGCTCGTCGGCGGACGCCCCGGCGATTGTCAGCGCCTCGGTGAAGTGCACGGCGGGGATCTCCGCCGGCAGTTCGGGCACCTCGATGCCCAGGGTGGTCAGCGCCGCACCCGCCCGGGATCCGACCGCGTCGAGCATCCCGGCCAGGGTGTCGCGCAGCACCGCCATCACGTCCCGGTGGTCGGCGACGAAGCCCAGTTCCACGTCGAGGGAGGTGTACTGGGCCAGATGCCGGACGGTGTCGTGCGGCTCGGCCCGGAACACCGGACCGACCTCGTACACCCGCTCGAAGACGCCGACCATGAGCTGCTTGTAGAACTGCGGCGACTGGGCCAGGTACGCGGACCGGCCGAACCAGTCCAGCGCGAAGACGTTCGCCCCGCTCTCGGTGGACGAGGCGACCACCTTCGGGGTGTGGATCTCCACGAAGTCGCGGGCGTCGAGCGCAGCCCGGAAGCCGGCCACCGCCGCCGCCGACACCCGCAGCGCCGCCGCCCGGCTCGGATGCCGCAACGCGACCGGCGCGTGGTCGAGCTGGGTGGGCAGGCTCGCGGTGAGCGCCGGCCGGTACAGGTCGAACGGGGGCGGCACGGCGGGCGGGCCGAGCGGTCGTACCGTCGGGGCGGTCAGCTCGACCCCGGCGGGGGCGACGGGGTTCGCGACCACCGTGCCGACCACCTCGACGACGGTCTCCTCCGGCAGCGACGCCACGGCCGCGCGCACGGCGGCGTCGGTGACCACGACCTGGGCCAGGCCGGCGGCGTCCCGCACGATCAGGAAGGTCACCGACTTGAGCAGCCGGCGGCGGTGTACCCAGCCGGCGATCCGGACGGTGCCACCGACCCGGGCGGAGAGTTGGGTGGAAAGGATGCGTTGCACGGCGATACCTCCTTGATCAATCGCAACGCGATCCCCAGGGAGGTGTGGGCGAGCGGGAACCTCGCGGTGCCACCACACCTTCGCCCCCGCCCACGGCGGGAGCCTCGTTCGTCGCCTGTTGACCGGGGCCAGCCGGGCGGGCTCTACTGGGCGCGGACGCCGTTCTTCCCGCGGCTCGGGAGGGTCTTCGCGCGCCGACGCCAGACCGCCTTGCAGCAACCGGCGGCTCTCTGCGCTGGCGGATCGGCGCGCTACTCGGCTCCGTCACAGCCTTGTCGGGCAGGCTAGCAGCCGACCGCCGCACGCGTGACCGAGTTGTTTGCCGCGTCGGTGTCGCGTGTCACCACATCTGCGGCGTGACGCCGGTCGCCCATGGTTCATCGACCGCCACCGACCGGCGTAGGCTCGTTTTCGTGACGATCGAGCACTCCATGCCGACGACCGAGCAGGCCAGCCGCACCGCGACTGCCGCACCCGAGGGGCGGCGTCTGCTGCGCATCGAGGCCCGCAACGCCGAGACGCCGATCGAGCGCAAGCCGCCGTGGATCAAGGTGAAGGCCAAGATGGGCCCGGAGTACACCCAACTGCGCGGGCTGGTCTCGCGGGAGGGGCTGCACACCGTCTGCCAGGAGGCCGGCTGTCCCAACATCTACGAGTGCTGGGAAGACCGTGAGGCCACCTTCCTCATCGGCGGCGACCAGTGCACCCGGCGCTGCGACTTCTGCCAGATCGACACCGGCAAGCCCGCTGAGTTCGACGCCGACGAGCCGCGCCGGGTCGCCGAGTCCGTCGCGGCGATGGGCCTGCGCTACGCCACCATCACCGGCGTCGCCCGCGACGACCTGCCCGACGGCGGCGCCTGGCTGTACGCCGAGACGGTCCGGCAGATCCACGCCCTGCGCTCCGGCTGCGGCGTCGAGCTGCTGATTCCCGACTTCAACGCGGTCCCCACACAGCTCGCCGAGGTGTTCGGTTCCCGGCCCGAGGTGCTGGCGCACAACGTCGAGACCGTGCCGCGCATCTTCAAGCGGATCCGGCCGGCGTTCCGGTACGAGCGTTCCCTCGACGTGATCCGGCAGGCCCGCGCCGACGGTCTGGTCACCAAGAGCAACCTGATCCTCGGTATGGGCGAGGAGCGGGGCGAGGTCTCCCAGGCGCTGCGGGACCTGCACGACGCCGGCTGTGAACTGATCACCATCACGCAGTACCTGCGACCCTCCCCACGCCACCACCCGGTGACCCGCTGGGTCAAGCCGGAGGAGTTCGTCGAGCTGCGCGAGGAGGCCGAGGAGATCGGCTTCGCGGGTGTGATGAGCGGGCCGCTGGTGCGCTCGTCGTACCGGGCCGGGCGGCTCTACCAGCAGGCGCTGGACGCCCGTGCGGAGGTCGTCCCCGCCGGCTGAGGCCAGGGCCAAATTCCGCGTTTAGCTACAAAACGGGCAATACCCTGCCACGATCGCATACGTGGCCACGGGGGTACGCCCGCAGCCGCGCGACGCGGCCCGCCGGCGTACACCCCGCTGGCCCCGTCCGGCACTGCTCGCCCTGCTGGTCGGGGCGGCCGGGGTGGCGTACCGGGTCGCCCTGCTGCTGGCTGACACGCCGCGCACCAACAGCGACGAGGCGACGATGGGGCTGGCCGCGTCGCACATCGCCCGGGGCGACGACTTTCCGGTCTTCTTCTACGGGCAGGCGTACATGGGGACGCTGGAGGCGTACCTGGCCGCGCCGCTGGTCGCGCTGACCGGCCCGTCCTGGCTGGCGCTGCGGCTGCCGCTGCTCGCCCTGTACGCCCTGTTCGTGTACCTGAGCTGGCGGCTGACCCGCCGCCTCGGCGGGGATGACCGGTTCGCCCTGCTGGTGGTCGCGGTGCTCGCATTCGGATCGGATCGGATCGTCAAGAACCAGCTCATCGCCGGTGGCGGCTATCCGGAGCTGAACCCGATCGGCGTCGGGCTGGCGCTGCTCACTCTCGATCTCGCCGCCGGCCGACCAGCCGGGCGGCGGTGGCGGTACGCGGCTTTCGGGTTCCTGACCGGCCTGACCGTCTGGGTGGATCCCCTGCTCCTGCCGTACGTGCTGGCGCTTGGCGCGGTGCTGGTCGGCGGGGTGCGGTACGGACGACACCCGATCCGCGGCGAGCTACGCGGCCGGGCGCTGGTCGGCGCACTCGTGCAGCGCCCGGCCGGCGGCGAACTGCGCGGCCCGGCCGGGATGGCGCTGGTGGGTGGGGCACTGCTCGGCGTCGCGCCACTGCTCGGGCACAGCCTCGCGCACGGCCGCAACCCGGTCACGGCGATCCTCGCGGCCAGCGGAGCGGACGCGGCGGCGGGCTGGGCCGACCGGCTGCACGGCGGGCTGGTGCTCGGTCCGGCGCTGGGTGTCGGCTTCTGCGCGCCGAGCCACTGCGCGACCTGGCAGCTCTGGTGGTCGGTGGCGCTGCCGGTGCTGCTGACCCTGGCCGGCCTGGCTGCCTGGCGAGTGGTCCGCGGCAGCCGACCGGCCGCCGTACCCCGGGCATCGACCGCCGCCCACCGCACGTCGATTCGATCATGGCCGGTGCGGCGGATCGGCGGCTCCGCGGAGGATGCTCGACTCCAGATGCGAGAAGGCGCGGTGTCAGACCCGACGCGATACCACCACCTGCCGCGAGCTGGGTCAATCAAGCCCGACACGGCGACCTCGGCCGGGCCGGGGTCGCAGCGGGATCGGTGGGCCGGTGCGGCGGTACGGCTGGCGCTGGTGGTGGGCGCGGTGGGCACCCTCGCGGCGTACACGGTCAGCAACTCCGCCGGCCGTACCCCGGTGGAGAGTTCCCGCTACCTGTCCTGCCTGCTGATCTCGACCCCGGCGCTGCTCTGGCCGCTCTGGACAGCCGCCCGCCGACCGACCACGACCCGTCGACCGACCACGACCCGTCGGTTGGCGACAACCGGTGCGGTACGGGTGGGGACGATCGGTGTCCTCGCCGCCGTGCTCGCCAGTGCCGCCGTCGCGACCGCCGGCACGCTGACCACCGTGCCGGAGAACCGGGCCGAGGCACGGCGGCACCGCGCCATGGTCGACGCGCTACGCGAGCACAGCGTCCGTCACGTCTACGGCGGCTACTGGACATGCAACCGACTCACCTTCGCCGCCCGGGAGGAGATCGTCTGCGCGGTCGTGGATGATCGGCTCCGTCCCGGCTTCGACCGGCTACCGGAATACCGGCGGGCGGTCGCCCGGGCCGGCGCGGTGGCGTACGTGGCACCGGTCGGGTCGCCGCTGGCGGCCACCCTGGACCGGCAGCCGCCGCCCGGCGCGGCGGCGCTCACCGTGGCCGACTGGCAGATCTGGTTGCCACCGCACTGACCAGTCCCGGTCGATCCGGTCGGCTATCTCGGCTTGCGCCCGAATAGGGCGTCCCGGCCGGAGGACAGCGCGGTTGGCGCGGCCGGAGACGACCGGAGTCGGCGGGACCGGTCGGGACCGGTCGACAGCGCGCGGGACCGGGGCTGGGCGATCAGTCGAGCAGGCCGAGGCGGTGAGCCACGGCGGCGGCCTCGACGCGGTTGCCGACATCGAGCTTCGCGATGATCCGGGAGACGTGCACGCTCGCCGTCTTCGGCGAGATGAACAGCCGCTCGGCGATCCGACTGTTGCTGTGCCCTTCGGCCACCAGCCGCAGCACCTCCCGTTCCCGGGCGGTGAGCAGCTGCGTACCGGCGCCGGCACCCCGTAGCCCCACCCGCCGGGCCAGGGTGGCGGCCTGCTCGCCCAGCGGTGTCGCGCCGAGCCGCCCGGCGATCACCACGGCCTCCTCCACCGCTGCGGCGACCTCGTCGCGTTCCCCGGCCGACGCGGCCGCCTCGGCCAGCGCCAGCAACGCCCGGCCCAGGGCGTACGGCTGGCCGTCGGCGCGCCACGCCCGGACCGCCTCGCGCCAGGCCGGCAACGCCCGGTCCCCGACCGCCAGCAGCGCCGCGACCTGGGCGGCATGCGCCCGTTCGGCCGGATGGCGGGCCGGCAACGCGGCGGCGATCCCGGCCACGGTCTCGGCCAGCTCCCGGTCGCTCAGGCGGGCCGCGACGCGGGCGGCGGCGTCGAGCACCACCCAACCCTCGCGCGACAGGTGCGGCAGCTTGTCGTCGGCGAGCGCGGCGCGGGCCGCCCGGGCGGCCTCGACCTTGTCGTCGGCGGCCAGCGCCGCCTCGATGCGCAGCTCGTGCAGGGGCAGCCGGTGGTTCGGCCACAGGTACGGCCGGGCCAGGAACCCCAACGCCCGACCGACCAGCTCGTCGGCGCGCGGGTGGGCGCGGGCCAGCCACAGCCCGGCGCGCAGTTGCAGCCAGTGCAGTCCGGACACGCCGGGCGGGTCGATCCGGGCGGCTTCGGCACACGCCGCCTCGGCCTCGTCCCAGCGGCCCAGGGCGAGCAGCGCCTCGGCCTGGTTGGACAGCAGGTACGCCCCACCCGAGCGGCTGATCCCGACCCGGTGCGCCTCGATCACTCCGGCGGCGGCGGCTTCGGCCGACTCGGCGTACCGGCCCAGCTCGAAGAGGACGTCGGAGAGGTGGACCAGCGCGCTGACCAGCGCGGGCCCGTCGTCGGCGGCCCGGGCCAGGGCCTCGGTCCGGCGCAGCTCGGCCAACCCGAGGTCGGGCCCCTTGTCGACCCGACAGAGCAGGGCGATCCGCGCGGGCAGCAGGGCGAGGTCCGCGTCGAGCGTGCCCACCTCGGCGACGACCGTCGCGGCCAACTCGGGATCGACCTTGGCGAGGTGGGCGGCGATGTAGGCGAGCAGTCGGGTCCGGTCCGGGCTGCCCGGCACCCCGGCCGCCAGCCGGTACGCCTCCCGCAGCTCGGCACAGCCGTCACTCTTGCCGAGCAGGGCCAGCAGCCGGCCACGTCGGTTCAGCAGCCGGGCGGCGCGCAGTGGTTCCGCCTCGCGGTCCACCTCGGCCAGGGCGGCCCGGGTCAGGGTGATCGCGCGGCCGTAGTCGCCGGCGGTGCTGACCGCGTCGAGGGTTTCCTCCAGCACCGCCAGGTGGTCCATGCCGAGGCGGTCGGCGGCGTCAGGCACCAGTTCCCACAGCTCCAGCACCCGTTCCAACAGCCGGCTCTGCTCCGCGTACGCGTACCGGTCGGCGGCGGCGCAGGCGGCGGCCCGGGCGGCGAGCAGGGCGCGGG
The DNA here is from genome assembly GCF_004348325.1 of Micromonospora sp. KC213. GTDB lineage: Bacteria > Actinomycetota > Actinomycetes > Mycobacteriales > Micromonosporaceae > Micromonospora. The sequence continues at coordinate 26,224 of NZ_SMKF01000052.1, read as the reverse complement.
GGTGGTCGTGGGCGGCGTACCAGTGGTGGGCGGTCTCGGCCGGGGCGCGGCCGGCGGGAACGAGGTGTGGCTGCGCCTCGATGGCGGCGGCGTACCGGGCGTGCAGCCGGGCGTGCTCGCCGGGCAGCAGTTCGTCGTGGACCGCCTCCCGGACCAGCGCGTGCCGGAACTCGTAGCCCCCGTCCGGGTCGGCGACGACGAGTTGGGCGGCGACGGCGGCGCGCAGCGCGTCCTCCAGCTCGGGCTCGGGCAGGCCGGCGACCTCGGCGAGGAGCTGATGGGAGAAGCGGGTGCCCCCGGCGGCGGCGATGCGCAGCACCCGCTGCGCGGCGTCGGGCAGCCGGTCGACCCGGGCCAGCAGCAGGTCGCGCAGGGTCTCCGGGAGGGTGGCACAGCCGACCGGGCCGCCGGCGGCGGCCAGTTCCTCGATGAAGAACGGGTTGCCCTGGGTGCGGGCGTGCACGTCGTCGACCGCCCGGGCGGCCGGCTCGGCCCCGAGCAGGTCGGTGAGGATCGCCGCGGTGCCGTCCCGGTCGAGGCGGCCCAGCTCGACCCGTTCGACGCCCCGGGCCCGGTCCAGCTCGGCGAGGAACGGGCGCAGCGGGTGGCCCCGGTGCAGTTCGTCGGTGCGGTACGTGCAGACCAGCAGCACCCGGGCGGTGCGGGCGGCCCGGACCAGGAAGCCGATCAGATCACGGGTGGAGCGGTCGGCCCAGTGCAGGTCCTCGATGACCAGCACCAGCGGCTGGACGGTGGCCAGCCGGTGGAACAGCTCTCCCACCAGGTCGAACAGGTAGCCCCGGGGCGCGTCGGAGAGCGCCGGACGGGGTGGCGCACCGGCCGCGGCGGAGGTCCGGGCCAGCTCCGGCAGCAGGCGGGCGAACTCCGGTTCGTACCCTTCGAAGACCGCCGGTCCGTCGCGGCGCAACACCTCGCGCAGCGCGGCGGCGAACGGCGCGAAGGGCAGCCCGGCCTCGCCCAGTTCCAGGCACTGGCCGACGAGGAGCCGGTCCCCGCCGGCGGTGACCAGGGCGCCGAACTCGTCCAGCAGGCGGGTCTTGCCGATCCCGGCCTCACCGCCGACCAGCACGGTGCTGGGCTCGCCGGCCCGGGCGCGGGCGAAGGCGGCGCGCAGGGTCGCGAGTTCGTCCTGGCGGCCGACGAGGACGGTGCTGGCGGCGCGTACGGTCACGGCTCCGAGGATGCCACGCGCGCCGCCGGCACCGTCCCCACCCACCGGCCCGTCGGGTCCGCCGGCGGCCCCGGCGAGGCCGCCGGCGGCGGCCTGGTGGGCGACGGCCGGTGCCGGTGCGGGCACGAGGGTCACCGGCGGGCGGCGTCGGTACGGCCCAGGCGCTGCCACCGGTCCCGCCAGCGCTCGCGCCGCGGCGGCAGGGCGCGGGCGAGGCGGGAGGCTGCGGCGTCGGCCCGCAACTCGGCGGCCTGGCTCCGGTGGAGGTGAAGAAGGAACTCTGCGTCGTTGCCGAACATGTCGGGCTCCCTGGGGATCGTCGTCATCTCTGCTGACCTCGACTCTTCGCCCGAAGGTGTCCCGAAGGCATGGGTGCGCCGCCTGATCTTCGCCGTCCTCCGCCTCCTTACCGGGGGCGCAACCGGCCGCTGAGGCGACGTAAGGTACTCAGCCGGCCTGCGGATCAGCCGGGGGTACGGCGACCACTAGACTCGGCGGCATGGCGAAGCCCCAGGAGAAGGTCTCGTTCGGCCAGCGGCTGAAGCAGATCGGGATGGTGTTCCGGTTCACGGCGAAGCAGGACAGGTGGTTCGCGCCGCTGGTCGCCGCGGCGGTGCTGATTCCGCTCGCGCTCACCGTGGTCGCGGTGCTGTTCTGGGGCTGGCTCTGGCTGCCGCTGGGCATCCTGTTCACCCTGCTCGCCGTACTGATCGTGCTCAACCTGCGATCCAACGCGGCGATGATGAACGCGGCCGAGGGGCAACCCGGGGCCGCCGCGCAGATCATGGAGAACATGCGTGGCGACTGGCGGGTCACCCCCGCCGTCAGCTCCACCACCCAGATGGACATGGTCCACCTGGTGATCGGCCGCCCCGGCGTGATCCTGCTCGCCGAGGGCAACCCGCAGCGGGTACGCGGCCTGCTCGGGCAGGAGAAGCGCCGGTTGGCCAAGGTGATCGGCAACGCCCCGCTGCACGACTACATGATCGGCCAGGGCGAGGACGAGTTGCCGATCCGCAAGCTGCGGATGACCCTGATGCGGCTGCCCCGCGCCCTCAGCGGTAAGGACGTCAACGCCCTCGACAAGCGGCTCAAGGCGCTCACCGCCCGGCCGCAGATGCCCAAGGGCGCGATCCCGAAGAACATGCGGCCGCCGCGCGGCGCGTTCCGTCAGTCGCGGGGTCGCTGACCCGAGGCGGTACGCCGACGAGCCGGGCCCGGCGGGCCCGGCTCGTCGCGTTCGCGCAGCCGGTCCGGCGGCTGGGTCAGGTGGTGCGGGGGGCGTCGACGACGACCGCGCCGGTGAGGCGATCGTGCAGGCCACGGCGGTGCCCGTCCATCAGCAGGGCTGGTACGACCAGGACGAGCAGCAGGCCACGCAGCAGGGCCCGGGCCGGACCGAGCCGGCCGCCGTCGGCCCAGGCCAGGCAGCGGATCCGGGTGACGAACATGCCGGGGGTCTGGGCGAAGAGCCCGAGGAAGAAGCCGTACTCGGCCACCAGCAGCAGCACCGGGGGCCAGCCGTCGCGCAGCGGATCGGCGAAGAGGTTGGACGCCAGCAGGCAGAGCACCCAGTCGATCACCAGCGCGCCGAAGCGACGCCCGAGGCTGGGCGGGGTGAAGGACGGGTCCGTGGCGGGTGGCGCCGGTACGGCGGCGGGGTTGCTCACAGCGATCAAGGGTAACCAGGGCTGGCGGCGCCGCTGGTCACCGGCGGTTGCCGGCCCGGGCCCGGTCGGTGCGGGCCGGCGCGGTAGGCGCGGGTGGATGCGGGTCGACGCGGTCGGCGCGAGTCGGGAGAACGGGCTAATCGCCCAAACAGGCGGTAGACTGCCCCAACCGGTATCGGCCGAACGGCGGCCCGACGGCGACCAAGTGGCTCAGACAGGGCTTCGCCAGCGACGTAACACGGCAGAAACACAAGAGACACGGCCGGGCAACCGCGCGGTCCTACCGTCGCCAGAGCCCAGCCACCGGAGTGGACGTGCCAGGAGGACGTGTGTTTGCCAATCCCGAGGAACTCCTGCGGTACCTCAAGAACGAGGACGTGAAGTTCGTCGACGTACGTTTTTGTGACCTGCCCGGCGTGATGCAGCACTTCAATCTGCCGGTCGAGTCCTTCGACGACAGCGTCTTCACCGACGGCCTCGCGTTCGACGGCTCGTCGATCCGCGGCTTCCAGGCGATCCACGAGTCGGACATGCTCCTGCTCCCGGACGTCGCCACCGCTTTCGTCGACCCGTTCCGCGCGCAGAAGACCCTCGCGCTGAACTTCTTCATCCACGACCCGTTCACCCGCGAGGCGTACTCGCGGGACCCGCGCAACGTGGCGAAGAAGGCCGAGGCGTACCTGGCGGCGAGCGGCATCGCCGACACCGCCTACTTCGGCGCCGAGGCCGAGTTCTACATCTTCGACTCGATTCGTCACGAGACCTCCGCCCACCAGTCGTTCTACTACATCGACTCGATCGAGGGCGCGTGGACGTCCGGCCGCGAGGAGGCCGGCGGCAACCGCGGCTACAAGACCGCCTACAAGGGCGGCTACTTCCCGGTACCGCCGGTGGACCACTACGCCGACCTGCGTGACTCGATCGTCCGCCGGCTGGTGGACGGCGGCTTCACCGTGGAGCGCTCGCACCACGAGGTCGGCACCGCCGGCCAGTCGGAGATCAACTACAAGTTCTCCACGCTGCTGCACTCCGCCGACCAGCTCCAGCTCTTCAAGTACATCGTGAAGAACGAGGTCTGGGCCAACGGCAAGACCGCCACCTTCATGCCGAAGCCGCTCTTCGGCGACAACGGCTCCGGTATGCACACCCACCAGAGCCTGTGGCTGAACGGCGAGCCGCTGTTCTACGACGAGACCGGCTACGCCGGCCTGTCGGACACCGCCCGCTGGTACATCGGCGGCCTGCTGCACCACGCGCCGTCGCTGCTGGCCTTCACCAACCCGACGGTCAACTCGTACCGCCGGCTGGTGCCGGGCTTCGAGGCGCCGGTCAACCTGGTCTACTCGCAGCGCAACCGGTCCGCCTGCACCCGCATCCCGGTCACCGGCAGCAACCCGAAGGCCAAGCGGGTCGAGTTCCGGGTGCCGGACCCGTCCAGCAACCCGTACCTCGCCTTCTCGGCGATGATGATGGCCGGCCTGGACGGCATCAAGAACAAGATCGAGCCGCCGGCGCCGATCGACAAGGACCTGTACGACCTGCCGCCGGAGGAGTGGGGCGACGTCAAGCAGGTGCCGGGCTCGCTGCCGGAGGTACTTGACGCGCTCGAGGCCGACCACGACTACCTGCTCGACGGCGGCGTCTTCACGCCGGACCTGATCTCCACCTGGGTCAGCTGGAAGCGGGCCAACGAGGTCGACCCGGTGCGTCTGCGCCCGACCCCGCACGAGTTCGCGATGTACTTCGACTGCTGAGCGGTCGTCGAGGCCGTTCCACCGGCCGGGCCGGCTCCGCGTACGTGGAGCCGGCCCGGCCGCTTGTTCAGGAACGCCGCCGTCGTACCGCCAGCACGACCAGGGCCACCACCAGCGCCGTCATCGCGATCGCGCCGGGCGCCTTGGTGTACCGGGCCAGCGAGGTGCCGTCGGGCAGGGTCAGGAAGACCACGACGGCGCAGGGCAGCGTGAACCAGCCGGTCCGGGCCGCCGAGACGGCGAGCAGCAGCAGCGGCCCGGTGGCGTACCACGGGTGAAAGACGGGGGCGAGGGCCATCGTGGCGGCCAGCGCGCCGCCCGCGCCGAACAGCGCCGCCCGGGGGCGGGCCGCGGCGAACCGGTGGATCCGCTGGCGGACGTCGCCCCGCCGACGCAGCGCCGACCAGGTCCGCCACCAGAGCAGCACCAGCAGCACCGCCAGCAGCACCAGCCCCACCGCCCGGGCGGCCGGCACCGCACCCGGCTTCCGCCCGGCCAGCGCGCCGAGGTAGTCGACCACGAAGCCGACCGCCGTCGGCGGCGAGGTCCACTGCTGCGAGTCACCGCTGTGCGCCAGCCCACCGATCCAGCCCAGCCCCAAGCCGGACAGGGCGGAGACGGCCGTGAGCGCGACCCCCGCCCCACCGACCACCGGGCCGCCGTCACGCAGCAACGCCCGGACGGTGTACCGGCCGCGCACCGCGGCCAGCGCGGCGAACGGCAGCACCACCACCGCTGTCGCTTTCACCGCCATCGCCAGGCCCAGCAGCAGCCCGGCGACCAGCAGCGGTCGCACCCCGCCCGACGCGCGGACCAGCACCAGCAGGCCGAGCAGGAGCAGCCCGAGCATCAGCGCGTCGTTGTGCGCGCCGGCGACCAGATGCACCCCGACCAGCGGTGAGGCCAGCCCGAGCCAGGCCGCCCGGCGGGTCGGCACCCCGCAGGCCCGGGCCAACCCCGGCAGGCAGAGCCCGGCCAGCAGCACCCCGGCCAGGGCGAGCAGCCGGAGCACGACGACCGTGCCGGCCAGCCCGCCGCCGACGGTGGCGGCCAGCGCCGCGAGCAGCACGAACAGCGGCCCGTACGGGGCGGGGGTGTCCCGCCACAGCGGGGCGACCGAGTCGACCCACGGGCAGCCGGCCGCCGCCACCCCGGCCGCGTACGGGTCCGCCCCGGCGGCGTACGTCCAGCCCTGACAGGCGTACGAGTAGATGTCGCGGCTGGCCAGCGGCGGTGCGAGCAACAGCGGCACCAGCCAGAGCCCGGCGGTGCGGTACGCCCACCGGGTCGACGGGGCGCCCCGGCGCAGCGCCCACCAGGCACCGACCATGAGTGCGGTGCCGAGCAGCCAGCAGCCGAGCGCCACCGGCCCGTGCGGCATCCGCCACGGCTGGTGCGGTGGGACGGTCGGCAGCGCCCCGCCGAGCCATCCGGCCACCGTGACCAGCGCCGCGCCGGCCAGCCCGGCCCAGCGGGCGGACCGGGCGCGGCCGTCGGGCGGCAGGCCGGGCTCGGTCACCGGCGGACCCTCTCCTCAGTCGACGGGGGCCGGGCGGCGGGCCACCCGAGCCGACCGTACCAACCGCACGGCGACCACGATCACGAACAGCGTCATCAGCGGCGCACCGGGAAACTTGGTGTATCGGGCCAGGCCCGTGCCGTCGGCCAGCACCAGGAACGAGGAGACCAACGCGACCAGACTGAACCAGCCGGTGCGGTGCGCGGTGGCGGCGAGCACGGTCAGCGGCCACATCCAGTACCAGGGGTGAAAGAGGGGGGCCAGCGCGACGGTGGCGGCCAGCGCCAGCCCGGCGTGCCACAGCGGGTCCCGGGTCCGGGCCCGCCACCACAGCCACACCAGCAGCACCGCGAGCACCAGCACGCCGATCGCCCGGGTCACCGGCAGCGCGTCCACGTGCGCGCCGAACAGCGCGGCGACGTACCCGGCGGTCTGCCCGACCGCCGTGGGCGGCGAGGTCCAGGCGACCACCAGGCTGCCCTGTTCCAGCCCGGAGATCCAGCCGAAGTTGAGGCCGGCGACCAGCGTCGCGCCGATCACCGTGGCGAACGCGCCGCCGACCACCGGGGCGCCGTCGCGCAGCAGCCCTCTGACCGAGTACGGCCCGGAGATCGCGGCCAGCGCGGCGAACGGCACCGTGACCAGCGCGGTGACCTTCACCCCGCCGGCGAGGCCGAGCAGCACTCCCCCGGCCAGAAGCGGCCAGAAGCGGCCGGGACGGGAGACCACCACGGCCAGCCCGGCGACCAGCAGACCCACCATCAGCGCGTCGTTGTGCGCGCCGGAGACCAGGTGCACCCCGACCAGCGGGGAGGCCAACGCCAGCCAGAGCGCACGGCTGCCGGGCACGCCGCAGCGGCGGGCCAGCACCGGCAGGAACGCGGCGGTCAGCCCGACTCCGATCACCGCGGCGAGCCGGAACAGCGCGATGCTGGCGTACAGCGAGCCGGTCGCCCCGACGATCGCGCCGGAGAGCATCACGAACAGCGGACCGTACGGCGCGGGGGTGTCCCGCCAGATGTAGGAGATGGTGTCCAGCCAGGGGCAGGGCAGCACCGACACGCCGTGCTCGTACGGGCTGATCCCGGCCGCGTAGCTGGCGCCCTGGCAGGTGTACGCGTACACGTCGCGGCTGCCCAGCGGCGGGGCGACCAGCAGCGGGATCAGCCAGAGCCCGGCGGTGACCAGCGCCCACCGGGCCGACGGCACCCGCTCGCGCAGCGTCCACCAGGCCCAGCCCATCAGCGCGGTGCCGAGCAGCCAGGCGGCGAGGATCAGCGGTCCGTGCCGGCCCTGCCAGATGCTGACCGGGGTGGGGCGCAGGTCCCCGTCGGGCAGCGCACCCCCCAGGTACGCGGCCACGGCGAGCAGGACGGAGCCGGCCAGTCCGACCCAGCGGGATAGGTGGTGAGGCACACCGGACATGCTGCCAGTACCGTGGTCGCGGACCGGAGGTGGGCATGCGGCGCAGTGGGGTGGTGGGCATCTCCGCCGTCTGCGCCGCGGTGCTGGGCGGGGTGTGGCTGGCCCTGCCACGGATGGGCTCGGACCTGTCCGCCCAGGTCGCCCGGGCAGATTTCTTCGCCGCACACGGCCCCGCGCTGGTGGACCTGCGCTGGTACGCCGGAATCCACCCGTTCGGCTACAGCCTGGTGTCCCCGCCGGTGATGGCGGTGCTCGGTGTCCGGGTCACCGGCGTGCTCGCCCTGGTCGGGGCCGCCGTGGCCTTCGCCGCGCTGCTGGTGCGCACCGGAGTGCCCCGCCCGCTGCTCGGCAGCCTGGTCGGGGTGCTCACCATCGCCGGCAACCTGGTCTCCGGCCGGGTGACGTACGCCCTCGGGGTGGCGTTCGGCCTGGCCGCGCTGCTCGTCCTGACCCTGCCGACCCACGGCCCACCCGCCGGTGCCGTACCGCGCCGGGTGGTCCGGCCGGGCCTGGCGCTGGTCTCGGCGCTGTTGGCCTCGGCGACCAGCCCGGTGGCCGGGCTGTTCGTCGGCCTGGCCGGCGTGGCGCTGCTGCTCACCCGCCGGTACGGCGACGGCCTGCTGCTCGGGGTCGCCGCCGCGCTGCCGCTCGGGGTGACCGGGCTGTTCTTCGGCGAGGGCGGCTGGATGAACATCAGCCGCACCGACACGATCCGGGCGGCCGTGACCAGCCTGGTGGTGGCGGCGCTGGTGGCGTACCGGCCGGTGCGGGTCGGCGCGCTGCTGTCGGCGACCGGCGTGCTCGTGGCGGCCCTGGTGCACACCCCGGTCGGGTTGAACGCAACCCGGCTGGTGGTGATGTTCGCCCTGCCCGTGCTCGCCGCCGGCGCGGTGTTCCCCCGATGGCGGGCGGAGCGCCTACCGCAGCCGGTGACCCGGCGACGGGTCACCGGCGCGGCGACGATGACCGTGCTGCTGGCGGCGGTCTGCTGGTGGCAGCCGCCGGTGGTCGCCGCTGACCTGCGCGGGGCCGGCAACGCGACCGCCGAGCGAGCCTTTTTCGATCCGCTCCGCGCCGAACTGGCCCGGCGCGAACTCACCGGGCGGGTGGAGGTGCCACCGACCCGGGACTACTGGGAGGCCGCCCACCTCGGCGAGGTGCCGCTGGCGCGGGGCTGGCTGCGGCAGGCCGACATCGCCCGCAATCCGCTGTTCTTCACCACCGTGCCGGGGGCCGCCGGGACCGGGGTGCCGCTGACCGCCGAGACGTACCGGGCCTGGCTGCACGAGAACGCCGTGCAGTACGTCGCCGTGCCCGACGCCCCGCTCTCCTGGGTCGGTCGGGCCGAAGCCGAGCTGGTCACGGCGGGCCTGCCGTACCTGACCGAGGTCTGGTCGGATGCCCGCTGGCGGCTGTACGCGGTGGCCGACCCGACGCCGCTGGTCGCCGCACCCGGTGAGCTGGTCCGGCAGGACGCCGCGTCGCTGACCTTCCGCACGACCGAGCCTGGCGCCGTGCCCGTACGGATCCGGCACAGCCGCTGGTTGTCCGCCTCGGGCGGGGCGAGCGTCGCCGCCGACGGGGACTGGACGACGGTCACCGTGCCGCAGGCGGGGACGTACACCCTGCGCGGCTGATCACCCGCCGGGCCACGCTGCCCGGGTGCCCTGTCGACGAGGGACCGCATCCACCTTCCGAACCGCCGCCACCAACGGGACATCGATCACACTGACACAATGACCGATGACGATGACGCCTGCTGAGGGGGACCGAGCCTTGACCGTTCCGGAAGGCGGCCGTGAGCGCCGCAGACCGTGGCACCTGTGGGCGTTCGCCGTCGTGACCTTTGCGCTCTACGTCGGTGGAGCCCGTGACTTTCTTCTCATCCTCGCGGACGACACCGAGTACATGCTCCGGCAGTTCGGGCCGGACGGCGTGGCGTACTTCGCCGACTATCCGCTGTCGCTTCGGATCGTCTGGACCGTCAATGTCGTGGGCGGGCTGGCCGCCCCGATTCTGCTCCTGGCGCTCGACCGTTGGGCGGCGTGGGTCGCGGTGGTCGCTGCGGCATCGCAACTGGTGCTGCTGATGGTGACGTTCGCCTTTCGCGACCGCTGGGATGCGCTCGGTGCCACGACATCGTTGTTCGACATCGGCATCGGTGTCGTCACCGTGTTCTTCGCCTGGTACTGCTGGAGGATCCGGCGTTCCGGCTGACCACCAGCGGGCGCCGGGTGGCGGCGATCAGGCGGGCGACGAGCGGGCGCGGACGTGCAGCCGTTCCCCCTGCGGACCGAACAGGCTGAGGATCTCCAGCGGGGTGTCGAACGGGTTGCCGAACCAGTGCGGGGTGCGGGTGTCGAATTCGGCCACCTCCCCCTCTTCGAGGGTCAGCTCGTGCCGGCCGAGCAGCAACCGGCACCGGCCGGAGAGCACGTAGAACCATTCGTACCCCTCGTGGACCTGCTGTTCCGGCTCCCGGGTGGCCGACCGAGGCGGGTAGATCATCTTGTACGCCTGGACGCCGCCGGGGCGGCGGGTCAGCGGCAGGATGGTCACCTGGCCCCGGCGCACCGGCCGGGGCCGGACCCGGGGATCCCCGGTCTCCGGCGCGCCCACCAGGTCGTCCAGTGGCACCCGATGGAACCGGGCCAGCGCCAACAGCAGCTCCAGGGTGGGCCGGCGGCCCCCGGACTCCAGCCTCGACAGGGTGCTGACCGAGATCCCGGTGGCGGCGGCAAGCTGGGCCAGGGTCACGTTCCGCTGCTGGCGCAGCGCCCGCAGCCGTGGCCCGACCGCCGTCAGGACCTCGTCCGGGGCATCCGGGCCGGGCAAAGCGGGGAAAGCGTCCTCCGTCATCCCGCGAGTTTGCCATCCCGGCAACATTTCTTGTCACCACGGTCCGGCGACCCGGACGATCCGGAGCACCGAACGGAAGTGGAGACGACGATGACAGACCTGTACGACGTGGTGGTGGTTGGCGGCGGAGCCGCCGGGCTGAGCGGAGCCCTGGCGCTGGGACGCTCGCGCCGGTCCGTGCTGGTGGTGGACGGCGGCGCACCCCGCAACGCCCCCTCCCCGCAGGTGCACAACCTGCTGACCAACGACGGGGTGCCCCCGGCCGAGCTGTACGCGAGGGGCCGCGCCGAACTGGCCCGGTACGGCGTCGAGGTGATCGACGCCACGGTGGCCACCGCCCACCGGTCGGACGCCCCGGACGGCCTCCGGTTCGACGTGACGCTGACCGACGGACGGCGGGTGCTCGCACGCCGGCTGCTGGTGACCACCGGGCTGGTTGACGAACTGCCCGAGGTCGCCGGGCTCGCCGGGCGGTGGGGCCGGGACGTGCTGCACTGCCCGTACTGCCACGGGTGGGAGGTCCGCGACCAGGCCGTCGGCGTGCTCGCCAGCGGTCCCACCGCCGTCCACCAGGCTCTGCTGTTCCGCCAGCTCACCGACGACGTGGTGCTGTTCACGCACACCGGGCCGGCGCTGACGCCCGAGCAGGCGGAGCAGCTCGCCGCACGGGGCGTACGGGTCGTCGAGGGCGAGGTGACGGCGGTCGTGGTGACCGACGACCGGCTCACCGGCGTGCAGCTCGCCTGCGGCGCGGTGGTGTCCCGGCAGGCGCTGGTGGTGGCGCCCCGGGTGCGGGCCCGCGCCGACCTGCTCGCCGGGCTCGGCCTGCCGGCCGAGGAGTTCGTGGTGGCCGGCGCGGTCATCGGCGACCACGTGCCGGCCGATCCACAGGGCGCGACGACCGTGCCGGGGGTACGGGTGGCGGGCAACGTGACCAACCCGATGGCCACCGTGCCCGTCGCCATTGCAGCGGGTATGCAGGCCGGCGCGGCGCTCAACGCCGAACTGGTCAGCGAGGAGACCGACCGGGCGGTCGCCGCCCGCCGCGCGGCCACGGCCGCCCGGTCTACCGCCGAGGGGACGGACGGCGGAGGGAGCGCCGAGGCGGCCGACGACCCGGCTACCCCGGCGGACGGACCGGTCGACGCGGAGACCGCCCGGCACTGGGACGCGCTCTACGCCGAGCGGGAACGGCGGTGGAGCGGCCGGCCCAACGCCCGGCTGGTCGAGGTCGCCGAGGCGCTGCCGGCCGGCACCGCGCTGGACCTGGGGTGCGGGGAGGGCGCCGACGCGATCTGGCTGGCCCGGCAGGGCTGGCGGGTGACCGCGGTCGACGTCTCCCGTACCGCGCTGGACCGGGCGGCGGCCGAGGCCGCGGCGGCCGGGGTGGTCGACCGGATCGACTTCCGGCGGCACGACCTGGCCCGGACGTTCCCGACGGGCAGCTACGACCTGGTCTCCGCCCAGTTCCTCCAGTCGATGATCGAGTTCCCCCGGGCCGAGGTGCTGCGGGCCGCGGCGCGGGCGGTGGCGCCGGGCGGCCGACTCCTGATCGTCGAGCACGGCGCCCCGCCGCCGTGGTCCCGGACGATCCCGCCGCACGTGCGGTTCGCCACCCCGCAGGAAACCCTGGCCACGCTCGACCTGGACCCGGACGGCTGGCACACCGAACGGCTGGACGCGCCGGTGCGGGAGGTGACCGGGCCGGACGGGCAACCGGCCAGCCTGGTCGACCACCTGGTGCTGGTCCGCCGCCGCTGAGCCGCTGCCCCGGGCGGCGGGTCAGGACTCCATGACCCGCCGCATCGCCGCCCGGCAGCGGCGGCCGGTGCGCAGGTACTCGTCGAGGAACTCGCCGGGGTCGTCGTGGCCGAGCAGCCGCACCACCCCGGCCAGCTCCACCCCGTGCCGGGGCAGCTGGTCGCCGGCCCGGCCCCGGACCAGCATCAGCGCGTTGCGGACCTGCGCGGCCAGGGTCCAGCCGGCGGCCAGCTCCACGGCGTCGGTCGGGTCGAGCAGACCGGCGTCGCGGGCCGCCGCGAGCGCGTCGAGGGTACGCGTGTCACGCAGCCGCGGATGCGCCCCGGCGTACCGGAGTTGCAGCAGCTGCACCGCCCACTCGACGTCGGCCAGGCCACCCCGGCCGAGCTTGGTGTGGGTGGCCGGGTCGGCGCCCCGGGGCAGCCGCTCGGTCTCCACCCGGGCCTTGATCCGGCGAATCTCGACCACCTGCTCGCGGGTCAGGCCGCCGGCCGGGTAGCGGATCGGGTCGACCATCGCCTCGAACTCCGCACCCAGGTCGGCGTCACCGCAGACGAACCGGGACCGCAGCAACGCCTGCGCCTCCCACACCTTCGACCAACGGGCGTAGTACTGGGCGTACGCGGCCAGGCTGCGCACCAGCGGCCCCTGCCGGCCCTCGGGCCGCAGGTCGGCGTCGACGCCGAGCGGCGGGTCGGGAGCGGGCATGCCGAGCAACCGGCGCAGCTCCTCGGCGATGCCGTGCGCGGCGGCGCTCGCCGCGCTCTCGTCCGCCCCGGCGGGCGGGTCGTAGACGAAGAGCACGTCGGCGTCGGACAGGTAGTTGGACTCGTACCCGCCGAGACGGCCCATGCCGATCACCGCGAAACGCAGGCCGGGCAGTGCGGGATGGGCGGCCCGGGCGGCCCGCAGCGCGGCGGCCAGGGTGGCGTCGGTGACATCGGCCAGCGCGGCGCCCACGGCGGTCACGTCGGACAGCCGTGTCACCGGCGAACCGCGCTCGGGGCGGGGGGCGAGCCCGCCGGCCCGGCTGAGCACGTCGGCGCAGGCGATCCGGACCAGTTCCCGGCGGCGCAGGGCACGGATCGCGCGAGTGGCCTCGACCGGGTCGTCGTGCCGGGCGGCGGCGGCCGCGAACCCCTCGCAGAGCACCTCCCGGGGGCGCGGCACCAGCTCGTTCTCCTCGGCCAGCAGCCGCAGCGCCTCCGGTTCCCGAGCCAGCAGGTCGGCGGCGTACCGGGAGGAGGAGAGCACCCGGGCCAGCCGGCGGGCCACCGGGCCGGAGTCCCGCAACACCCGCAGGTACCAGGGGGTGGAACCGAGCTTGTCGGAGACCTGCCGGTAGTTGAGCAGGCCCCGGTCCGGTTCGGGGGCGTCGGCGAACTCGCTGAGCAGCACCGGCAGCAGGGTGCGTTGGATGGCGGCGGTACGGCTGACCCCGCCGGTGAGGGCCTGGAGGTGACGCAGCGCCCCGACCGGATCGGCGAACCCGAGGATCTCCAGCCGGTGCCGGGCCGCCTCCGGGGTCAGCCGCAGCCCGTCGGCCGGCACCCGGGCCACCGACTCCAGCAGCGGCCGGTAGAGCAGCTTGGCGTGCAGCCGGCGTACCTCGGTGGCGTGCGCGACCCAGTCGGCGCGGAAGCTCTCCACGGCGCTGCGGCCCGGCGTGGCGGTGTACCCGAGCGCGGCGGCGAGCCAGCGCAGCGCCGCCGGCTCGGTCGGCACGGTGTGGGTCCGGCGCAGTCCCTGGAGCTGGAGGCGGTGCTCGACGCCGCGCAGGAACCGGTACCCGCGCAGCAGCGCCTCCCCGTCGGCCCGCCCGACGTAACCGCCCGCCACCAGGGCGCGCAGCGCCGGCACGGTGCCGGCGACCCGCAGCGACTCGTCACCCCGGCCGTGCACCAGTTGCAGCAGCTGGACGGCGAACTCGATGTCGCGCAGCCCGCCGGGGCCGCGTTTGATCTCGCGTTCCAGCTCCTTCGGCGGGATGTTGTCGATGATCTTGCGCCGCATGGCGCGGACGTCCTCGACCGCCTCGGGCCGCTCGGCGGCCCGCCAGACCAGCGGAGCCAACGCGTCGATCCACTCCCGGGCCAGGTCGAGGTCACCGGCGGCCGGCCGGGCCTTCAGCAACGCCTGGAACTCCCAGGTGCGGGCCCAACGCTGGTAGTAGGCGAGGTGACTGGCGAGGGTGCGCACCAGCGGGCCGCGGTTGCCCTCCGGGCGCAGCGCGGCGTCCACCGGCCAGGCGACCAGCCCGCACACGCCGATCAGTCGGGCGGCGACCCGGGTGGCCACGGCCAGGTCGGCGTCGTCGGCGGCCACAAAGATCACGTCGACGTCGGAGACGTAGTTCAGCTCGTCGCCGCCGCACTTGCCCATCGCCACCACCGCCAGCGACGGTCGGGGCGTGCCCTCGGGCAGTTCGGCGACCGCGATGCCGTACGCGGCGGCGAGGGTGGCGTCGGCCAGCGCGGAGAGCGCCGCCATGGTCTGCTCCAGGCCCCGCCCACCGGTCAGGTCGGCCGCCGCGATCCGCAGCAGCGCCAGCCGGTACGCCTGCCGCAGCACCGCCACCGGCTGGGTGGACGCGGTGAGCCGCCCGGCGAGGTCGAGGTCGAGCCGCCCCTGCGCGACCGGGGCCAGCCCGTCCGGGGCGGTGGCCAGCACCGTCCACTGCCGTGGGTTGGCCACCAGGTGGTCGCCGAGCGCCGACGAGGCGCCGAGCACGGCGAGCAGACGGCGGCGCAGACCCGGGTCGGCGTACAGCGCGTCCAGCAGCGCCGGCTCGTCGTGCTCCGGTGCCACGCCGGCCCGTCGTTCCGCCTCGACCATCCGGTGCAGCTGACGCAACGCCAGATCGGGGTCGGCGGCCCGGGACAACGCGGCAAGCAGCTCGGCGGCCGGCTCGTCGACCGGTTCCTGCTCGTCGGTGCGCCACAGCCCGAGCCCGTCGGGGCCGAGCAGGTCCGCCGCCCGCGCCCCGCCGTCGCCCTCGGCGAACCCGTACCGGGCCAGCCGCCCCCTGGTCGGTCGGGCCATGTCAGTGCCCGAGCAGGGGCAGCTGGGGGCGGACGGTGACGTCGTCCAGCTCACCCAGCGCCAGGGCGGCGAACCGGATCGCGAACGGCTGCCAGACCTCCTCGACGTCGGCCATCACCCGGTCGCAGGCCGCCACCACCAGCTCCGGGTCGTAGCCCAGCTCCGCCAGGAGCGTCGAGTCGCGGGCCCAGTCGGCGATCATCGCGGTGTCGCACTCGATGTGGAACTGCAGACCCCAGGCCCGGTCGCCGAGGCGGAACGCCTGGTGCGGGTAGCGGGTGGAGGCGGCCAGCAGGGTCGCCCCCCGGGGCAGCTCGGTGATCTCGTCGACGTGCCACTGCAGCACGTCGGGAATCAGCGGCACGTACCGGAAGAGCGGGTCGTTGTCGGCGGCGTCCCGCTTGCCGACGACACCGGGGCCGATCTCCGGGCCGGCGGAGCTGCGCTCGACCTGGCCGGCGTGCGCGGTGGCCAGCAGTTGCCCACCGAGGCAGACGCCGAGGGTGGGCACCCGGTGCCGGACGGCCTTGCGCAGCAGCCCTTCCACCGCGGGGAACCAGGGTGCGCCCGGGGTGCCGTCCGGCAGCGGGTGCGCCTGTGGTTCGCCACCGAGCACCACCAGGGCGGCGTACCCGGTCAGGTCGGCGGGGAGTTCGTCGCCGGCGTACGGGCGCAGCACCCGCAGCTCCAACCCGCCCTCGGTCAGCCACTCCCCCAGCCGGCGGAGGTCGTCGGCCGGGTCGTTCTCGATCACCAACGCGGTCGCCACGATGTCGAGGCTATCCGGTGGCCCCGCACGGGTGCGCCGCGCAGTACGCCGACCGGTGCGCGCCGTACCCGGTTAGGCTCTGCCGCTGTGCCCGTCGACTGCGTACGCCCACCGGTGCTGCGTCCCGGTGACACGGTGATGCTCGTCTCGCCCTCCGGGCCGACCCGCCCCGAGCGGGTGGCCCGGGGGGTCGAGTTGCTGACCGGCTGGGGGCTGCGTCCGGTGCCCGCCCCGAACGCGTACGCCCGGCGCGGCTACCTGGCCGGCGACGACGGCCTGCGTGCCGCCGACCTGAACACCGCGTTCGCCGATCCACGGGTACGCGGGGTGATCTGCACCCGGGGCGGCTACGGCGCGCAGCGGGTGGTCGACCTGATCGACATGGCCGCGGTACGCCGGGACCCGAAGGTCGTGGCTGGTTTCTCCGACATCACCGCCCTGCAGTTCGCGCTCTGGCGGGGCGCCCGGCTGGCCGGCGTGCACGGGCCGGGAGCGGCCTGGCGGGACGACCGCACCCCGCTGCGTTCGGCGGAGTCCCTGCACGCCGCGCTGATGACCACGAGTCCGGTGACGGTCGGCGCGGTCGCCGGGGAGGAGACCTACCGGGTACGGGTGCCCGGGCGGGCGGAGGGGACGCTGCTCGGCGGCAACCTCTGCCTGATCACCGCCTCGATCGGCACCCGTGACATGCCCGACCTGCGCGGCGCGGTGCTGCTGCTGGAGGAGGTGCAGGAGCCGCCGTACAAAATCGACCGGATGCTCACCCAGCTGCGCCGGGCCGGCGCGCTGGACGGGATCGCCGGGGTGGCGGTCGGCCAGTTCACCGACTGCGCCGACGGCTGGGACACCACGGTCGTCGACGTGTTGACCGAGCGCCTGGGCGACCTGGGTGTCCCGGTCCTCGGCGGCCTGCCGATCGGTCACGGCCTGGGCCAGCTCACCGTCCCCGTCGGCACCCCGGCCGTCCTGGACGCCGATGCCGGCACCCTCACCGTCTCCCCCGCCGTCCACTGACGCCCCTGGGTGGATTCTCAGCTGGGTGACAGGGTGGGCACGGGCACAGCTCAGCAAGCGGAGTCACTGTCGGTCACGGCATCGCACACCGATCACATGGAGGAACCGGATGGCCCGCACGATCTCGAAGAAACACCTGCTGGCCGGGCTGGCCGCCGCTGGCGTGCTCGGCGTGGGCATCGCCGTGCCGACCGTGGCGTTCGCGGAGAACCCGACGCCGTCGCCGAGCGCCAGCAGCGGCGAGAAGGACAGCGGCCGGCAGGAGCGCCGGGCGCAGCGGCAGGCCGAGTTTGCCGAGGCGCTGGCCAAGGAACTGGGCGTGCCGACCGAGAAGGTGACCGCCGCGTTGGAGAAGCTCCGCGAGCAGCACAAGGCGGACCGGCCGCAACGCCCCTCCGCCGAGGAGCGGCAGGCCAGGCTCAAGGAGCGGCTCGCCCAGGCTGTCAAGGACGGCAAGCTGACCCAGGAGCAGGCCGACGCGATCACCAAGGCCGTCGAGGCAGGCGTCTTCCCCGGCGGCGGCGGTCACGGTCCGGGCGGCCGGGGCCTCGCCGGCAAGTAATCTCCCTCCCCTCCCTCGCGTCCGGTCCCGCCCCTGCGGCGGGACCGGACGCCCCCTCGGCTGACCGGACTCGGGGCCGGCAAGGTGGCCGGTCACTGCCGGTCAGGCGGTTACCGGCGGGGTGAAGACGCCGAGATGGTTGCCGGCCGGGTCGAGCAGGTGCGCGAAGCGGAGCCCGCTCGGCGCCGTGCGCACCGGCATCAGCACCTTCCCACCGGCCGCCTCGGCCCGGCGGCAGGTTTCCGCCACGTCGGCCACCTCCGCGTAGAACACCGCGTAGTTCGGCGAGCCGTCCTCGGTGGCCCGGATCGCCCCGCCGATCCCCTGCTTGCCACCGGCCCCGGTCACCCGGTACGACCGGCCCGGCGCGCCCTGCTCCTCGAACGTCCAGCCGAACAACTCACCGTAGAAGCGCTCCGCCTCGTCCGCGCGGTCGGTGCCGATCTCGAACCAGGTGACGGGCGTGGTGGACATGTGCGACCTCCTGTCTGGGCACCGGCCGGGCGGCCGGCGTCGTCAGACAGCCTCGGGGTGGTCGGCGACACCGTCCTGTCGGTGTTTACCGGCGGATGTCAGAGCAGGTTCAGCGACCGGACCCGCTCGGTGGGGATGTCCAGGTCCGCCGGGCGCCACCGGCGGGTGACCGGCTCCGGAAGCGGCGTCACGGCCAGGATCCGGTCGGTACGGAAGCAGCGCAGCGCGTCGCGCAGCCGGCACCAGGCGAGCAGGTACCAGTGCGTGGGGTTGCCGAGATAGCCCAGTGGCTCGACCTCGCGCACCGAGTCGGTGCCGGCACGATCGGCGTACCGCAGGCGCAGCACGCGGCGCGCGGTGACCGCGTCGGCGACGGCGGCCGGGACGGGCGTGGCCGGCCCGCCGCCGACCAGATGGACCCGGCCGGCGAGCCGGTGCGCCTCGGCCGCGTCGGCGGGCGGCAACACCGCGAGCAGCTTGCGCAGCGCGCTGGCGCCGGCCGCGGCGAACGGGGTGCCGCCGAGGCGGTGCAGCGCGAGGGCCATCGCCACCGTCTCACCGGCAGTGAGGTTGACCGGCGGCAGGGTACGGGCACGGTCGACGACGTAGCCGCCGGTGCGGCCGGGCTCGGCCCAGATCGGCACACCGCCGGCCTGCAGGGCGGCGATGTCCCGCTCGATGGTGCGGGTGCTCACCTCGAAACGCGCGGCCAGCCAGCGGGCGCTGCGCGGCCGGGGCGACACCGCCCGCAGCTCCTCCACCAGGGCGTAGAGACGGTCGGTCCGGTTCACCCCGGGCAGGCTAGACCCGGGGTACGACAGCCGGCGTCAGGCGATGCAGGCGCAGACGATCAGCGCGGCACCGAAGTGCGTGGCGGCACTGACCCAGGCCGCCGGGTGCGGCTCGTCCGAGCAGATGATCTCGCCGAGCCGCCCGGGGGTGAGCAGGTCGAGCACGAAGAACGCCAACGCCATGATCAGTAGGCCGACCAGCCCGAAGATCACCGTGGAGGCGAGCCCCTTGGCGAAGTCGCTGTAACTGGTGAGGATCGCCGTGAAGACGATCCCGGCGATGCCGAGCTGGTTGGCGGCCAGCAGCAGCGCCGCGTTGCCGTTGCGCCGCACCCAGATCAGCTCGCGCAGCTTCCCCGGGGTCAGCACGTCCACCAGCAGGAACCCGGCGGCCATCAGGATCACCCCGACGACCCCGTAGACCACGCTCTGCCACGCTCCGCTGAGCAGATCCTCCAGCACCTGACCGCCTCCGCCCGTCCACCGGCCGGCGGGGTGCCGGCACGGTGAACGAGACGATAGTCCTCCGACGCAAGGATGATCTAGAGCGAGAGGTAGCGTTGCCGCTCGTACGGGGTGACCTCGCGGCGGTACTGCTCCCACTCGGCGCGCTTGTTGCGCAGGAAGAAGTCGAAGACGTGCTCGCCGAGCACCTCGGCGACCAGTTCGGACTCGGCCATCACGTCGATCGCCTCGGCCAGGTTCTCCGGCAGGGCC
This sequence comes from Micromonospora sp. KC213, assembly GCF_004348325.1. Classification (GTDB taxonomy): domain Bacteria; phylum Actinomycetota; class Actinomycetes; order Mycobacteriales; family Micromonosporaceae; genus Micromonospora. The sequence goes on along the minus strand of NZ_SMKF01000052.1, from coordinate 6,675 downwards.
TCGTACCCCATGGCCCGGCGCTCGGCGCTGGACAGCGACCAGACGTCGTCCTCGGCGCCCGGCGGCAGCTCGTAGCCCTCCTCGATGCCCTTGAGGCCGGCGCCGAGCATCACCGCGAAGGCCAGGTAGGGGTTGGTCGCCGAGTCCAGCGAGCGGACCTCCACCCGGGCCGAGTTCGGCTTGCCGTACGCGGGCACCCGCACCAGCGCCGAGCGGTTCAGGTGCCCCCAGCAGACGTACGCCGGGCTCTCGGTGATCCGGTCCGGCAGCGCCTGCGGGAAGAGCCGCTTGTACGAGTTGACCCACTGGTTGGTCACGGCGGTGTACTCGCGGGCGTGGGCGAGCAGCCCCGCGATGAACGACTTGGCCACCTTGGAGAGCTTCATCGGGTCGCCGGCGTCGTGGAACGCGTTGCGCTCCCCCTCGAACAGCGACAGGTGGGTGTGCATGCCGCTGCCCGGCTGGTCGGTGAACGGCTTCGGCATGAAGGTGGCCTGCACCCCGGTGGAGAGCGCCACCTCCTTGACCACGTGCCGGAAGGTCATCACGTTGTCGGCGGTGGTCAGCGCGTCGGCGTAGCGCAGGTCGATCTCCTGCTGGCCGGGGGCGACCTCGTGGTGGCTGAACTCGACCGAGATGCCGATCCGCTCCAGGGCCAGCACCGCCTGGCGGCGGAAGTCCCGCGCCACGGCGTGCGTGGTGTGCTCGAAGTACCCACCGGTGTCGACCGGCACCGGCACCGAGCCGTCCATCGGGCCGTTCTCCAGCAGGAAGAACTCGATCTCGGGGTGGGTGTAGAAGGTGAAGCCCTTCTCGGCGGCCTTGGAGAGCATCCGGCGCAGCACGTGCCGCGGGTCGGCCCAGGACGGGCTGCCGTCGGGCAGCAGGATGTCGCAGAACATCCGGGCGCTCTCGCCGCTGACGCCGCCCTCGAAGGGGAAGACCTGGAAGGTGGTCGGGTCGGGCATGGCGACCATGTCGGACTCGAAGACCCGGGCGAAGCCCTCGATGGCCGAGCCGTCGAAACCGATGCCCTCCTCGAAGGCCGCCTCCAGCTCGGCGGGCGCCACCGACACGCTCTTGAGCGTGCCGAGCACGTCGGTGAACCACAGCCGGACGAACCGGATGTCCCGCTCTTCCAGCGTACGGAGGACGAACTCCTGCTGACGGTCCACTTCCCCAACCTCTCACGACTACGTCCGGGGCCGGCCCGGCCTGATCGCCCAGTCTGCACCGGTCTGGTTAAGCAGACGTTACGCGACCTGCCGGCGCGCGTCCTGCGGTGTCCCGGCCGGCGGATCACGCCCGGCGGACCCGCCCCCCGTCGGGTGGCCGCCGTCTCGTCCGACGCTGCGGATTGGCGCGGGCCGGCTGGGGCAAGATGAACACATGCCCACCCTGCGTCTCGCCCTGTCCCAGGTCAACCCGACCGTCGGGGACCTCGCCGGAAACGCCGCGCTGGTCCGCGCCGGGACCCGTAAGGCCGCCGACGCCGGCGCCCAGCTCGTCGCCTTCCCGGAGATGATGCTCACCGGCTACCCGGTCGAGGATCTGGTCTTCCGCCGCTCGTTCGTGGCGGCGTCGAAGGCCGCACTGGACCAGCTCGCCGCCGACCTGGCCGCCGACGGTCTGGGCGACCTGCCGGTGGTGGTCGGCTATCTCGACGCCGACGGCCCGCCGCAGGTCTCCGGGGACGCCCAGCCCGGCCGGGGTGCCCGCAACGCCGCCGCGCTGCTGCACGGCGGCACGGTGGTGGCCCGCTACTTCAAGCACCACCTGCCCAACTACGGCGTCTTCGACGAGGACCGCTACTTCGTCCCCGGCGACACGTTGACCGTGGTGCGCGTCGGCGGCGTGGACGTCGCGTTGACCATCTGCGAGGACCTCTGGCAGGCCGGCGGCCCGTTCGCGGTGGCCCGGCAGGCCGGCGTCGGGCTGGTGGTCAACATCAACGGTTCGCCGTACGAGCTGAACAAGGACGACATCCGGCTGCCGCTGGTCCGCCGCCGGGCCGCGGAGGCCGACGCCACCATCGCGTACGTGAACATGATCGGCGGGCAGGACGAGCTGGTCTTCGAGGGCGACTCGATGATCGTGGCCGCCGACGGCCGGCTGCTGGCCCGCGCCCCGCAGTTCGTCGAGCACCTGTTGGTGCATGACGTCGAGGTGCCCGAGGCGGGCCCGCCCGGCCCGGAGGCCGAGGAGTTGGCCGACGGGATGCGGGTGCTGCGGCGTACCGTCGCGGCGATCCCGCCGGCCCCGGCGGGCCCGGCGGCCGACGGCGGGACGATGGCCCCGGTCGCCGACGAGGCCGAGGTCTGGCAGGCACTGGTGCTCGGCCTGCGCGACTACGTCAACAAGAACCGCTTCCCCTCGGTGGTGCTCGGCCTCTCCGGCGGCATCGACTCGGCGGTGGTGGCGGCGCTCGCCGTCGACGCGCTCGGGCCGGACCGGGTGGTCGGGGTCTCCCTGCCCAGCCAGTACTCCTCGGAGCACTCCCGCGCCGACGCGGAGGAGCTGGCCAAGCGGACCGGGCTGGACTACCGGATCGAGCCGATCCAGCCGATGGTGGACGCCTTCCTGGCCAACCTGTCGCTGTCCGGGGTGGCGGTGGAGAACCTCCAGGCCCGGGTGCGCGGCGTGATCCTGATGGCACTGTCGAACCAGGAGGGGCACCTGGTCCTCACCACCGGCAACAAGAGTGAGCTGGCGGTCGGCTACTCCACTCTCTACGGCGACTCGGTCGGCGGCTTCAATCCGGTCAAGGACGTCTGGAAGACGCTGATCTGGCGGCTGGCGAAGTGGCGCAACGCCGACGCCGCCGCCCGGGGCGAGACCCCGCCGATCCCGGAGAACTCCATCGGCAAGCCGCCGTCGGCCGAGCTGAGCCCCGGCCAGCTCGACAGCGACAACCTTCCCGAGTACGACGTGCTCGACCCGATCCTGATCGGCTACGTCGACGGCGACCTGGGCCGCGACGGGCTGGTCTCCTCCGGGCACGACCCGGCGGTGGTGGACAAGGTGCTCCGGCTGGTGGACATCGCCGAGTACAAGCGCCGCCAGTCCGCCCCGGGCACGAAGATCTCCATGAAGGCGTTCGGGCGAGACCGCCGGCTGCCGATCACCAACCGTTGGCGGGAGAACGGCTGACCTGACCTCACCGCCGTCCGGTGGTCGTGAGCCGACCACCGGACGGGCGGGCACCGACGCGGAGTGACATCCTGCACTGCACCCTGCCCGGACGGGGTCGCCCGGTGCGACGATCGCGGCAGGTACCCGGGGACCGCGTCAGCGGCCTCGAGGAAAGGAGACAGTCATGGTGGAGTCCACCCCGACCGAGGTGACCGCCCTCTACGGCGGTCCGGCGACCCGGCGGGTGCGCACCCGCGACCTGATCGCCGCGAAGGAACGCGGCGAGCGCTGGGCGATGCTCACCTCGTACGACCAGTACACCGCCGGCATCTTCGACGCCGCCGGCATCCCGGTGCTGCTGGTCGGCGACTCGGCGGCGAACAACGTGTTCGGCTACGAGACGACCCTGCCGGTGACCGCCGAGGAGCTGCTGCCGCTGGTGCGGGCCGTGGTGCGGGCGACCCGGCAGACGCTGGTCGTCGGCGATCTGCCGTTCGGCTCGTACGAGGAGGGGCCGGCGCAGGCGTTGCGTACGGCGGTGCGGTTCATGAAGGAGGGCGGCTGCCACGCCGTCAAGCTGGAGGGTGGGCGGCGGTGCGCCGCGCAGATCTCCGCGATGGTCGGTGCCGGTATCCCGGTGATGGCGCACATCGGCTTCACCCCGCAGAGCGAGCACACCCTGGGCGGCTACCGGGTGCAGGGGCGCGGCGACACGGCCGACGAGGTGCTCGCCGACGCCCGGGCGGTGGCCGAGGCGGGCGCGTTCGCGGTGGTGCTGGAGATGGTGCCGGGCGAGGTGGCCAAGCGGATCACCGCCGAGCTGGACATCCCGACCGTCGGCATCGGCGCCGGCCCGGACACCGACGCGCAGGTGCTGGTCTGGCAGGACATGGCGGGGCTGCGCACCGGCCGGGCGCCACGGTTCGTCAAGCGGTACGCCGACCTGGCCGGCGCGTTGACGGACGCGACCCGCCGCTTCGCCGAGGAGGTACGCGGCGGCCAGTTCCCGGCCGCCGAGCACACCTTCTGACCTGGACGAGCAGGTGAAACCGGGCGGGCACCCACCAACCGGAGTAAACCGCTAGGGTGTCCGTCCGTGTATCGCTCTCGATTTTCCGTTGTAGTCCTGTCCGGTGTCTCCGTGCTGGCGCTGGCGGCGTGTGGCGGGGAGCAGCCGTCGAAGACGGCCCCGCCCACGCTGCCCGCCACCACGTCCGTCGCGGACGCCCCTGCCGCCGCCGCCACCGCGTCCGCCGTCGCCGCCGACCCGGCGAGCGAGAAGAAGCTCTGCGAGGCGGCGAAGAAGATCGGCGACGAGTCGAAGGCGGCTCTCGTGCAGGCCGTCACGTCGGGTGGGGACGCGACGGCGGTGATGAAGAAGGCCTACACCGACATGGCCAAGGGGATGGCCGACACGGCCGCGACCGCCGGCCCGGGCAGCGCGGTGGCCCCCGTGCTGATCGCGTTCGGCACGGAGGTCGGCAAGGCGGCCGAGGACGTGGCCGCTGCCGACAGCCCCGCCCTGGAGAAGGCCGGCAAGGACGTCAACGCCGCCTGCAAGAAGGCCGGCGTCGCCATCAACTTCTGATCCCGACCCGCCGGTCGCGGTGTGCCCTCCTACCGGTACGCCGTGACCGGCGGTTTTCCTTTTCGTCCTCGCGGGTTTCAGGGCGGGTCGTCGCCGGTGGGCAACGACTGTCCGGCGTGGCGAGGGCTGACGGTCAGGTCCCGCCCTGGCTGGGCGACGGCGGGGAAGCCTGCGGTGAGGGCGGCCATCGTCCGCCGGATCCGGCTCTGCGCCGCCGGCTGGGTCTCGCCCGTGAGCGCGACGTGGTGCAGTACGCCGACCACCGCCAGAGCCAACGCCTCCACGTCGGTGTCCACCGGCACCCTGCCGAGTTGCCGCTCGGCGGTCAGGTAGTCGGCGGTTGCCCGTTCGACCGCTCGTAGCCCGGCGGCGCCGTCGCCCAGTACCGCTTCGACTTCTGTCGCCAGTTCGGGCCGGCAGGCCATCAGCCGGGTCACCGCGAGCAGCATGCCCAGCGGCGGCGCCAGGGCCGCGTCGCTCAGATTGCCGGCGACCGTGCCGGAGCCGGCGCGTTCCGGCAGGTTGGTTGCCAGGCTGGAGATCTGGAAGGCCCGGTCGACCGCGTAGCCGACCAGGAAGCCGTCAAAGTTCGAGAAGTGCGCGTACAGCAGGCCGGTGGCGACGCCGGCCTCGCGGGTCACGGCCCGGCTGGTGAGCCGGCCCGGCCCTTCTTCCGCGATCAGGCGTTCGAGGGCGGCGAACAGTTGCTGCCTGGGTTCTGCGATGGCGACTCCGCGCGGCATGTCCGAAGTCTAGGCGCTGGTCGCGGCCGACGTTGCACAGGTATGAACATGCGCTCATACTGTTTGAACAATTGTTCATTCTTGGTGGCGGGAGCGGTGGATGAAGCGGGCAGTAATCATCGGCGCGGGGATAGCCGGGCTGGCAACCGCCCTGCGACTCGGCCGGGACGGATGGCACACCACCGTGGTGGAGCGCGCCCCCGCCCGGCGCAGCAGCGGCTACCTGGTGAACCTGCTCGGGCCGGGCTACGACGCCGCCGAGCGTCTCGGCCTGACCGCCGCGCTGGCCACCCACGACGTGGGCCTGTTCACCACCGTGCTGCTCCACGCCGACGGACGTGCCAAGCTCACCGTGCCCTCCGCCATCGCCGAGGCCGCCCTCGGTGAGCGCGCCGTGTCGCTGTTCCGCGGAGACCTGGAAGCCACGCTGTACGCGGCGGCCCACGACCGCACCCAGATCCGCTTCGGCACCACCGTCACCGCCATCGACCAGGACACCGACGGCGTACGGGTGATGCTCAGCGACGGCACCACCCAGGAGGCCGACCTGCTGGTCGGCGCCGACGGCGTGCACTCCGCCACCCGTACCACCAGCTTCGGCGCCGACCACCAGGTCGACCTGCCGTACATCGTGGGCGCCGTTCCCCTGAGCCACCCGGTGGCGGACGTGCCGGAGCAGCCGTCCGCCACCACGTTCATCGGCCCGGGACGCACCGCCGCGGTGGTCAACCTGGGCCCGCAGCGGTCATCGGCGTTCTTCACCTACCGGTGCGCCGACCCGGCCAGCGAACTCAAGCGCGGACCGGTGGACGCGCTCGGCACGGCGTTCGGGGACCTCGGCGGCGGCGTGCCCGACGTGCTCCACCACCTCGCGCAGAACCCCGCCGCCGCCTACTTCGACGCGGTCAGCCAGGTGATCATGTCTCGGTGGAGCACCGGCCGGACCGTGCTGCTCGGTGACGCGGCCTGGTGCGTCACGCTCTTCGCCGGACACGGCGCTGCCCTCGCACTCGCCGGAGCCGACCAACTCGGCGCCGCCCTGCAACGGCACGGCGACGACGTCTGTTCGGCACTGCTCGACTGGGAGGCCGGACTCCGCCCGGAGGTCACCAGACGGCAGGCCCACGCCCGCCGGGGCATGCTCCAGTACGCGCCACCCAGCCGGTTCCACGTCTGGCTCGGCGACCTGGCCATCCGGGCCCTCACCCTCCC
>NZ_SMKF01000051.1 GCF_004348325.1 Micromonospora sp. KC213 | reverse complement strand
AGAACCCGATGGGCGATGCGCTGGAAACCCGCGTTGAACGCCTTCGCCATCACCTTCAGCGACCGCTTCCCAGCCGCTGAAACCTACTAACCAAGACCGCCGGAAACACCGTTGGCGAGACAGCCCCTGTTGCGCTCCTGGTTGACGTCGTCGCTACGCGTGATGTGGTGCCGACCGTCCAGCCCCGATGAGGATGGGGCTATGTGACCTCGACTGTTGCTTTCACAGCCGTCATCGTGGTTCCTTTACCGCTGCCGAGGCTGGTGACGTTCGCGGATGCCGTTCGCTGTGAAGGTGTCTGACGTGGCGTAGCTCTCCGGGTTGATGACACTCCAGGTGACCTTGACGGTCGAGCGGACACCCGTGCGCAGGTCGAGGCTTCTCACGGTTGTGGGGAGCGCGGGAGCCACACGCGCCCGCGTCGGGGCAAAGACGTGGCTCTTCAACGACGTTCTTGGCGAACGCGTCGTTCCAAACCTTGAACGAGGCCCGCAAGTGCCGTTTGCACCCGACCCCATTCCGAAGACGCTGGTGCCAGCCCACGGCCACACCGGTGCCCGCGTTGTCGGGTATGTCGTTGATCGTCTTCATGGCGGCCATCGTGTCGCTCCCCTGCGACTGCACCGTATCGGTGAAGCCCACCGGATGATTCGGATCTGACAACGTATTTGTGACCCTGCCACTCGACGGCGGAGACATCTCGGCCATGTTGAGCTTCACACCTGGCAGAACCTTCGCGATCTCGACGAGATCGCGCTGCACGACCGCGTAGCTCCCGTGCCAGTCCGGGTAGTAGGACAGGCCGATCCGGTCGACCATGCCGCTCATGTAGTTTGTGTCGCCTCTTCCTCGTACTTCAGCCACTTCACGCCGCCACCCGGCGCAAGCCTGTAACGACCCGACGTGTAGTAATGGTGGTGGTGGACGTACGGCGTGATCGCATCGTATTCCTGGCCCCACATCATCCCGTTCGTGATCTCGTTGCCGAACTGGACGATGGAAGCGCAGACCTTTGAAGTCGAAGACATCGGTGAAGACGCCACCCGGCCGGACGTTACTCGCCCGGTCAGCCGGATGAGGCGCGCCGACAAGGAGAGCGGCCAAGGTAACTGCGGCGACCAGCAAGGCCCCACCTCGTCGCCTCAAAGAGTTCCGCATACGAAGCTCCAGCCTCCCAACGGTCTCAGCGGCCATCAGCCCACGGACGGAGTTTGCGCTACTCGTCGCGGCTCTGCGTATGTGCAGAAACGGCCCGGATCCCGGACGGCGAGACGTGGTCGTCGTCCGCCAGAGCGGTCTGGCGCACTGAGGTTGCCGCAGACGAACGGGTTCTCCGTGCCTGCCGGGCGCTGCGTGATCACATACCTCCTTGATCATCAGGCGCCTCGGTCCGCGGGTCAGCCCTGCTAAGCGCGGCGCACCTCACCACTGTGAGCGCTCACATTCATATCTATCAAAGAATGTTACCGCCGGACATCTAATTGTCAACGGACAGACGCCAAGCACCATGGGCAGGCCGAGCCGGGGCGCTCGCCCGGTCCGCGCGACGCAGCGCCGGCTGCAGGTCCTCACCGGTTCATTCGACGGGCCTGCGGGACAGCGGCACCGTCGGCCTGTCCACTTCGGCCCTTCCGCCGTCCGGCGGCACGCCCGTGCGGCTACTGGCGGAGGCGTTCGCGGTGGTGTACGACGACGGCGAGTCGGACGATGGTGAAAAACCGACCGGTGTGGCTCTTCACGTTGCCGCTGATCGCGTGGCCGCCGGATACGTGCGATCGCGGTCGGTAACACGCTGCTCATGGCCGCCGGCCGCCGACTGGACATGTGAGTAATCCGCCTGAGGCGGCGCCACCTGGCGCCAGGTGACCTGGGTCGTCACGGCCGAGGCTGCGTGGTAGTGGTCAGCGGCGCGGTGCTGGGTGGTGGAATTGCCTTCCTGGCCCCGCGCAGCTTTGACCGGTCCGTCAAAGGCGCGCTGGCGCGGCTCTGGCCAATTCGACGTCGCCCCGGCAGGCCCGGCGCGTCGTGCCGCGCCGGGCCGCCACGGATGGGGTCAGCGCAGGTAGCTGACCAAGGAGAGGTTGCGTTCGCGGATGCCTTCGACGACCAGGTCGGCCATCCTGCCGGCGCCGTACTCGGAGAAGTGGGTGTTGTCGGTGACGCCGTCGACCGACTGGCGCAGGTACAGCTGGGCGGAGTTGGTTGGGCCCATGGACTCGACCAGGGCCTCGCTCTTGGCGGTCAGGTCGATCACTGGCACGCCCAGCGAGGAACCGAGGCTGCGCATCTCGGCGGGCAGGTTTACGCCGACACCATTGATGTGCCGGGCGGTGGCGTCGAGTTGGTTGCCGTCGAACCGCCGCCGCACCGGTGGGGTGACCAGGACGGGTACGCCGCCCCTGGCGCGCACCTGGTTGATCATCGTCGTGAGGTTACCGCGGAAGGCTGAGGCGGTCGTGGACTTGTCGTTGTGGCCGAACTGGATCAGCACCAGGTCGTTGTTTTTGATCAACGGCAGCATCGTGGGGAACAGTGCCGAGTTGTTCAGGAAGCTGCCCGAACTTTCGCCCGAGTCGCCGTAATTGGCGACCACCGCGCCGGTGGACACGCGCGTGGGCAGGATCTGCCCCCACCCGGTGTACGGGGCGATCATCTGATCGCACACCGTGGAGTCGCCGGCCAGGTAGGCCACAAGCGGGTTGCCGGCCGGCTGGACGGTCAGCCCTGAAAGCTTGGGCGCGGAACCAGCGAACGTGATGCTCAGGCCGGAGGTGCCGGTGCCGCCCTGCCCGGTGGGCTGGCCTTCCGGCTGTCGCACGTTGATGGTGAACACGTACTGCGTGATGGTGCCCGCGGCGGTCGTGACCGCCGGCAGGATCCGCCGGCGGGCCTCCACGGACATTGACGTGTTGCCGGCCGAGGCGCGGTCACCGATCCACGCGGTCACCGTGTAGTTGCCGGGCGATACCCCGAAGTGGCAGGTGATCGGCGAACTGCCGGTGCACTGGGCGGGCCGGCCCGGCGGGGAGGCGGTCGCGGAGGGCGAGGGCGATGCGCCGACCTCGACGTCGAGATAGTCGATGTTGGCCAGGCCGCTCGCGGTGGTCGGGCTCAACCGGATCGTGTTGCTGCCCGCGTTCAGCGACGCGGTCAGAGTCGTCGTGGCCCATGTCGTCCACGCGCCGGTGCCGTTGAACGCGACGCCCGACTGCGCGACGGTGCCGTTGAGGAGCACGTCGGCCGGTCGGTTGGCGGTGGTGCCGTTGGCGTACCGGACGGCAATCGTCGCCGTGCCAGCGGCGGACGCGGTCACGGTGAACTGGGCCGCCGCCCCCGCCCTGCTGTTGCCGTTGCAGAAGCCGCTGCCGGAGTAGCCGGTGTGGTTGGACTCGATGACACCGTCGCATGTGGCTGGCGTCGTTTCGGCCTCGTAGCGAGTCACTGCCGCGGAAGCCATGGCGGCGGTGAGCACCGCGGCACCCGTCACCGCCATGGCCGCGCAGGCGGATAGCAGCGCGGCGCGCTGTCTACGTGAAAGCATGATGATCTCCAGAGTCGGACGATGACGAGACCCACTACGGACCTCGATTTCTTACTTCAGATGGGCACCCGCACCAGGCGCGAACGCCGCGCCGTGCACGGCCGAGAGAAGACAAGGTCGTTTTCATGAGCAACATCTTTTTTCATCGATCTGTTGCGCGACGAGCCTGCCGGCGGGGACCGCGCTGGCTACTCCAGGTAGAAGGTGGCGTCCGCGAGGTCGGCGGCGGTGCTCAACGGCTGCGCGTAGAGCGCGTAGTTGTAGTGGCGGAGGTAGCGTCCGGGGGCGCTCATCGACTCGAAGCTCACCGCGGCCGGGTCGGACTGGCCTGCCCGCCGGGTGAAGCTCGCGCCATTCTTGAACCCTGTCGTGCCGTCGTTCTTGTCCAGCCAGATCTCGTTGTTTCGGTTCCGCAGGTAGTAGCCGGGGTTGCTGGTCGACTCCAGCGACACCGTGCCGCTGCCAGCTAGTCCGGTGACCATGCGGAACTGCGACTCGGCCAGGTTCGTCATGTCCGCGTCGATTCGCCCCCGGAACGAGACGTGCCGGATGAACCGGTCCGGGAAGTTGTACGACCTGAACCGGTACGGCGTCGCCCCGTCCGGCACCGGGGTGCCGAAGTTCGGTGTGCCGTCGGCGTTCCAGTACAGCTTCTGGATTCGGGTCCGCCGGTTCGGGTCGTTCAGCGGGTCGCCGCTGATGTCCCTGTAGCTGCGGTCGTGGTAGACCAGTATGTCGCTCTGCCCGTCCTCGGAGACCGTGAACGAGTTATGGCCCGGGCCGTACTGGCTGGTCGCGGTGTTGGTCCTGAACACCGGCTGCTGCTTCTTGCTCCATGACGCCGGGTTCATCAGGTTGCTGGACGCCGACGCGGTCAGCATCCCCAGGCAGTAGTTGCTGTCCGTGGCGCTGGCCGAGTAGGTCAGGAACACCTTGCCGTTGCGGATGAGCGCCGATGGGCCTTCGTTGACCTTGTACCCGATCGTCTCCCACGACAGGGTCGGCACGCTGAGCCGTACCGGAGTGCCGGAGATCGTCCACGGGTTGCTCATCGGCGCCAGGTACAGGTTGCTGTTGCCGCTGATCGCCGGGTCCTGCTGGGCCCAGGACAGGTAGCGGATGCCGTTGTGCGAGAAGGTGGTCGCGTCCAGCGAGAACGTGTCCAGGTGGGTGACGATGCGCCCCTTCTCGACCCACGTACCGGTGAACGGGTCGGCGCTGCTGTTCTCCAGCACCCACATCCGGATCCGCCAGATGTCGTTGCTGCGGCCCGCGGCGAAGTAGATGTACCACTTGCCGTTGATGAAGTGGATCTCCGGCGCCCAGATGTGCGCACCCATGTCACCGCTGGCGTGCTTGCGCCAGATGACCGACTCGCTCGCGCTGGCCAGCCCCTGCAGCGTCGTCGCCCGGCGCAGGATGATCCGGTCGTACTCCGGTGCCGTCGCGGTGAAGTAGTAATAGCCGTCGGTGTGCCGGAAGATGTGCGGGTCGGCCCGCCGCGCGATCAGCGGGTTGCTGTACATCACCGCCGGTGACGCCGACGCTGCGGATACGTCCAGCAGGCTTGCCGCCGCGCCCAGCGCGGGTACCGCGAGGAAAGTACGTCTACGCATCGATAACTCCTCCCTCAGACGGGTTGTAGCTGCCACTGCTGGCAGTTGTTCAGCCAGTTCCGCTGGCGTTCGTCGGCTACGTCGGCGTGCCGCAGTTGGCCACGTTGGCGACCGTGCCGCTGTTGACGTACGCCGACGGCGTGGCCGCGGTTTCTGCGATACGGCCGGCAGGGCGGATCCCGTGATCCGGCTGTCAATGTCGCCAGCGCGTCCGCAGCACCATCGGCCGGAATCAACGGGGGCCGCGGACGCGCTCTCCTTTCCAGGGGTCGGGTCGGGTTTCGCAGGCGGTGGTCAGGCACCGTGACTGCGACAGGACGTCAGGCGGTCCCGACGTGGAAGTAGTCGACATTGGGTAGCCCGGATGACGTGGTGGGACCCAACCGGATGGTGTTGCTGCCGAGCCATTGGCGGCCAGCGACCCGCCGCTTTACGTCAGTTCCAGGTAGTCGAGGTTCGGCAGGCCGTTGGCTGTGGTCGGATTCAGCCGGATCGTGTTGCTCCCCGCCCGCACCGGCACCACCACCGTCTTCGTGGTCCAGCCGGTCCAACCCCCCGTGCTCTCGAACGACACGGCTTGTGCCATCGACCCGTTCACCACCAGGTCCGCCGGCCGCGCTCCGGTCGTGCCATTGGCGAATCGGATCCCTAACGTTGCCGTACCCGCGCTCGCCGCGTCGATCGTGAACTGAGCGAACGCCCCCGTCGTGTTATCACCGTTACAGAACCCGGTACCCGAGTAACCCGACCAGTTCGAGTCGATGGAGCCCGTACACACTGCCGGTAAGGTCTCCGCCTCGTACCGAGGCGTCGTCGGCCGGTCGGAGCCCCAGCCGTGCCTGAGTCGGTCGGCGCCGGTGGAGTTGCGGATGCTCACGCTCAGGTTGGTGCCGCTGCCGTTGAGCGCGAACATGGAGTACCAGTCGTAGTTTTGTCCGGCGGTGATCTTGCCGCCCAGCGCGGGCCAGTAGACCGAGCCCATGCGCAGGTCGCGCAGGGAGTCGGTGTCCGCGCGGAGGTACCGGACGAAGTTGTCGGTGCTGCTCGCGTTGTTGTAGTTCAGGCCGGTATCCATCGGCGCACCGAACTCGGTCAGGATCGCACGCGAGGCGCAGTTGCCCAGCCGTTCCCGGAAGCTTTGGACCCAGCCGGCGTAGTCCTTCGTGCCGTAGAAGAACGCGTAGTGGTGGTAGGACAGCAGCGTCCCGTTGAGCCGGCTGTCGGCACAGACCGGCCTGATGTCCTGGCTGTAGCCGGTGCCGCCGACGAGGATCCGGCCCCTCGGGATCGACGGGCGAGCGTTGATCCACGACGCGGCGAGGTTCGTCCACTCGGAGGCGCTGTAGCCGTGGGGTTCGTTCATCGGCTCGAAGTAGACCAGGCTGTTGGGGCCGTACTGGGTAGTCACGGTGTTCCACATCGAGTTGAACGCCGCCGTGTTGGTGATCCGGCCGCCAGCCGCCGCTCCGTCCTCCCAGTAGGCGAGGATGACCTTGAACCCTCTGGCGGTCGCGGCGTCGATGGTGCCCCGGTAGGCGTTCCACCACGACGAGCTGACGGTGTGGGTGTTGACCGGCAGCCGGACGGTGTTGACGCCGAGTTGGCTCGCGAACCCGCTGTAGACGGCGTCCGCCTTGGCCCGTACGGTCGCGTAGCTGTCCGATTGGTTCAGCCCGTCGAGGACGAGGGGGACCTTCTTGAAGTTGTCGCCGGGCACGGCCCAGTTCACGCCCCGGAACTGGCTGGTGTCCGCGCTGGCCGGTGATGCGCTGGCTACGACGACGACCGGCAACACGGCCAGTGCGCTTAGAATGCCAACCAGAACGCGGCAGCGGGAACGCGGGCGAGCTGGCGCAAAATCCTTGGTACGGGTGAATGGCATGACGGTGACCCATCTCATGAATGCTTGCTGGTGAGCGCGACGGCTGTTGCCGGCAGACCTCGCGGTTGTTCGCGTGGGAGGCGGGCTACCGGACGTCGATGAAGTCGACATTCGGTAGTCCGGCCGCCGTCGTGGAAACCAGCCGGACGGTGTTGCTGCCAGCGTTCAGCGAGGCAGTCAAGGTCTTGGTGGACCATGTGCTCCACGTGCCCGTGCTCTCGAAGGAAACCGTCGCCACCGTGGATCCGTTGACGACCAGGCTCGCCGGGCGCGCGCTGCTGGTGCCGTTGGCGAACCGGACTCCGAGCGTTGCCGTGCCGGCCGCCACCGCGTTCACCGTGAGTTCGGAGTAAGCTCCCGCCGCCGCGCTGCCGTTGCAGAATCCGCTGCCGGAGAAGCCGGTGTGGTTGGAGTCGATCGTGCCCTGGCACACCGCCGGCGGGTTTTCCGCCTCGTACCGCTGCCCCGGCGGCGTGCCGAGGTTGGCTTCCCATCTGGTGTTGGGGCCGGCTGCGTCGGAGGGGAGGCGGTCGCGGGCGGCGGTGTCGCCGTACATGCTCCAGCGCGCCCAGTCCACGACCGTGGCCGGGAAGCGGCTGTCACTCCAAAAGCTGGTGTGGCTGCCGCCGACGAAGGTCAGGAACGCTTTCGGCGCGGGCATCTCCGTGTACGCCTGCCGGGCCGAGGAGTACTGCGTGGTCGAGTCCCGATCGCCGTGAACGAACAACACCTTGGCTTTGACCGAGCTGGCCGGGTTTCCCATATCCACACAGGACTGTGGGTTGGCCGAGATAATCCGGCTGTCCGGCCAGGAGGTCAGCAGACCGTGCGTGGTCATGCCGCCCAGCGAGTGTCCCGACACGCCCACACCGATGCTGGTGTTGATGTGCCCCGCCAGCGGCCCACTGCCGTTGAGGGCCAGGGTCCGGGTCAGGATCTCCGAGACATCCTTGGAGGTGTTGCCGTTGTTGACATCACTGAAGTTGTGCTGGAAGTGCGGGGCCGGCACGATGAACCCGGCCGCGGCCAACGCCCGGATGATGAAAAGCGAGTTCTGCGGACTGCTGCCATAGCCGTGGGTGAAGTTGTAGACCGGAAACACGCCCGCAGCGACGGGGGCGTCGGTGACCGGGTTCCCGCCCGGGGCGCCGGTCGCCGGATAGTAGACATACGTGGTACACGGACGGCTACCCCGCGTCCAGTTGTACCGGCGCACGCCTACCCTGAACGGCGTGGTCGGCGCGGTGTCCAGGGCACCAACCGGTGCGGCGTGCGCCTGCCAGCCACCAAGCAGGGCCGCGCCTCCCACGGCCACCGCACCCGCGGCACCCGCCTTCAGAAACGTCCGTCGTTGCATCGACACAATGACTCCTTCGTGGGGTTAGACAGTTCGGGGGCCGGCCGCCAGGTGCCGGTGTAGCGGATCGGGCACGCCACGTCCGGCAGGCCGACGGCCTGGCGCTGTCTCTGAGGTGGTCGCAGACCGTCCAGCCGCGATCGGGCTGGGGTCTTTGTGCTACTCGTCGCGGTTCGGTGCGCGTGAGAACGCGGCCGGATTGCGGGGCGGGACCTGGCCGTCACCCGCTAGAGCGGCTTGGCGTAGTGGGATTGCCGCTACGCGACCGCTTCACGCCTGTCAACGCGGCGTGATCACATGCCTCCTTGACCGTCGGGCGGCTCGGTCCGCGGTCGGCCCCGTTCAGCGCGGCCCTTGCCCAGAGCTAGTCGCCCATTGCTGTGAGCGCTCACATCGATATGTGTCGACATATGTTACCGCCGGACAGCTAGTTGTCAACAGACGACGCCAGCACACCATGGCAGCCAGGCGGACGGGCCGATCACGGCCCTCGCTCCGATCCGAGCGACGCAAAGCCGCGAGACCGCCCAGGCCGTCTAGTCGCACACCGGGGTCAACGCAGCAGGCAGTCATCCAATCCGGGTCGACGTCTATCGATTGACAGTTGGCCGTTCGACCGGAACACATCTGATGCAGCGCGCGACACTGCGGGCTGTCGCCGCGCTGCCCGGCCGTCACCAGCACGGCCATCAGCTTGCGGCCCTGCTCGCACGCCAGGTGCGTCTTGGTGGTCCAGCCTCCCCTCACTGGCCGAGCCCATGATCTGCCGGCTCGGCCTGCACACCACCGGGCGGCTCCTGCCCCTCGCCGTCACGGCGGGCTCCGGCGGCGCGCTGATCGGCACGGCTGATGGTCGAGTCCACGCTCAGCGTCCACCCGATCAACCCGACCGTGTCCGACCGTGCCCGCAGCAAGGCCAGGATTCGGGCCCAGACGCCGTCACGCTGCCATCGGCGAAACCATCGATACAAGGTTTGCCACGGCGGATACACCGACGGCACATCACGCCACGGTGAGCCGGTCCGCACCCGCCACCGGATCCCGTCGAGGAGTGCTCTCAGTGTCCATCTGCGCGGCCGATCACGACCCGTTCCGGCCGGCAGCAACGGCTCAAGGACCGCCCATCGCCCATCGGTGAGGCCGTGTCGCCTCGCGGCCGCGACGCTCGGCACGAGGTCTCCGGTGTGAAGTTCTAGCTTGGTCGCTGAACCAACTACCGGAGACCTCTTCAGTTATCGATCACCGCCACGCCACAACATCGACGCTCTACGAAACACGGTCTAGGGGTGCCCGTTGGGGCGCGCCGGCCCAGCGGCCGGCGCGCCCCAACCGAGTCAGCGGACGTGGATGTTCGGTTGCGGCGGGGTGGTCATGCCGTTGCCGAGGAAGAAGCTCGGGTGCGGCGGCTGGTTGTAGGTGGTGTTCTGCCAGGCGATCGCGACGCGGTACTGGGCGTCGTGCAAGAGTGTGTAGATGCGCCGGTCGGTCTGGATGGGGGTGGAGTAGATGCGCAGGGCGTTGTTGTCGTCACGCGGCAGGATGATCTCTTCGCGCCAGTCGCCGAACAGGTCACCCGACAGCGACGGAGTGGATTTGCTGCCGTTGACGGAGTGGGCGCCGGAGCCGGTCATGAGGCGGGTGTCGCCGCCGGTGCCGTACTTGTCGACGTAGTTGCCGTTGAGCAGTTCCCGGATCGGGTCGCCGTCCCACCAGGCAAGGAAGTTGTAGCTGCTCGGGTTGCGACCCACGTTGGTACCCGAGGCGCTGAGCAGGTTGCCCAGTCCGGTGCCGGTGCCCCAGAATTCGGCGCCGGCGTTACCGGCGTAGATGTCACCGGCCACACCACGGGCCGGGCCCTCGCAGCCGCAGGAGTTGTTCCTCTGCAAGATGACCGAGCCGTTGTTGGCATCCCGTAACGTCGCCGCCGGGCTGGAGCTCGACTCGTGGATCATCCAGATCTCCTGGCCAGGCCGGCTGGGGACGAGGTCGCCGACGTGCAGCGCGTCGCCGTGACCGTAGAAGCTGGTGGTGTAGCGGCCGGTGCCGTTGGCGTTGATGGTCATACCGCCGAAGATGATCTCGTCGGTACCGTTACCGTCGACGTCGGCGATGGACAGCGAGTGCGCCCCCCGGCCGGTCCACTGACTACCGGCCGTGCGGGAGTCGAACTTCCACCGCAGGGACAGTTGACCGTTGCGGAAGTCGTAGGCCGCGATCGCGGTCTTTTCGTAGTAGCCGCGGCTCATGATGAGAGTGGGACGCTGACCGTCGAGGTAGGCGGTCCCGGCCAGGAACCGGTTACCGCGGTTGCCCTTGGTGTCGCCCCAGTCGGCGATGTTGCCCCGGGCCGGTTCGTAGTTCACCGTCGAGCGCACCGCACCGGTAAGCCCGTCGAACATCGTCAAGAACTCCGGTCCGGCGTTAACGTGCCCGGTTGAGTTGCGGTGCAGGGCGTTGGCGTCGCCGATCACCTGTCCGGTGCCGGAGCGGGTCCCGTCGGCGGTCTTGACCGCCATCTCAGCCCGGCCGTCGCCGTCGTAGTCATAGACCTGGAACTGGGTGTAGTGGGCGCCGGCCCGGATGTTACGGCCCATGTCGATGCGCCACAGCCGGGTGCCGTTGAGCCGGTAGGCGTCGATGTAGACGTTGCTGGTGACCCCGTCCTGGGCGGGGTCCTTCTGATCGGAGGGGTCCCACTTGAGGAAGACCTCGTACTGGCCGTCGCCGTCCGCGTCACCGACGCTGGCGTCGCCGGCGGTGTAGTTGCTGCCCGGCCGGGAGATTGGCACGTCCAGGTAGTTGCCGCCGGCGAACCGCAGCGAGGCCTCCGACGCCGCCTGCTCGACCCCGTTGACGACCGCGCGGACCGTGTACGACGCGTCGGCCGCGGCGCCGGAGTCCAAGTAGTTGGTGGAGTTGGTGATCGGCGACGAGTTCACCTTCGTCGAACCGCGGTACACGTTGAAGCCCGTGTTCGCGGCCTCGGTGCCCAGCAGCCGCCAGGAGACCAGGTTGCCGCTGCCCGACCGCACGCTGATCAGGCCGCGGTTCAGGTCCTCCATCTGCTTGCCCGATCCGGGCGGCGGCGAACTGGGCGGTGGCGACGTGGGTGGCGGGCCACCGACCTCGAAGTCGACGTAGTCGATGTTGGCAAGGCCATTGGCCGTGGTCGGGCTGAGCCGGATCGTGTTGCTGCCGGCGTTCACCGATACGGTCAGCGTCGTGGTGGCCCAGGTCGTCCACGCGCCGGTGCCGTTGAACGCGGCACCCGACTGCGCGACCGCGCCGTTGACCAGCACGTCCGCCGGACGGTTGCTGGTCGCGCCGTTGGCGTACCGCACCGCTACGGTGGCCTCCCCGGCGACGGACGCGGTCACCGTGAACTGCGCCACCGCCCCGACCGCGTTGTTGGCGTTGCAGAATCCAATGCCGGAGTAGCCGGTGTGGTTGGACTCGATGACACCGTCACATGTGGCGGGCGTGGTTTCGGCCTCGTAGCGGGTCGCCGCCGCGGAAGCCGCCGCGGCGGTGAGCACCCCTGCGCCCGCCACCGCTATCACCGCGCCGGCGGACAGCATCGCGACGCGTTGTCTGCGTGAAAACATGATGATCTCCAGAGTCAGATGATGGCGAAGCCCATCACGGGCTGTGCGGGTGGGTATTGGGGGTGGCCGGCGTTCCGCCGCCGACGAAACCGAACGTCGTCGATCTTGACGTCCGCGTCCTTGACGAAGGCTGCGCGTTGCATCGACACGATGACTCCTTCGTGGGATCCATTGGGTACCTCAGCCGGCCCCGCCCCACCGGCTACCGCTCACAGCGGATCAGGACATGCCAGCACCGGCACGGAAACGCCCAAGCGTTCGGCGGGCAGCTGCGTCCGTGGTCGGCCGCTCAGGGCAGTGTGGCCCTCGTTCTGGTGCCCTACTCAGAACGTGCCGCGAGCGCTCCCATTCATATATATCAATAGTGTCACCGTCGGACAGCTACTTGTCAATCGACAGATGTCAAAGCCTATGCCGAGTGCCGGGATGCCGATCACGGCGTCCACCTGCCCGAACGACGTCAATGGGCCGCTTGACGTCACCACGAAGCGGCATCCTTGGACGCGACTGGGGCGTGGTCGACCCGGGCGACGAAAACGTCAGCGGTGTCGGTGCGTCGTGAGTTATCCCTTTACACCGGAGCTGAGGACGCCGCGGATGAAGTAGCGCTGCGCGAACAGGAAGATGACCAGAACGGGTACCACGTAGAGCGTGGCGGCGGCCGCTTGCAGCATGGTGTCGGGGTTGCCGTGCGGGTCGCGGTAGAACGCCGAGATCGCCACGGACAGCGTGGTGTGGTCGGGGTCGAGGAAGAGGGCGGGGGCGATGTAGTCGCCCCAGATCCAGGTGAACGAGAGCAGGAACGAGGTCACCAGCACGGGCCGGGACAGTGGCAGGAAGATCTGCAGGAAAATCCGGCCGTATCCGCAGCCGTCGATGATCGCCGCGTCCTCCAGCTCCGCGGGGATGGCGGCGAAGAACTGGCGGAACAGGAACACGAGGTACGGCGAAGCGGCGAGGCCCCACAGCACCCACGGCCAGTACGTGTTGACCAGCCCGATCCGCGCGAACAGCACATAGGTGGGAATCAGCGTGAGGATCTGCGGCAACATCATGGTGGAGAGCAGCACCATGAACAGAGGACGCTTGCCCCGCCCGCGTAGCCGTGCGAAACCGAAGCCGACGGCCGCGCTGGAGAACGTCACCAGCACCGCGTACAGAAACGACAGGAAGAGTGAGTTCCCGAGGTACGCCGCAAAGTTTATTTCGGTGAGCGCCTGTGTGAAGTTTCCCCATTGCGGATTCTCCGGCAGGATCTTCGCCGGGATCGCGACCCACTCCGTCTTGGTCTTCAACGCGGCGAGCACCAGCCAGGCGAACGGTCCGGCGAACAGCACCGCCAGCGCCATCAGCAGAAGGTAGGTACCCACCGCGTCGGCCGTGCGCCGGGGTCGCCGCGCCGGTGCCGGCGAGGCCGGTTTGATCGCCGGGCGTGCGGGGTCACGGACAATCGTCATCGTTCGCCCTCGCTGTCGACCTGGTAGTGCACCCACAGCCGGCTGGACCGCAGCACCACGAGGGTGATGGCCAGGATGACCACGAAGAACACCCAAAGCATGGCGGAGCCGTAGCCGTACCGGTTGTTGTTAAAGAACTCCTCGTAGACCTGCACCATGTACAGGTGGGTGCTCTGCGGCACCAGGGCCACCGAGCCGACCTGGTTGGACTCGGCGAGCAGCAGCGGCTGGATGACGATCTGGAAGGACGCGATGATGCCGGTGACCACCTGGAAGAAGATGACCGGTGAGATCATCGGCACGGTTACGTGGCGAAACACGTGCCAGCGGCTGGCGCCGTCGACGACCGCCGCCTCCTCCAGCTCGGCCGGCACACCCTGGAGAGCGGCGAGCATGATGACCATGCCACCGCCCAGTCCCCACAGGGTGAGGATGATCAGCGCGTAGAACGCGTTCGGGTCGACCAACCAGGCGGTCGGTCCCACACTGACCTTCTCGAGTATCGCGTTGAGGATGCCGGCGTCCCGGTTGAAGATCAGCTTCCACATGATCGCCATGGCCACCACCGGCACCACCGAGGGCAGGAAGAAGATCGTCCGGAACAGACCGACGGCCTTCAGCCGCCGGTTGAGCAGCACGGCCAGGCCCAGCCCGCCGGCCACCATCAACGGCACCGTGATCGCCGTGTACGCCAGCGTGCGGACCAGGCTGGCGATGACGTCCGCGTCGCGTACCAGCTCGGTGTAGTTGCGCAGGCCGACCCAACGCCACCGGCTGTTGCGGCCGTTGAAGTTGGTGAAGCTGACCAGCAGCGCGTACCCGAGCGGCAACGCGGTGAGCAACGCGAAACCGAGGACCCAGGGCGAGACGAACAGGTAGAAGGTCCGGCTGGGATACCGCGACCAGCGCCGCCGCCCGCGTCCCGCCCTTTCCGCTTCCATGGCGACCACTATCCGATCTGATCCTTGCCCTGCTTGAGCAGTTTGTTGATCTCGTCGGTGATCGCCTTGCCGGCGGCGTCGACGGTGATCTCCTTCTTGATCGCGCGGGTGATGTGCTTGTCGAGCACGGGCAACCAGCCGCCCCCCGTTATGTATGGCGAGTCCGGCAGCTGCGCGACGTGCGACAGTTCGGCCTGCGTGGTCTGGTATGCCTGCTTCTGATACGGCAGATCCTGCGGCAACAGCGACAGTTGCGACTTCAGGCCCGGCAAGCCCCACCCACTCTTGGCCCGCTCCTCCGACGGTGGCCCGGCCATGAAGTACTCCATGAGCTTCCATGCCTCGTCCTTGTGCCTGGCCTTGGCCGGGATCATGGCCCCCCAACCGACGTACGTAGGGCTGATCCGCTTGTCGCCCATCACCGGCGCCGGCGCCATCGCCACGCTGTTCTTGATTTCCTCGGACTCCTTGACGAAGTTGCCGCCGTACCAGTAGCCGTCCTGGGTGATCGCCATCCGCTTGGCCAAGAACAGCGACAGGTCGGCGCCGTCCGGGGCCGGGTCGAGGGTGGTCGGCCCGACGCCCGCCTGCCCGAAGTCGACGTACCACTGGATGGCCCGCCTGGCCTCCGGCGTGGTCATGTCGGTCTCGGTCAGGTCGGCGTTGTAGACCTGCCCACCTTGCTGAAGGATCATCATGAAGATCGGTGAGGACAGTCCCCACGCCCACTCCACGCCGAGGCCGTACACCTGGGTCTTGCCGCCGCTCTTCTTGGTCAGCTTCTTCGCGATCTCCAGCAGCTCGTCGTACGAGATGGGCTCGGTAGTGCTCAGCGGCGGGATCTTGGCCTGCTCGAACAGCGCCCGGTTGTACCAGAGCGTCGCGTCCTGGCTCCAGTCCTTGGTGATGCCGTAGTACGGACCCTGGCCGGTGCGCGTGCCGTCCCAGCGGAAGCTCTCGTTGACCGCCATCAGGTTGTCCTTCTTCAGCACCGCGCTCTTGTCCAGGTACGGGTCGAGAGCGGTGGTCAAGCCCTGGGCGTTGCTGGCGGCGCTGCCCACCGCCGGCGCGCGGACGAAGTCCGGCGGCTCGTTGGAAGCCAGCATCGCGTTGAGCCGCGTCTCGTCGTACTCGATGAAGCTGATCTTGATACCAGGGTGCTTCGCCTCGAAATCGGCGATGTGCTCCTTGGTCAGCTCGTTGTTCTTGTACATGACGGTGAGCGTCACGGTCTTGCCGCCACCGGACGAATCGCCACCCGAGCTCGCGTCACACGCGCCGAGCAGCGGCACACCGAAGGCGCCGCCCGCGACGAGCGCCGAACCGGTGAGGAAGCGGCGCCGGCTGATGTCTCTATCGAGCATGGAGCTCTCCTCCGTTAACCCGGCCGAAATATTCCGTGAGCGTTCACAATGTTCGCCTCACCTCGCATGTGTGTCAATACACGCACCTGCCGCTCTCGTAAGCGTTGAGTGTTGTGTCATGATGACGGGCATCTCTGTGGGCGCGCACAACCTGGAGGCCTATGAACGGCGGCACGCGCGCGCTGCCCCGCCTCGGGAAGATCGGGTATGGCGGGACCACAACCCCGAGCAGTGGCCCGAGCCGGTGTGGCGCGAGGACGTGCGGCTCATGCGCGAGGCGGGCGCCAGTCAGGTGAGCGTAGGGATCTTCGCGTGGGCGATGCTGGAGCCCGCCCCTGGCGAGTACGACTTCGGCTGGCCGGACCGGATCATCGCGCTGCTGCACGGCGTCGGCATCGCAGTCAACCTCGCCACCCCCACGGCCGGACCGCCCGCGTGGTTCCTCCGGCGCCACCCGCAGGCCCGCCAGGTAACCCGGGAAGGGCACATACTCGGCGGCGGCGCCCGGCACGGGTTCTGCCCCAGCTCACCGGCTTACCGGGCCGCGGACCGGGATCGCCCGTGCGACTAGGCACGGACCTGTCCAATCTGGACGAGCTGGTCGGCACCAGGGTCGTGCCGGACATCGCCATCGTCTGGGACTGGGGAGGCGTGGTGGGCGCTCGAGCTCGAGTGGCGCCCCTCGGTCGACCTCGGCTACCTCGACCGGCTGTCCGCATACTACGAGGTCGCCTGGTGGGCGCACCGCACCGTCGACTTCGTTCGCCCGGACAGCCGGCTTTCCGGGTATCCGATGCACCCGACACCGCTTCGGCGCAAGCACCGCCTGGTATGTATCCACCCGTCTGAACGGCCGCGACCTCGATGCCGTGCTGGCCGAGGCCGGGCTGGTCCCCCGTGACGGCGTGCCGGACGGCGTGGAGCTGGTTCACCGGGCAGGCGACTCCGCCAGTTACATCATCGCCATCAACCACATCGACCGCGATGTGGAACTGGCCGCGACCGGTAAGGAGTTGATCACCGGCGCCCCGTGCCACGGGACACTACCGGTACCCGCCGGAGACGGGTGCACCTCATCGCCTCCTGCGATACGGGGGCGGCAGGGCGGATCCGTGATACGGCTGTCAGACGCGCCAGCGCGTCCGCGGCACCGCTTGCCCGGATCCAGCGGTGCCGCGGACGCTCCGGCCTTACCAGTGTTAGGTCGGGTTTCGTTGGCGGTGGTCAGGTCACCGTGCCTGCGGACTGCAGGTCAGGCGGCGCCGACGGTGAGGTGGTCGATGTTGGGCAGTCCGTCGGCAACGGTTGGACTCAGCTGGATGGTGTTGCTGCCGGCGTTGAGCGAGGCGGTCAGCGTCTTGGTAGCCCATGTCGTCCACCCTCCGGTGGTCTCGAACGAGACCGTCGCTACGGTCGAACCGTTGACGATCAGGTTCGCCGTCCGCAGTCCGCTGGCGCCGTTGGCGAACCGGACCCCGAGCGTCGCGGTGCCGGCCGCCGCCGCGGTGGCCGTGAACTGCGCGTACGCGCCGATCGCGGCGCTGGCGTTGCAGAATCCGGTGCCGGTGAAGCCGGCATGGTTGGAGTCGATCGTGCCCTGGCACACCGCCGGCGGCGTTTCCGCCTCGTACCGCTGCCCCGGTGTCGGATCACCGCCGGACGTCCTGACCAGTGCGAGGTCGTCGACGGTGAGGGTGCCGCTGCTGGTTCGGATGGTGACGGTGGCGGCGCCAGCGGCCAGCTGGAACTCTGCAGAGTCGCGCCGGGTCCAGCCGCTGGATGACGGGATGCTCAGCG
Source organism: Micromonospora sp. KC213 (assembly GCF_004348325.1). GTDB lineage: Bacteria > Actinomycetota > Actinomycetes > Mycobacteriales > Micromonosporaceae > Micromonospora. Next base: position 15,332 of record NZ_SMKF01000051.1, on the reverse strand, counting down.
TACGCGTGGCGCCGCTGGCGTCGGTGACCGACAGCTGCGCGCCGCTCACCGAGCCGGAGGTCTTGGCGTACGTGGACAGTCGGTAGGTGCCGGCCGGCACGGTGATGTGTTGCCGGACGCCGGCCGATCCGGAGCCGAGCTGCAGCGCGAAGCGGCTGCCGTTCGCGCCAGGGCTGACGTTGGTCACGCCCCCGCCGGTGTTGGTCCACCCCCGGACCTGCGACACAACGACCCGGTCAGCCTGGAAGTTCGGGTTCAGGATGTAGTTGTTGGCTGGACCGACCCGCCACTCCCCGGTCGTGGCGTTGAACTGCCACTGGCTCACCGAGTGGAACTGCGGCCGCGAGCCGGTCCTGGTGATCGGCACCCACTGGTTGTAGCCGATCCCGTTCCACGCGAAGTCCGCCCACCGGTCACCGGCGTAGATCACCGTCGTCTGCTTGGTGCCCTTGACCGTCACGAAGAACCCGGTCTGGGTCACGTGGCTGTAGTCCATCTCAGTGCCGGCGAGAACGTACTCACCCGAGTAACCGCTCTGGACGCTGCTCGACTCCATCACGTAGTTGACTGACGTGTTCCAGCCGTGCAGGTCCGACGCCGCGTGGTAGTACTTGCCGTCGAGCTTGAACATGGCGTTGCCCTCGCGTCCGGAGGAGTTGCGACCGATCTCCGCTCCCGGCTCGATCCGCAGCGAGTCGGACTCCCTGAACTTGCTGACAAAGGCGCGAGAACGTCCTTCTCGGTTGGAGAAGATCAGGTAGTCCTTGCCGTCCTCGTCGGTGAACACGGTCTGGTCCCCGGTGCCCGTCGTCGGCGAGTTGACGACCTGGGTCTGGAAGTAGGCGTAGTCGAAGGTGTCGGTGGGCGAGTCGCCCTGCAGGAACAGGACCCCGTGCCCGCCTCCGACATAAGCCTGGGTGGCCAGCACGTACTTGCCGGTGTTCTCGTTGTACGAGACCCCAAGCCGCCCGACCCATCCTGCCTGACCAAGGGTGGCCCCGTTGTTGATCGGGGTCGAGCGCGTCGCGACCCGGTTCTCGAACTTCCAGTTCACCAAGTCCCTTGAGGAGTACACGGGGATCGAGACGAACGAGACCTGGTTGTCGTACTTCCTGGTCGGGTTGGCCCGGTAGCTCTCAGCGCCCAGGTAGTGCACGCCGTACCAGTAGTAGGTGTCGCCGAACTTGAAGACGCCCCCGCCTTGCGAATAGATGGGGTTGCCGCTGGTGTCGTTCCAGAAGGTGTTGTTCGTGATGGTCTGGAAGGTGCCCTCGTCGGCCGCCTCCAGCTCGCCGGCGGCGCTCATGAGCGCCGTCTTCGCGGCGGCGATATCCGGCGCGGTCGCCGATGCGTCGGCGGCGACATCGGTTGCGGTTTTCAACGCCTTGACGAAGGGCGCCCAGGAGTCGCCGGTGTACCTGCTCGCGGAGCGAGTCTTGTAGTCCGCGACCAGACTCCCCAGGCCCCCCACCTGTTCTGCTGAGACGGCATCGCCGCTGGGCGTGCTCTCCGCGGCGGCGTCGCCAGCTGCCACCGCCACCGACATGAACAGCATCGCGGCGGCGGCCAGTGCCCCGCGTTTCAATGTCTTGCGCGTGGTACGGATCATGACGCTGCCTTTCACTTGTCGTCGTTCTGTGCTGGTCGCCGCGCGCAGGGCGCTGCGGCGTAGCCACGGCCAGCGAGGGCGAACGGTGTCGTCGGCGCGTGTCGTAGGGCATCGTCCGCGGCGGCGTTCGCCTGCCGGGTAGCGAGCAGGGCCACACCTTCGCCTCGATGTGCCCGCTGTGTGCCCTGTGAGCGCTACCATATAAATATATCGATGAGTGTTACCGTCGGACGCGCACTTGTCAATCGATAGGCATCGACGTGTAACGTGGCTCTGACAGCGGAGCCCGCACTGGTTAGGAGAAGGTATGGGGGTCAGGAACCCCGCTCGCACAGCCGTGGCGGCGACCACATTCGCTGCCCTGGCGAGCGCGGGGATGCTTGCGGCGCCCACCCCGGCGCACGCCGTCTTCGGCACCGCGGACATCAAACCCATCGAAAGCAACATCGCCGCCAAGTCCTGGGCCTCGGCGACGGCCAGCAGCGGCGCGTCCACCGCCCGCCTGGCCACCGATGGCGACCCGATGACGTCCTGGTATGCGGACAGCCCCGGCGCCCACCAGCGGCTGACTGTCGACCTTGGCGGCGCCTACGACAACCTACGCAAGGTCAGGGTGGTCTTCCCGGACCGTGGCGCGGTATACCGGTACGTCGTCGAGGCCTCGTCCGACGCTCGCCGGTGGAAGACGATCGCCGACCAATCCCGCAACCGAACCGCCTCGCGGGGGGCGGTGCACCTGTTCACCCGGCCGGATACGCGCTTCGTCCGGCTCACCATCACCGGCGCGTCCCGGCACGCCAAGGTCGGCCTCAGCGAGATACAGGTCTTCAACTACCTACGCGACGACCTCACCCTCGGCGCCGACATGTCCTGGGTGGACGACTTCCAGACGCGGCAGTACTGGGTCAACCCGCTGGCCGCCGACCGGGGCGCCGGGCCCCACCTACTCGACGTGGCCAAAGACCGCGGCATGGAGTACACCCGGCTGCGCATCTTCAACGAGCCGCGAGACGAGACCACCGGCCAACTAACGCCGATCCCCCGCCAGGGCCCGGAGCGGTCCCTGCGGTCAGCCCAATGGATCAAGGAACGAGACATGGGCCTCGGCATCGACTTCCACTACGCGGATTCCTGGGCGGACCCGAGCAAGCAACCCAAACCCCGCGCCTGGGCCGAACTGGACTTCGACGACCTCACCGAGTCCGTGTACGACTTCACCGCCGACTACCTGCGCCGGCTGATCCGGCAGGGCACCAGACCGGACAAGGTCGCCGTCGGAAACGAGATCATCAACGGCTTCATGTACGGCAGCGAGGCGGCTCTCATCGGCACCACCGACCCGCCGTACTTCGCCAACGAGGCCGACGTCTACCAGTCCAAGCCCGGCGGTGGCCTGCTGTGGCGGTACTGGGGATCGACGGACCCGGCCGAGCAGCAGCTGTACGACCAAGCATGGGACCGGTTCACCACCCTGGCCGCGTCCGGGATCGAGGCCGTCCGCGACGCGTCCCCGAAATCCAAGGTCGAGATCCACGTGATCGTCGACAGGAACCGCCTCGCCAAGACCATGGAGTTCTGGCACCAATTCCTCACCCGGGTCAAGGCAAAAGGCCAAAACCCCGACGTGCTGGCCATCTCTTACTACCCGGAGTGGCACGGCACACCCGAGGCACTGGACTTCAACCTCCACACGATGGCGACCACCTACCCCGACTACGAGATCGACGTCGCCGAGACCTCCTACCCCGCCTCCGGCGGCGACGGCTCACCGCTGCCCAACTCGCCCTACCCGCGCACCATCCAAGGCCAGGCGGACGCGATCCAGCGGGTCTTCCAGGCGGCCAATGACGTGGTCAACAACCAGGGCAGCGCAGTGCTGGTCTGGGAACCGGCGGGATGGCAGACGATGTTCCGGGCCGTGCCCGAGCTACCCAACACCTGGGAGCCGCACGCGTCCATCAACGTGTTCAACGCCAGCCGAGCCAAGCACATCCTGGAAGACACCGTCTACACCGCCACCAGGATCGGCGCGATTCCGGCGCTACCCACCGCAATCCGCGTACTCACCACCGCGCGGGATACCCTCACCACCGTCCCCGTCCGATGGCAGGCGCTGCCGGCCAGAGCGACCGACGCGCCTGGTGAGGTGCTCGTCACCGGCATGACCAGGTTCGGTGCCGTAACGGCGGTCATCGACGTTGTCGAGCGTCCCGGGGCGCTTCCCTGACACCGGCCCTGTGACCGACTGTAAACGAGCGGGTCGCCGCGTCCTCTGGGCGCGGCGGCCCGCATGCTGCCCGGGTAATACGGCGTCCGCGTAAGGGCATCTGAGCCCGCCCGCCGTCTAGGTGTGGACCGCTCAGTCCGCGCCGTGGCGAACCCCGGCGGCCATGTGCGCGACCGTGTGTGCCTGGATGTCGGGCCAGTGCCCGTCCGCGACACGAGCAACCACCGAGCGGATGTGATCCTGCGCCGGTTCGAGCAGTCCGTCGTAGATCGCGACGAACACTGCCCGGGCACGTCTGCGTGGCCAGTCAGGCGGCATAAGGGCAACCGGCAGCATCGGGTCGAGCACCGGAAAGCGTCGGTAGACGTCCATCACCTCGGTACGGGTCCGGACCGCGGCCGCACCGGTCACCTCGCCGGCGGCTATCCGCGGCAGCAGCGGCCACCATCGATCGATGAATGTCTCGTACGCTTTCGCGATGCCCGGCAGGTCCCAGGCCTCAACCGGACTGCGGTCAGCCTCCGCCTGCAGCTCCTGATGCTGCGCGCGGAACACCGTCACCGAGCCGCGCGCCGCAGCCGCCAGCTCTGCCCGCCCTGCCGGCGGCAACGGATCTGGCGAGATCCACACCCCGTCATACAACGGGGCATAACCATTCCAACGCAAGTGATCCCGTAGCGCACGCCGTCGCGTGCTCTCCTGCTCCGGCATGGAGAAGACCACGACCGTCCATGACCCGTCCCAGGATTCGGACTCTGCGCCGACAGCGCCGATGGCGGTGCCGCCTTTCGTAAGATCACTGGCGGCGCCCTCGGTCAGGCGGTACGAGCTGTGACGCCCCTGCCGACTGCCCTCCAGGATCCCCCGGCGGGCCAGCCTGCTGATGGCCGTGCGGGCGGCGCCACTGGTCACCCCGAACTCACCCAGCAGCGCCACGATCGCCGCTGAAGGCAACCAGGCCCGGGTACGTACGGTGTAGTCGGCGATAAGGGTGACCGCCACGCCCTGGGCCGAACTGCCCGACTGTCGGCGCCGCCGACGCTGCGATCCAGCGGCGACCTCGGGGAAGACCTCCTCGATATCAAACGGGCGTACCACTACGCGCTCCCGACGCCGGTGGGTGCAAGGGTCGTACCGACTGTAACGGGTGCCGCAGTCCACGATGGTCATCGCGGGCGGCGAGGCCCCGGCCGTGACGGGTACCGGACTCTGCTCGGGTCAGCCACCACCATCCATCCGGTCGAGTTGACGCTTATCGATTGACAGTTAGAGGTTCGGCCGGAAGACTATCTGACACATCATCGGCTGGGAGCGCTCACAGGGACCGTGGCCGAGCGGCCGCGCGCCGGCCACCGGCTCGATAGTGGCCCGGGCTGTTGGGCTCCACCGCACCCCTTGTCTGAGGTTCAGTCATGAAGAGAAATCACGGCACGCGGTGAACCGACGCCGCATCTCGGGAGCCACGGGCAACAACTTCATCATGCGCGGGGTCAGTCACGCGCATGTCTGGTTCGCCATCGCCTGGAGCTTCTCCGGCGGCCAGACCCGTCACCCAGGCATGAAGGAGTCCGCAATGATCGGATTTCGAACGAGTGCTACCCGAAGAGCCCTGACCGCGTCCATCCTCGTGGCGGGGCTTGCTATCCCGGTCACCGTCGCAACGGCAAGCAGCGCCCAGACGGCTGCGGCGCCGGCGGTCAACGCGGCAGTGGGGCCGACGGTGACGCGGTTGGCGGACACCGAGCTCGATCCACGGGCGCTGTACTTCGTGTCGTACGACGGCCTCGTGAACAACGCCTCCTACCAGCAGGACGGCATCCTCACCTTCGGCGGCTACCAGTACGCGGCGTGGTACACGTCCAGCCGCCGAGTGGTCGTCGCGCGCCGGCAGCTCCCGAGCGGGGCGTGGCAAACACTGCAGCTGGCCCACTCGTTGACGACGAACGACTCGCACAACTCCATCTCGCTCGGGGTGTCGCCGTCGGACGGGCGGTTACACGTGGCGATGGATACCCACGACAGCCGGGTCTTCTACGTCAAGTCCGAGGCTGGCCTCCTGACCGACGCCGGCTCCCGCAACTGGACGGCCACCGCGTTGGGAGCAGTACAGCGCACGCTCGACGGCTTGGAACTGGGCGCCATCACATATCCACAGTTCGCCATCACCCCGGAACGCCGGCTGCAGCTCAGCTACCGCACCGGCGGCTCGGGCAACGGCACAAACGAACTGGTCGAGTACGACGGCTCCACCTGGCGCCGCCTTGGCCGGTGGTCGTCGGCCACGGGCAACTGGACCCAGCACGGCGCCACCAGCACGCGCCGCAACATGTACCTGCACGGCCTCACATATGGCTTAAACGGCCGGCTGCACGCCGCTTTCACCTGGCGGGAGCAGAACGCGGCGGTCATGTGCAACCGCGGCGGGCTCAGCAACCACGACACAGGCTATGTCTACAGCGACGACCGTGGCCGTACCTGGCGCAACAATGCCGGCCAGCAGGTCGGCACCACCAACGGCACCCTCGTGTCCGTCACCTCCCCCGGGCACGTCGTCGACGCGCTGAACGCCGACCACGCGCTGATCAACCAGGAGAGCCAGACCGTCGACTCCACCGGCCAGCCGCACGTGATCATCAGCTACGTGCCCGGCCGATTCACCCAGTGCGTCACCAACTTCACCAGCCAGCGCCGCTCGTACGCGCGCGCGTTCCACCTCGTCCGCAACGCGCAGGGTGCCTGGCGCAAAGTCGAAATCCCGGTGGCGTTGAACGCCTTTGGCCGTTCCCAGATCGTCCTCGACCGCGCCGACAACGCCTACGTGGTTCTACCCTACGGACGCATCGTCACCGCCAGCAAAGCCAGCGGCTGGACCGATTGGACGCTCCGGTTCGACGGGTCCGGCCTGAACGCCTTCGGGGAGGTCGTCGTCGACCGCTCCCGGATGGCCACCGACGGGATCCTGTCCATCCTGTACCAGCGACGGTCGAGCGGCACCACACCCTCGTCAATTCGAGTCGTCGACTTCAGCCTTGGCTGACGTCGACAGCCCTGGCTAACAAGAATTCCCAACTCCTCGGCGCGGGCGCTCGGGATCCGCGCGGGTCGCAAGACAACGACGGATCGATGGACGGCAAACGATGCAAGCTTCTCCCCTCCCGACCCGTAACCGCCGCCAACGCCGCCGCCCGGCTGCGCTGGCGCTGATCGGCGTGTCGATCGTCGCCGGCGCGGCTGTGCTGCTCGCGCCGCACGGGGCAAACGCGGCGACCATCGACACGTCGGCACACTACGAGATCGTGTCGCGGCACAGCGGCAAGCTGATCAATATCGCCGACCAGTCCACCGCGGACGGCGCCGCGGCCCAGCAGTGGACCCGCACACAGCAGACCAACCAGCAGTTCCAGTTCGTCGACGCGGGCGGCGGCTACTACAAGATCCGGGCCCGGCACAGCGGCAAAGTGGTCGACGTGGCGAGCGCGTCCACGGCGATCGGTGCGAACGTCGTGCAGTGGACCGACCACGGCGGGACCAACCAACATTTCCGGGTCGTCGACACCGACAGCGGCTACGTCAAGCTGATCAACCGCAACAGCGGCAAGGCGTTGGACGTGTGGGAACGGTCCACCGCTGACGGCGCGCGGATCTCCCAGTACACCGACAACGGTACGACGAACCAGCAGTGGCAACTCGTCCGTGTCGGCACCGGCCCCAGTCCGAGCGTGACTCCAACCTCGAGCCCGGGTCCCGGCCAGAAGTACGCCGGCTATCTGTTCACCTACTTCACCGGCGAAAACACCTCCGCCGGTGAGCAGGTTTACTTCGCGCTCAGTCAGGGCAACGACCCGACCCGGTGGCGCCAACTCAACGGTGGACGCCCCGTGTTGACCTCAAGCATCGGGACCCGCGGGGTACGGGATCCGTTCATCATCCGCTCCCCGCAGGGCGACAAGTTCTACCAGATCGCCACCGACCTGCGGATCTACGGCAACGGCAACTGGGACGCCGCGCAGCGGACCGGCAGCAAATCCATCGTGGTCTGGGAGTCTACCGACCTGGTGAACTGGAGCACCCCACGGCTGCAGCGGGTCTCCCCCGACACGGCCGGCAACACCTGGGCGCCCGAGGCGTACTACGACGAGGGCCTCGGCCAGTACGTCGTCTTCTGGGCCTCGAAACTTTACTCCGCCAGCGACCCGAACCACACCGGCACCACCTACAACCGGATGATGTACGCCACGACGAGCGACTTCCGGACCTTCAGCACGGCCCAGGTGTGGGTGGACAAGGGCTACTCGACCATCGATTCGACGCTCACCAAACACAACGGCACGTACTACCGGCTCACCAAAGACGAGCGGAGCAGCTCCCAGTCGGCGTGCGGCAAATTCATCCTCGAGGAGAGGTCCACCACCATTCTCAACCGCGGCTACTCGTTCGTCGCCGAATGCATCGGCCGAGGCACGATCAGCCAGGGCGAGGGCCCAACGGTGTTCAAATCGAACATCGAAGAGCGGTGGTACATGTTCATCGACGAGTACGGCGGCCGCGGATACATCCCCTTCACCACCACCGACCTGAACTCCGGACAGTGGACCGCGATTTCCAGCTACACGATGCCCGGCCGGCCACGGCATGGCACGGTGCTGCCCATCACCCAGGCGGAATACGACCGACTGCTCCAACGATGGGGCTGAGAAGCCGGCGCGGCCGCGCGCGGGTTGCGTCCCGCCGGGTGGTGTAGAAGCTGACCTGCCTCGGCGTGCTGCTTCGGCCCGTACCCCTTCGCCTGATCGACAGCAGCATCTGTCAGGTGAGGATTCACCCACTGCGATCATGTCGGCGAAGTGGTCCTGGCCCGATGAGCCTGGCTTGATTTCCACCTGCTGAGCGACGGCATCGACCCCGGCTGAGCACCGCCGCGGTCACGGCCCGCAGTACGCGGCGTTGAACAGCGGCCGGATCAACATCGACCGGCCGCGAGCTGCGGTGGTGGCGGTGCCGCTGCCGCGGGCCGTGCAAGGGCGGATTGTGCTGGCGGCGGATGTGTGGTGCTGGTTGCGGCCGGAGCACACCTGCCCGCAGTGGGGTGCTGTGCCACACCTACGGGCGCGGCACGGACACCCCACATCGGGGTTCCGGCCTGGCCATACTCGTTCGTGACCGCTCGGGAGGCCGGGCACACCTCGTGGACCGCGCCATGGGACGCCCACCGGCTGGAACCCGGCGACGACGCCGCCACGGTCACCGCCGGCCAGTTGCGGGACGTGGTGTAGGCAGAAAGGATAATCGATCAAGGGCTGCACCCTGATCAGCCGGGGTCGATGCCGTCGCCCAATAGGTTGAAGATCAAGTGAAGCGCGGTGGCCGAAGGCGGATGCCGGTACGGAATGCCTCGTTGCACTGCCGCTGGAGGGCGACGTCGTCCCACATCGCGTGGTGCGGGGCGGCGTTGGAGCAGACAATCGTTCCCCAGGCACCGACCCGCAGCGACTCATCGGTCGCCAGCCGGCAGAACTCGGCTCCTATCGGGCCCTCCTCGAACCGTCCGTCGCGCGGGGTGTAACCGATCCAGCCCTCCCCGAATACGATCGGCACGCCGCGGTGGGTCGCCCAGTCGTGCGCGATGTCCAGCCAGAGCCGTAGCGTGGTCGCCATCCCCTTCTCCCATGCCGGGTAGTGCCGGTAGAGCCAGCGGTCGATTGCCTCGGCGTCGCCCCAGTCGTGCACGAAGATCTCCGGTCTGGACACGATGGTCGCGGTCTGCCGCCAGGCATGGTCCGGCGACCAGTCGGCCAGCCTGGGGGCTCCGGGTCGGAGGATGTCGTGTCCGGCGCGCGCCTGGTCGAAGGCCTGAGGGTCACCGCGCAGCCCGTAGGTTTCGATGAACGCGCCCAGCACCCCGTAGACGTAGGGGTTGCAGGCCAACACGTCGATGGTTTCCGGAATGGCGCGCATGGTGCCGGCCGGCACCCCTGCGTAGTTCACCGTCGCCGGCCGGCCGGGTTGACGGTTGTGGAAAACGGTCAGCGCCCGCTCCAGCCGCGGTCGCAGGGCCGTCAATCGTTCCTCCTCGTCACCGGTCAGGCCGTCAGCCAGGTAACCGGCCTGGACCTCATTGTGGATCTCAGTGAACGCAAGCCGGTCGTCGATCTGGTGCTCGGTCAGGAAGTCGACGAGGTCGGCAAGGGCGACCGCTTGCGCTTCGGCCCGCCGCTGCGGCTCGATGGCCAGCAGGGCCTCGCACCAGCTGGGGTCGGCGGCGAAGGAGGAGCTCTGCTGGTACTCCCAGGAGGAGAGGATGACGAAGCAGCCGTGCCGCTTCGCGGCCCGGAACAGCTCCAGCATGTGCGCGCGCGCATCGATGACCGTCGGCTGCCGGACGTCGTACCAGCGCACCCGCTGCCCGTAGTCGCCGCCCAACGGCCCGAGCCGCAGCGCAGAGGTGTCCAGACCGCTGCCGAACAGCAGGTATGGCATGGCACAGATCCGCACCGCGTTGTAGCCGCGCTCGACGGCTGCGGCGAATGCCCGGTCGAGATCCTCGAACGGCTCTCCCGGCCCGGTGCGCACGTACCAGGAGAAGTCCCAGAGCGTGATGGCCAAGCGGTCTGGGACGTGCGCCGGCGGGGGAACGGGAACGTAGCTCATGGAAGGCTCCCGGTGCGGTCGAGGTGGAGGTTGAGGTCTCGGGCCAACTCGTGGCTGGGGTCGGCCGCGAGGACGGCGTCGAGGTGGTTCCGGGCGGTGGCCGGATCGTTCGCGAGGATGGCGAGTTGCGCGCGAAGCAGTTCGACGGTGAGGTCGACGCGCCGTTGCGGGTCGTCGTCGAAGAGCATCAGCGACGGCAGCGAGGTGGCGAAGTAGTCGATGACCGCCGGTGTCCGGGCAAGTCGCTCGGCGTGTTGCGCGAGGCCGGCTATCGACTCGTCGGCGTGGGCGGACTCGCCGAGCCGGCGGTCGGCCAGGATCGAGAAGTAGGTGTTCTCCGAGAAGCCGGACGGGTTCATCTCGGTGAAGTCGCCCCGCGACGCGGCGGCCTCCCGCCAGTACCGCTCGGCGCTGTCGTGTTCCCCCGTCGCCTCCAGGGCCTTGCCCAGGGTGAGGAGCAGCCGGGCCGGACTGGCCAGCGGATGCCGGGCCTCGCCCAGAGACGGCGGCGGCTGCAGTGCCAGTTCGGCGTGTGCGGCAGCTGCCGCGGCGTCCCCGCGGTCCAGAGCCTCGTCCGCCAGGGCGAGTCGCGTGCGTTCCCATGCCCGAAGCACCTGGCCCTCGCCGCCCTCCCACGGCTGGAACTGACGCTGTTCGAAGACCGCCAGGGCGTGCGCCGGCCGGCCGGCGGTGACCAGTAGATGGGCGTACTCCACAGCCAGGTCGTCCCGCTTGAGCAGGGCCGACGGCACGTCCTCGAGCCGACGGAGGCGGTCGCCCGCCGGTGCCCCGATGCGCCTGAGTAGTTGATCAATCTCGCTCAGCAGGCGGGGATCACCCGGCGCGAGCCGCAGTGCCCGCTCGTAAGCCGCGGTTGCGGCCTCGGGATCGTGCCGGTGGTTGTAGCTGGCGATCCCGAGGTTGCGCCACACCACGGGATCGGACCCGTCGTGTGTGGCTGACCGCCGCCAGCAGTCGATGGCGTCGTCGACTCGGTTGTGGGCGTAGTACCAGTGGCCCAACAGGGCGGCTGCGGTGGCATCGGCCGGGTCGGCTGCCAGTGCCGCCTCCAGTGCGGCGACGTCGTCGAGGCGGGTGGCGAAGTTCCAGGTCCGTTCGCGGGCGCGGGCGCGGGCCCGGGCCGTTGCCGCAGCTACCGAATCACCGAGGCGGTCGGCAACGACCGCGGCGTGGTAGTCGGCGAGCACCGCACAGGCCGTCTGACCGAGTGGGCGGTGCGCGTCGGCGGATCGCGCGTCGGTGAACAGGGCCGTGGCCGTCTCGAGTTCACCGATCCGGGCGTGCTCGAGTGCGACGTCGAGCAGTGTCTGGGCTTCCCTGTGCCCCTGGGCTGCCTCGAGCCGGCCGGCCAGCTGCAGCGCCCAGATGTCCAGCGGATCCAGTGTGAGCGTCTCGGCGAGGACATGCTCGGCCTCCGCGGCGCGGCCCAGCCGGCGCAGCAGTACCACGATGAGATCGCGGACCTGCAGCTGTTCGGGTTGCGCGCGTAGGGCCGCGCTCGCCCTCTCTAGTGCCTGAGCATTTCGGCCATGGCGGGCGTCGATCACCGCCAGCTGATGGTTCCCGGGGCCCGTCCAGGGGGCGAGCCAGGTCGCCTTGGCGAACGCGGCGTACGCCTCGTCGTCGCGTCCGCGCCGGGCCAGGGTGAGCCCGAGCAGGTAGTGGGCCTCCCCGCTGTCCGGGTTCGGGTTCAACGCCGTCAGTCGGTCCAGTGCGGCTCGCAGGTGTTCCTCGGCCTGCGCGAAGCGAGCCTCGGCGTACCGGCGGGCCGCGAGAGCGGTGTGCGTCGCGGTGTGTCCCGGATCGTGGACCAGCGCCTGCGCCCAGTACGGCTCCGGGGAGCGGGTCGCGTGCCGGTACTGCTCGAGGTGGCGGCCGGTGAGGTACAGCACCTCGGCGGAGGCTATCTCGGTAGGCGGGGCTGGCTCCTGAGCCGGCTGCATCCTCACCCGGGCCGCCTCATCGGTGCCTGCAGCCGCCGCGGGACGCTGCCAGCGCAGGAGGCACCGCCCGTCGCGGTGCAGCTCAACGGCGTGCGGTGCCGCCGCGACGACGACGGACGGTCGGGCGTCCGGCCCGAGCTCGAACTGCTCGCTGTGCAGCTGGTCGCCATGGTGGTCCTGCACGAGGAGTTCGACCGTGCCCACGGTGCGCGTCGCGTCGAAGCGGAGCACCGTCTGCGCCGTCCCGCGCTCGATCCCCAGGGCCGCATCGAGGCTCGCCGCGACCACCGGGCCCGTGCCGGCCAGCGGATACCAGTACTGGGAGAAGGTCTTGGTTTCGCCGGGAGCGAGGTGTGAGAAGTCCGGCTGGTTGTCGGTGAACACGCCGGCCATCAGTTCGATGTAGGCGGCGTCGTCGTCGGCGAGATTGCGGTTCCAGGCGTGCCCGAAGGGTGCGTCGCCCCACGTCCACTGCTTCTTGCCCACCGCGTAATGGTGGTCGGCGAAGTGAACGAAGCCGGCCCCGGCGCGATGGTCGTAGCCGCCGAAGAAGTCACCCCGCGAGTCCACGCACATGTACGACGTCGGTACCGGGATGTTGCGCGGCCAGTCCAGCCGGTCGCCCGGGACGCGACGCGCGCTGTCCGGCCGGCGGTCCAGGTCGCGTCGGTTCGGATAGTCGATCCCGTAGTACGTGCTCGTCGCGGCCGGAAAGGTGCTGGTCGCCCGCTTGGCGTGATCGGCGACCACGGTCACGTCGGCGGGGAAGAACGACTGATAGTCGCTGTGGACCTGGGCCGCCGCGTTCGCCCACCAGAGGAAGGTCTGCGCCTGCTCGCTGCGGTTGAAGAGGCGGACCTTAAGTTCGATCACCGTCGAATCGGGCGCCAACCGTACGCCGTGCATGCCCTTCATCCGGGCGAACGGGTCGTGATCGGAGCACCAGACGGTGCCGGCGGCCTCGTCCACCTGCCACGTCGTGGGCAGGAAGGTCGCCGGACGGTGATGCTGCGGCCAGTTGAACTCCACCCCACCGGCCAACCAGGGCCCGGTGAGCCCGACCAGCGCGGGCTTGATCACCGGATTGGCGTAGAACAGCGAGTAGCCGGTGCGCTTGTCGATTGCGAACTGGATCCGCCCGCCGAGTTCGGGCAGAACCAGCAGCCGCAGGTACGCGTTCTCCACATGCAGTCCCAGCCAACGGTGATCGGAGCGGGACTCCTGGATTCGGTCGTGAAACGGCAGGGGGAACACCCGGCCTGACGATCCCTGATAGACCCGGCGGTCGAGGTAGGCGGGGTACCGGCTCGGCGCCTCGGGCAGGTAGGTCGGAATGGTGACCGGTGCAGCCCACGCCGCCACCGGCGCGTTTGCCAAGCGATCCGGACGAGGCGGCAGACCGAAGGGGCTCAGGGACATGAACGAAACCTAGGCCGCGAGCGCGATTCTCGGAATGTACGGATCGACGGCCAACCTGGACGGTTCTCTGATTCGCATACGATCGGCAGATGTACCTTCGCGACGGCTTTCCCGATCAGCGACTGCACGTCCTGCCCCGACTTCTGGCGAAGCAGGCGCTGCAGCGCAAGCCGACCTCGCGGATGCTCGTGACCGACGCTGGCTACTTCCCACATGCGGCCCGACACGGTCGATGGCGGCACGCAGGGGCTGCCGAGACCATCGTGATCATGTGCGCCGACGGAAGCGGCTGGTGTGAGCTCGCCGGGGCCCGGCATGACGTAGGCCCGAACGAAGTTCTCATCATTCCCGCAGCCGTGTCACATCAGTACTTTGCCGCCGAGGCGGAGCCCTGGTCCATCTGGTGGTTGCACGTCACCGGCGACGACGTCCCCGACCTGCTCAGCGCCATCGGGCTCACCGTGGCCGCGCCGACCGCGCCGATGACCGACCCGTTTCGTGCCTTCGCGCTGGCCGAGAGCATCTGCGATGAGCTCGCGCGCGACGAGACGGCGGCGAGCCTCACCGCGGCCGCCGGCGCGGCCTGGAATCTGCTCGCCCAGCTGGCCGCCGAACGCGACGGCTGGGGGGTCACCCGTGAACCGATCGCCCGCGTCCAGGACTATCTGCGCGCGCATCTGTCGGCGTCGCTCAACATCCGTCAGCTGGCCGAACTGGCGGGCTACAGCACGTCCCACTTCTCAGCAAGATTCCGTTCCCTGACCGGGTTCTCGGTGACCGAGTACACGAAGCGGCTGCGCATGGCGCGGGCCCGTCAGCTACTCGTCGCCAGTGCCCTCAGCATCGCCGAGATCGCCGCCGCCGTCGGCTACCACGATCCCTTCTACTTCTCGCGTCACTTCACCGCGGTCAACGGCATGAGTCCGCGCGAATACCGGGCCCGCGACAACGGGGAGAATCGGCCTCGTCAACCGGCGTGAGCGGGTTCCGCGCGGACGACCCGACCCACCCCTGAGACCGTACGCCCTTCTGACCTGGTCAAACGTGACCTTGCCGTGCCCGGCCGAACCAGTTGTGGATCGCGGACCTCACGTACCTGCGCACGGCTGGGAGGTGGGTGCACGGCGCGATCTCGCGCCGCGCCCGTCAGGGCGTCGACCTGGCCAGGATGGTCCACCACTTCGACGAGTTGTATCCGCCCAGTTTCGGGCGATTCGCTAGACCCAGCGGCTCGCCGACGCCGGCGCGGTCGCGCGCCACGACCGTTCCTGAGCGGTCGAGCACCACGAAGGTGCTCTGCTCGGTCATTTTGAACCGCTTCCACACCACGCCCCGCTCATCGGACAGTTGCGGGAAGCCGGCCAGCTTGGCCATCCGCACGAAGTCGTGCATCGCCAGCACCTTGTCCAGCCCGGCCACCCCGAGTAGGGACAGCCGCCGGACGTCCGACGGTGCGCCCGAAGCC
>NZ_SMKF01000050.1 GCF_004348325.1 Micromonospora sp. KC213 | reverse complement strand
GACCCCGGCCACGCCCCTGTCCCCGAGCCGCCTCCCGTCCCCGGGCCGAGGCGGTGTCGACGGTCAGGGCGGGCCTCTTCAGACCCGTGCCCGTACCTGTAGTGGGCGGGGAGGTCAGCGCAAGGTGAGCTGGCGGCCGAGGAGACCCTGGCGGGCCCGGCGTCCGGCGGCGTCCAGCGCCCCCTGATCCGCCAATGCCTCGGCGTACCGCTTGGCGAACTCGGCGACCGGCGCTTCCCAGTCGGCGGCCGGGGCATTCTCCGGTAGATCCCAGACCGGCACCAGCCGGCCGTGTGCCCGGAACATGCCGGCGAACCTCGTGCCCTCGCCGAGCGTCAGCGTGCCGGCGGCGGAGAGCCGGGACAGCGCGTCCAGCGCGGTGTCCTCGTCCTCCGGCAGCACCCAGCGCACGTGCGCCTTCTCCGGCACCTGGCACCAGTAGGCGGCGCGGGCGGCGGTGAGCTTCACCGTCGGGTAGACGGCGGCGTTCGCCCGCTCCAGGGACGCCTGGACGGTCGGGTCGTCGGACGCCCCCGGATCGAGCCAGAACTCGAAACCGTCATGCATGGTGATGTCGAGCGGGCCGTCCACCAGGATGTCCTGCAGGCGTGGGCCGGGGGCGGGCAGCGGCGGCACGGACACCTGGCCGCCCGGCTCGGTACGCAGCGCGCAGAGCAGGGCGTCGGCCAGGTCCCGGGAGACGTCGCCGGACTGCTGGTGCCGCTGGAGCCCGATGAAGATTCGTCCGTCCGGTTTCGTCATCACCGGTGCGGCCATCGGCAGCACGGTGGCCAGGGTGACCGGGCGGTCACCGTACTCCTCGACCAGCTCCGGAGTGAGCCGCAGCGGCGCCGAGGCGGCCGGCACGAGCTCGCGCAGGGCGATCCACTCCGGTTCGTCCACCAGCCCCTCGAACGGACGGGGCACGAAGATGTCGCGGACCTTCTCCCGGCGGGGAGCGGCCTCGCCGGCGCGCTGGTTCTTTCGACGCTTGCTCACGGCGACACAGCCTAGAGGCCGCCACCGGACGGTGTGGGCAGGACCCGCCCCCGCGGTCGGGGTCAGCTGGCGGCGGCCAGGGCGGCCGGCGCCACGGTGACCGGGTCGAACTCCGCCCAGACACTCTGCCCCAGACCGTCCCGGTGGACCCCCCAGCGGCTCGACAGACCGGAGACGATGTGCAGGCCGCGACCGTCGATCGCGTCCGGGTCGGCCATCCGGACCAGCGGCCGGGCTGCCGCGCCGCCGTCGGTCACCCGGATCGACACGCTCGGCCCCGCCGGCGTCGGGCGCACCCGCCAGGCCACCCGGACCACCCCGCCGGGCAGCGGGTCGGCGTGCCGGACCGCGTTGCCCACCAGTTCGGCCAGGACCACCACGAGATCGGCCAACAGGGACCTGGGCACCGCCCCGGCCAGCTCGTCGGCGAGTCGGCGCCGGGCCACCCGCGCGCCGGTGGCGTGGTGCGGCACGACCACACACCATGAACGTTCGACCGCCTGCGTCGACACCCTGGCTTCCTCTCACCCCCGGCCGGACCGGTTGGTCATCCCCGTGGCAACCGCACCTCTGCGACCGTACCGCCACCGCTTCTCGGTCGAAGGGATACCCATCCATTCTGCTGTTCAACGATCCGGCGGACGAGATAGAGGCCGAGCCCGGCACCCGGGTAGCCCCGGCGGTCCCCGGATTCGCCCTGCCAGAACCGGTCGAACGCACGCTCCACGTGCTCCGGGCGGATGCCGACGCCCCGGTCGCTGACCCGGAACGAGACGGTCTGTCCGTTCGTGTCCGCGGTGACCTCGATCAAGGAACCCGGTGGCGAGTACTTCCCCGCGTTGGTGGCCAACTCGGTCAGCACCGTGGCGATGCTGCGCCGGTCGCCGAGGGCCCTGGGCAGATCGGCGGGAACGTCGAGGACCAGCCGGTGGCGCAGGTCGGCCGGAAGGTCCGGCACGGTGGCCCGCAGCGCCGTGCCGAGGTCGAACGGGACTGCCGCATCGCCACCGGCGCACACGTCGGTGGCGGAGGTGAGCAGCCGGTCGACCAGCCGGGCCAGCTCGTTGGCGCGCTGGCCGATCACCCGGGCCGCCGCCCGCCGGTCGGCCTCGGTCAGCGACTCCCAGTGATCGGTCAGGGTGTCCGCGTACCCCTTGATCACGGTGACCGGCGTCCGCAACTCGTGGCTGGTCACCGCGACGAAGAGATCGTGGTCGGAGGTCCGGCGCTGCTGGTCGGTGATGTCTCGGAAGGTGACCACCCGCAGCGCACCCGGCCCGGCCAACTCCCCGGAGGTGACCCGCAACCAGCGACCGTCCGGCATCCGATGGTCGAGCACCTGGCCGGACGGGGGGAGTGGAAAGGGCAGCGGCCGGTTCAGCGCCTCCCGGGGAGAGCAGCCGGTCACCTGCGCCGCCGCCGGATTCCAGAGCCGGACGTGGCCGTCCCGGTCGACCACGGCAAGCCCGTCGGCGAGGGCCGCCACCACCGGCCCGTCACCATGCACCGGCAGCCCGCTCTGGTCGCCGTACATGTGGGCGACGCAGGCGGCCAGGTAGCCGACCACCGCCTGCCCGCTGCGGTCCTCGGCCTCCTCGGCGTCGGTGTAGAGCGCGTGCAAGCTGCCGACGGTGAGCCCGCCGATCTCGGATCGGGCCACCACCATCCGGCGCAACCCGCGCGCGGCCAGCTCACCGGCGAGCGGCCCGGGCAGGTGGTCGACCTGTACCTGCCGCACCCGGGGCCCGGTGAGCAGACAGACGGTGGCCGGGTCGGTGGCGGGCAACGGTCGCCCGACCGCCCACTCGGCGTTGCCGCTGGCCGCGATGACCCGGCCGCCGCTCGGGGCGAACTCGACGAAGGCCAGGCTGTCCGCACCGAGGGCCGGCCGGGCCACCTCGAGCAGTCGGGTGAGGACGGGCAGCCCCGCGTCACCGGAATTGATCATGTCGATCACCGTGCTGTGGCCGGCGATCAGGGCGGCGAAATCGGTGCGCTCCGGCATGTCCCGAGTGTGCCCCCTCGAACGGAGCCCGGGCACCCCTGCCGGCGGCCTCACCGGCCCAGTCGGGCCAGCGTCCGGGCCGGCCGATCGGTGATCACCCCGTCCACCCCGGCGTCGAGGACCAGTTCCAGGTCCGCCGGCTCGTTCACCGTCCAGACGTACACCTGGTTGCCGGCCGCGCGCAGCGCCGGCACCAGCTGGGGGCGGGCCCGGACCAGCCCGATGCCGGGGCCGGCGATCCGGGCGCCGAAGGGCAGCCGACCGAGCCGCAGCCAGCGCGGCAGTATCTCCAGCAGGAGCACCGTGGGCAGCGCCGGCGCGAGTTCCCGGATCCGGCGGACGGCCAGCGGTGAGAACGACATGACGGTGACCTGCACCGGGTCGTCCGGGCCGGGCTCGGCGAGGCCGAACCGGCGCAGCAGGGCGACCAGTCGGCGTTCCACGTCCCCCCGGTAGCGGGAGGGGTGTTTCGTCTCCACCAGCAGCCGGACCGGTCGCCCGGCGGCCAGCACCGCCTCCAGCAACCGTTCCAGGGTGAGCAGGCGGGTGTGTGTCTCGTCCAGCACCTCGTCACCGTCGGCCGGGACGCACCCTGGATGCCAGGACCCGAAGTCCAGCGTCTCCAACTCGGCGAGGGTACGCGCACTGACCAGACCGTGACCGTTGCTGGTGCGGTTCAGCCGGCGGTCGTGCACACAGACCAGGTGCCCGTCCCGGGTCAGCCGGACGTCGCACTCCAGGCCGTCGGCGCCCTCGTCGAGGGCGCGCAGGTACGCCGCCAGGGTGTGTTCCGGAAGGTCGGCCGACGCGCCGCGGTGCGCGAAGACCAGCGGATCGCCCATCTGTCGGCGCTCAGACGACCTGGCCGGGCTGCCCGTCCGGGCCGACCACCGGCCGGCCGGCGGCGGCCCACTGCCGCATCCCACCGTCGGCGTTGCGCACCTGCTCCCATCCCTGGTGCAGCAGGTAGCCGACGACCTGCGCGGAGCGCCCGCCGGAGCGACAGATGACCGCGACCTCCCGGTCGGTGGGCACCTCGGCGAGCCGGGCCGGCAGTTGCATCATCGGCAGGTGGTGGGCGCCGGGAGCATGGCCCGCCGCCCACTCGTCGTCCTCGCGGACGTCGAGCAGGTAGGTCTCGTCGTTGATCTCGGTCACGGGCACGCTGGGAACCTGGGGTCCGAACACGGGTACCAAGCCTAGATCCTCGCTCGGTCGGTCGGCATCGGCCGGGTTGGTGCGCCGGCACCGGTCAGAGCCGGGTGACCCAGCGTGGGTGCGCGGTCGCCCAGTCGGGCACCCGATCTGCCCGGACCGCTCCGAACAGCCCACTGCCGGCGTCGTCGAGCACCACGTACGAGCCCGCGCCGATGGTCTGCGGGTGCGACGGCAGCTGCACCCCGCGCATCGCGTCCGCCGGCAGTGACCGCAGGGCGACGACCAGCTCCTGAAGGGGTACGCCGTTGGTGTCGACGGTCAGCGAGCCGCCCACCGCCCGGAGTACCCGGTCGAGCTTGACCGGGTCGCCGCGCAGGTCGGTCTGCCCGGCCTTGTCGAGCAACGCCCGGAGCAGTTGCTGCTGGTGCCGCTGCCGGTCGTAGTCGCCGCCGGGCAGGTCGTAGCGCTGGCGGACGTAGTCCAGGGCCTGTGCGCCGTTCATCTGTTGGCATCCGGGTTGGAAGACGGTCCCGGTGTGGATCGAGCTGACCTGGGTGTCCACGCACATCCGGATGCCACCGAGCAGGTCGATGACCTGTTTGAAACCGGTGAAGTCGACCAGGGCTGCGCCGTCGAACCGGATCCCGGTCAGCCGGGTCAGGGTGGTGGAGAGCAGCCGGGTTCCGCCGCGACCGCCGCCGCCGTGTTCGTACGCCGCGTTGATCTTGTCCTGGCCGCCCGGGTACCCGTTGCCGGACGGGATGGTCACGAGCAGGTCCCGGGGGACGGAGATCAGGTACGCCTGCCGCATGCCCGGCGGCAGGTGCACGATCAGGATGGTGTCGGAGCGCTGGTCCGGGTGCGACGAGTCGGTCCGCCGGTCCGTGCCGACGAGTAGGTAGTTGAGTCCCTCGTCGAGGTCGGTACGGGGTTGCCGGGCGTCCGGTGCGAGCAGTTCCTCCCGGCTGACGGTGCGCTCGTACCGGTTGCTGAGCGTTCGCATGCCCACCACCGCCAGCGCGGCCAGCAGCACCAGGGCGAGCCCGACGCCGAGCAGGATTCGCGGCCAGCGGGCGGCCCGGCGGCCGGGCGGCGGTGCGTCCGGCCCCCGGTTGGTCCGCGTTGACCTGGACGTGACGCCCTCCCCGTGGCCGTGACGTGAGGCTTTCTCAATTCACGGTACGGGTCGGTCGGGGCCGGTCAGGCGGGTTTCCGGGTATCCGGTACGGGTCAGCGCCGGGTGGAGAGGACGGTCGGGTTGGCGTACACGAACTCGGCCAACTTGTCCTCCTTGACCGCCTTGAACATCTCCAGCGTCTGCTCGCTGAGCGCCTCGCGGTTGTTGGCGTTGCCGTGGAAGGTGCCGCCGTTGGTGCGCAGCATGGTCAGCTCGTTCGCGCTGATACCGCGCAGGGCGAAGATCAGGTCGGCGACCGGTACGTTGCCGGTGTCCAGGACGAACGCCTTGCCGGCCGCCCGGATCAGCTGGTTCACCTTGATCGGATTGGTCAGCATGCCCTTGTCGGTGGCCTTCTTCGCCATCGCCTTGATCAGTTGCTGCTGGTTCTGCTGCCGGTCGTAGTCGCTGTTGGGCAGGCCGTAGCGCTGGCGGGAGTAGTCGAGCGCCTCCAGGCCGGTCATCTGCCGGCAGCCCTTCTTGTAGACCACCGGGGTCATCGGCCGGCCGGTCTTCTTGGCGTCCGCCTTCCACATCTGCTTGCCGTCGACCATCACGGTGTGGATCGACTTGACCTCGTGACTGACGCAGATCCGGACGCTGCCGAGGGTGTCGATGACGTTCTTGAAGCCGCCGAAGTTGATGATCGCGGCGCCGTCGAAGCTGACCCCGGTCATGTTCTTGATGGTCTGCGCCATCAACTGGGCGCCGCCCTCCCAGCCGCCACCGTTGCGCGCGCCGGCCTGGAAGGCGGCATTGATCTTGTCGGTGCCGCCCGGGTAGCCACTCTTCTTGAACGCCGGGATCTGCGCCTCGGTGTCCCGGGGAATCGAGATCATGTACGCCTGGTCGTGACTGGCCGGGATGTGCAGCACGATGATGCTGTCGGCGCGGACGTCGTCCGCGGCCCACCGCTCGCGGGCGTCCACGCCCAGCAGCAGCATGTCGATCGGGCCCTTCAGGTCGGCCCCGCCCTCGGCGTCGGTCTTGCCCGCCCCGCCGAGCAGGTTCTTCTGGGCGATGTTGCCGGTGGCCTGGCTGATCAGCGCCTTGCTGCCGACGATCGCGACGCCGCTGGTCATCATCAGCACCGCCCCGGCCACCACGGTCAGCCGGGCCCAGAGCGGATCCTTGCGCTTGGTGCGCTTCTTCGCGCCGCCGGTGCGCTGCCCGCCCCGACCGCCCTGCTTCGGGATGGTCGCCGACGGCCGTGCGTAGGGATCGGATTCCAGCGATGTGGGGCGGGGGCTGGTCTGAACCGGCATGCGTGCTCCAGCTCGCGTGGTCGGGGGGCGGGACCACTTTACGTACCGCTTCCCGTCAAGGCGAGATCGTCACACGCTCAATTCCCAACTATTCGCACAGTTGCGGCGCGGGTTCAACCGAACGGATGAGTCAATGCGTACGCACGGTGGTTGGCCGACGATGATCTAGCCATCGGGAACGGCACCTCCGATGACATCCGTCGAAATCTCCCGGCGACATCGGTCACCGATGACCCGACGGCGGCGACCACGCCGGTGGCCGCCACCCGGCGTCGTCAGGTGCCCCTGGTCTCCGGCTTCTGGTTCGCCGCCACCCACTCGGCCATGGTGTCCGCCGACATCGCCCGGTACATCGCCAGCGCCTTCTCCCGGTCCGAAACCACCACCGACTCTCCGTTGATGGTCTCGCTGCCCGCGTTCGGGCTGGTGAGGAAGGTCAGGTTCTCACCGCGCAGGTTCCGGAACTGCAACGCCATGTCGGCCAGTGAGAAGTCCCTGTCCACGGTGACCGCGTCGGTCACCGACTGGAGGAAGGCGTTCAGCTTCTTCGGGTTGGTGAGGGTGCCCGTGCTCGCCGCCTTGTCCATCAGGGCGCGCAGGAACTCCTGCTGGTGTCGCATCCGACTGAAGTCGCCGTCCGGGAACTGCTTGCGCTGGCGGATCCAGTCCAGCGCCGTCGCGCCGTCCATGTGCATGGTGCCCTTGGTGAACTTGCGGTACGGCTTGTGGATCGAGGTGATGGTCCGGTCCACCTTCAGGTCCACGCCGCCGAGCGCGTCGGTGACCTCCTTGAAGCCGCCGAAGTCGATTGCCATCACGTGGTTGATCCGCACGTCCGTGAAGCACTCCACGGTGCGTACCGCCAGCGGCAGGCCGCCGAAGGCGAAGGCCGCGTTGATCTTCGCGCGTTGGCCGGAACCACACTCCGCGCCCGCGCTCTCCGGGATCGGCACGTACAGGTCACGCGGGATGGAGACCAGATAGGCCGACTTGTGGTCGGCGGGGATGTGCATCACGATGACGGTGTCGGCGCGCCACTGGCTCTGCCGGTCCACCGGCGCGTCCGGGTCGCGCGAGTCCGAACCCACCAGCAGGATGTTCAGCGCCCCGTTGACCGCCTTCGCCGGCCGCCCCGCGGTGATCTCCGCAAACGGGTCCGTCCGGGCCAGGCTCTTGTTGAGGTTGCTGGTGTAGAGCCAGGCACCACCGCCGCCGAGCAGGGCCAGCACCAGCACCGCGATGCCCGCGACGAGGCCGATCCGCCGCCAGCGTGGTCGCGGCCCCCGTCGTCCGGCGCCACCCGAGCCGCCCCGTCCGGGCGGCGAACCGGGACCGCCCGGACCGCCGGCCCCGCCGTGACCGGGCAGGTCGTCGTAGGCCGGATACCACTGCGCGTCGGGCTGCCGGGCGCGCCCGGAGGCACCACGGCCGGTGCCGGATACGGAGGCGCGTCCGGAACTGCGGTGCAGGTACGGCAGCGGGACGCCGTCGGACGATGTCGCGGACATGCACCTCAGCGTACGTAGCCGAGTCGAGTGATGCCCGAAGGCGAATCGCCGGTCGTGCCCCGCGTGGCGCGGGAGGGTTACCCTAGGCGGCCGCGGAAGTGCGCGATCGTGCGTCGGAGGCCCTCTTCGGGCGACACCGTGGGCTGGTATCCCAGCAGCTCCCGGGCGAGGGTCAGATCCGGCCGGCGCATCTCCGGGTCGTCCGCGCTGCGCGTGATGTACGTCACCGTCGAACTGCTGCCGCAGAGTGACACGATCGTCTCGGCCAGTTTACGCATGCTCATCTCGTGCTCGGTTCCGCAGTTGATCGGACCGGTCTCGGTCGAGTCGAGCAGCAGCAGGATGCCACGCACCAGGTCGTCGACGTAGCAGATGGAGCGGGTCTGGTTTCCGGTGCCGTGCACCGTGAGCGGCTCGCCGCGCAGCGCCTGCGAGATGAAGGTGGGAATGGCCCGACCGTCGTCCGGGCGCATCCGGGGGCCGTACGTGTTGAAGATCCGGACGATCGCCGCGTCCAACCCCCGGCTGCGGTGGTACGCCATGGTGGCCGCCTCGGAGAAGCGCTTGGCCTCGTCGTAGACGGCCCGCACCCCGATCGGGTTGACGTTGCCCCAGTACGTCTCGCGCTGCGGGTGCTCCTTCGGGTCCCCGTACGCCTCCGAGGTGGAGGCCATCAGGAACCGGGCGCCGTCGGTCAGCGCGCGGTCCAGCAGGTGCAGGGTGGCCACCGAACCGACCCGGAGGATCTCCACCGGCAGCTTCTCGAAATCGGTGGGGCTGGCCGGCGAGGCCATGTGCAGGATGGCGTCGAACCGCTCGGCGAGCGCCGGGTGGGCCGGCAGCCCGTCGGAGATGTCCGCCTCGACCAGGGTGAAGGTGGGCGTGTCGAGCAGGTGCGCGACGTTCTCCTTGGTGCCGGTGACGAAGTTGTCGAGCGCCACCACGGTGCAGCCCCGACCGGTCAGGGCGTCGACGAGGTGGGACGGCACGAAACCGGCGCCGCCGGTGACCAGGACACGGTGACCGGCGCCGAACCGCGGAGCAACCTTCATGCCGGCCAGCCTAATCGCCGAGGTTGACCCCCACGCGGCGGCGGGGGCCCGGCGCGTCCTGCGCCGGACCCCCGCCGGGAGGGGGAGACCGTCAGTGGGCTCCCGCGCCGGTGAGGGCGCGCACCTCCAGCTCCGCGTACTTCTCCTCGTCGTGTTCCTTGGAGATCACCGTGCCGATCCAGCCGCAGAGGAAGCCGAACGGGATCGAGATGATGCCCGGGTTGGACAGCGGGAACCACTGCCAGTCGTGGTTGGGGAACATCGCGGTCGCCGAGCCGGAGACCACCGGTGAGAAGAACACCAGCACCACCGCGGAGAGCAGACCGCCGTAGATGGCCCAGACCGCGCCCGAGGTGTTGAACCGCTTCCAGAACAGGCTGTAGAGGATCGCCGGTAGGTTGCCCGAGGCGGCGACCGCGAAGGCCAGCGCCACCAGGAAGGCGACGTTCAGGTTCTGCGCGTAGATCGACAGCGCGATCGACACCGCGCCGATGATCAGGGCGGAGATCCGGGCGACCGCCACCTCCCGCCGCTCCGAGGCCTGGCCGCGCTTGATGACGTTGGCGTAGAAGTCGTGCGCCAGGCTGGACGACGACGCCAGCGTCAATCCGGCGACCACCGCCAGGATGGTGGCGAAGGCGACCGCCGCGATGATCGCCAGCAGCGTCGCCGCGCCCAGGTTGCCGCCGAAGAAGTCCATGCCCAGCGCCTCGGCGAGCTGCGGGGCGGCGGTGTTGCCGGCCTTGTCCTGCGCGGTGATCGCCTCGCTGCCGACCAGCGCCGCCGCACCGAAGCCGAGGGCCAGGGTGAGCAGGTAGAAGGTGCCGATGATGCCGATCGCCCAGAGCACGCTCTTGCGCGCCGCCTTCGCCGTCGGGACGGTGTAGAAGCGGATCAGGATGTGCGGCAGGCCCGCCGTGCCGAGCACCAGCGCGATGCCGAGCGAGAGCAGGTCCATCTTGTTGTAGAAGGTCTGCGTCGGGTCCCCGGCCACCTCCCTGCCGTAGCGCAGGCCCGGTTCGAGGAAGGCGGCCCCCTTGCCGGAGGCCGCCGCCGCGTCGCCGAGCAGCGAGGACAGGTTGAACTTGTACTTGGCGAGCACCAGCAGGGTCATCAGCAGGGCGCCGGCCATCAGCAGGAACGCCTTGACGATCTGGACGTACGTGGTGCCCTTCATGCCGCCGACCGTGACGTAGATGATCATCAGGGCGCCGACCAGGATGATGGTGGCCACCTTCGCGGTGGCGGCGTCCATGCCGAGGAAGGTCGTGCCAGGCTTGATGCCGAGCAGCAGCGCCACCAGGGCACCCGCGCCGACCATCTGAGCCAGCAGGTAGAAGATCGACACGGTGATGGTGGAGACGGCCGCGGCGGTGCGGACCGGACGCTGACGCATCCGGAAGGCCAGCACGTCGGCCATCGTGTACCGGCCCGAGTTGCGCAGCAACTCCGCGACCAGCAGCAGCGCCACCAGCCAGGCCACCAGGAACCCGATCGAGTAGAGGAAGCCGTCGTAGCCGTAGAGGGCGATGATGCCGGCGATGCCGAGGAACGAGGCGGCCGACATGTAGTCGCCGCCGATCGCCATGCCGTTCTGGAAGCCGGAGAAGGAACGACCGCCGGCGTAGAAGTCGGTGGCCGTCTTGGTCTGCCGGCTGGCCCAGATGGTGATGCCCAGGGTCACCGCCACGAAGGCGAGGAAGAGCACGATGGTCAGGTTGCGGGCGGTGCCGCTCCCCGCCTCAGCCGCGAGCACCGTCATCATGGCGCACCTCCCCCATCTCGGCGCGGATCCGGTCGGCGATCGGGTCGAGCCTCCGGTCGGCGTACCGCGAGTACAGCCACGCGATCAGGAACGTCGAGACGAACTGCAGCAGGCCGAAGACCAACGCGACGTTGATGTTGCTACCGAACAGTTTCGTGCCCATGAAGTCCCGCGCGTACGCGGAGAGGATCACGTAGAGCGCATACCACAGGAAGAACGCGACGGTCATCGGGAAGACGAAGCCGCGCAGCGCGCGGCGCAACCCGGCGAACTCGTCCGACCGCTGTACGGCCAGGTATCTTTCCGCCGCCGACTCAGCCGGGGCGGACGGGGGTGTGTCCGTGGACATCTGTGGATCACCACCTTCACAGGCTTCGGGAGTTTCGCGCACGGTAGAGAGCACGTCTCCCGGCCGGGAAGGCGGAGATCGACCACGGCCGGTGAGTGCGCCGAACGGTCCACTGCGTGCGCCGAGTGACTCAGGTCACTCCGCTAACCGGTCGGCCGCAGTCATCGGGCCGCCCCCGTATCCCGTCGCCGGCCGCAGCGCTGGCACCGAGCGAGTCGGTCAGGTCAACTCGCGGTAGCGCCCCCGGTAGTGCAGCAGCGGAGTGGTCTCCTCGGCCAGGTCGACCGCCTCGACGGTGGCCTCGACCAGCAGACCCCAGCCGAACTCCCGGACGGTGTCGAGCCGACAGCCGGCCCAACCCCCGGCGTCGGACGGAACCGGGCCGTACGGGGTGTCGGTCCACGAGCCGCTGGCGAACAGACCGCCCGGCGACGGGAAGAGACCGGCGAACCGGTCGGCGAGCTGGCGGTGCGGCGGGCCCAGCGGGGAGACCGCGAACCGTCCGGCCTCCTCCACCGCCGCCCACAGGTCCGACTCCGGGTCGACCAACCCGAGCAGCCGATCCGGTTCGCCCTCGGCGACCAGCGTGGACGACACCGTCAGCCCTGCGGGGCCGGGCGCGGTCCACAGGGTGACCGGCGCGGCGAGACGTCCGCGCAACCGGCGTACGGGCGAGCGCTGCCCGGCCGGCACCGCGAACGGATCGGTGTGATGGATCTCTGCTCCCGGCTTCGGATTCACGTGAAACATTGTGCCGCCTCGGTCCGGTGCTTCGGCCTGCCTTCATCCCGGGCGCGGGTGGCTCACCGGCCTGCCTTCGTCTTGCGCGAATGCCTCACCGGCCTGCGGCATGTTGCGGCATCCGGTTCTCGGGATACCGCAACATGCCGCATTCGGCGATCAAACCCGGCCGTGGCCGGCGGTTGGGACGGGTCAGCGGGCGCTGGTGAGGGAGGCGCAGTCGGTCTCGTCGGGCAGGAGGGGCCGGAGGGTGACCCGCCACCTCTTTCCGTTCGAGACCCAGGGGGTCAGCACGTTCGCCGTGTCGGCGGCGTCGAGCAGCGGCTTCACCTGCTCGCCGGTGACCGTCACACAGGTCAGGCCGGTGGACGCGCTCAGCGGCGCCCCGGGCAGGGCCGGACCGGGCCAGGCCACCTCGGGCTGCCGCCCCGCCTCGGCGTCGGCGACCCAGGGCTGGGCGACGGCCGCCACGGCGGTTGGCCGGTAGGGCTGCGGCGGTGCCGTCGACGCACCACCCGGGGCTGCGGCAGGGCCGCCCGCGCCCGCCGACACGCCACCCGGGGCTGCGGCAGGGCCGCCCCGGCCCGCCGGCGCGCCGCCCGGGGTCGCGGAGGACCCGCCGGGAATTGCCGACACGCCGCCCGGGACCGCGGAAGGGTCCGCGACCGCTGGCGCGCCGCCCGCGACGGCGGTCGCGTCGGCCAGCGACTGGGCGAAGGTGCGCAGCTTCTCGCGGGCCGCCCGTTGGTCGGCGTTGAGTCCGGCCTCGGCGGGGCCGGTCATGTCGAGGGCCTCGACCGTGGTCTCCTCGACACCGGTCGGCCCGCGCAGCGAGAAGCGGGTTGCGGGCACGTCCGTGACCGACGGTCTGCCCAGGTCACCGACGGTGCCCACGCCGGCCGCCCGGGCCCGCTCGACGATCCGGTCGACCTCTGCGGCGGAGAGCGTGACCACCTGGACGTTGGGCAGGGCCGGCGCGGGATGGCGGAGCAGAGTCGGACCCTGCACGATCACCCGGCCGTCGCCGTACACGGTGACGAGCGGCAGGCGGGTGGCCAGATGCTCGGGGGTCACGTAGCCGCCCGTGTGCTCGATGCGGAGTACCACGGCGTCACCGGGGTACGTGGGTGCGGCGGGGCCGGTCGGATCGCCCTGCTGCGCGCAGGCGGTCACCAACAGGATCAGCGGTAGGACCGCTGCCCCGCGTACGGCGGAAACAGTCGTCATGCCGGTCTGACGCGACCGTACCCCGGATCGTTCCCGACGCCAGGTGCCGAATCACCCGAACGGAGGCCGTACGCCGCCCCGACCGAGCCGGCCCGTCGGTGTCAGCGCCGGGGAGTGACGGTGGCCAGCAGCTCCGGCTGCCGCCGGTCCAGCACGTCCCCGCCGATGTACGCCCCGAGCAGCGCCGCCCCCAGGCCGTACGCCACGCCGAGCGGCAACGCCAGCCACAGCCAGCTCGCGCCGAGCAGCGCGGCGGCCACCACCATCGGCACCGCCGCCGCCGCCGACCCGGCCATGGACAGCACGGTGAGCAGACTCTTCGCCATCCCGGCACCGGTGTTCATGGCGAACGGGTTGCTCGTCTCCGGCAGCGAGTACGCCCCCAGCACCGAGACCAGCCCGTTGATCGCCAGCCCGGCCCCGTACGCGGCCAGCAGCGTCCCGGCGGCCACCCCGATCCAGCCCGGTTCGCCCAGTATCGCGGCGATCAGCACGGCGACCACGCCGAGCATCGGCACCACGTACACCGAGAAGGCCGCCATCCGGGCGTGCAGCTCCAGCCGGCCCGGCACTCCGGCGACCACGTTCGCTGCGTACGCGCTGCCGTCGAAGCCGAACTGGTTGGCCAGGGTCACCGAGGCGAGCACACCGACGGTGAGCATCGACACGCTGAGCATCACCGGCGACGAACTGCCGGAGGACTCGAAACCCTGGTCCGGAGAGACGGCGAAGCCGTTGCCGCCCAGGTTCACCAGCACCGGCACGAACACCCCCACCACCGCGAGGGTGATCAGGTTCGCTCGCCGCCGGGCGTCCCGCCACCAGTAGCGGCACTCCCGGGCGACCAGCGCGCCGAACCGGTCCCGCCGAACCCCACCGAGCACCCGGGGGAAGAGCTGCCCGACCGCGCCGCCCACCGGACCGCGCCGGGGCTTCGCCGGAGCGGCACCGGCCGCGCCGACCATCGCCGACTCCAGCGACCGCGACCACCAGAGCAGCAGCGCACCGATGGCTGCCGCGGTGATCAGCAGCTTCACCGGCACCGCCCAGGCCCGTCCCCCGGCCACGTCCAGGCCGACCGTCCAGGGTGCCCCGAACGGCGTCCAGCCGACCACGGCGGCCACCTCGACGAGCCGGTCCCAGTCGGCCTCCCGGACCGCCGCCAGCACCATGATCTGCAGCGGACCGAACAGCGCGGCCACCACGGCCAGCAGCACGGCGGCCAGGTCGCGGACCCGACGGGACCGCAGCATGGTGGCGAACGCGCTGGTCACCGCGCGGCTGGCGGCGACGCAGAGGAGCAGTCCGGCGACCACGCCGACGGCGGCGACCAGCCCGGCGACCGCGCCGCCGAGCGCCCCGGCGGTGACCACCAGGCCCGTGGTCGCGATCAGCGTCGCCACGACCGGAACGCTGACCACAGCCGCCGCGAACATCCCGCCGACCAGGGTGCGTCGGGGCAGCGGCAGCAACGCGAACCGGGCCGGGTCCAGGGTCTCGTCCACCCCGAAGAAGACCAGCGGCAGCAGCAGCCAACCGAGCACCAGCAGCCCACCGCCGAACGCGGCGGCCAGCAGCGCGTACCGGGGCTCGCCGGCGAACCCGGGCGCGGCCAGCAGCAGGAATCCACCGACGGCGAACCAGACACCGACGAACACGCCGGCCACGAAGAGGGCGACCCGCCAGCTCTGGCCACGGAAGTTGTTCGCCATCACCCGCAGCTTGAGGCGGACGAAGTGCCGGGCCGAGACCGGCCGGACCGGTTCGGTCGCAGCGGTCACCGGGACAGCCACGACAGCTCCTCGCCGGTCGCCGTCCGCCCGCCGACCGCCTCGACGAAGACCTCCTCCAGACGGCGCTCGCCGCGCACCTCGTCGAGGGTGCCGACCCGCTTGATCGTCCCGTCGGCGAGGATCGCCACGTGTGAGCAGAGCCGCTCGACGACCTCCATGACGTGGCTGGAGAAGACCACCGTGCCGCCGCCGACGACGTACCGGTGCAGGATGTCGCGAATCAGCGCGGCGGAGACCGGGTCGACCGCCTCGAACGGCTCGTCCAGCACCAGCAGCCGGGGACCGTGCAGCAGCGCGCAGGCCAGGCCGATCTTCTTCTTCATGCCGGCCGAGTAGTCGACCACCAGGGTCCGGCCGGCGTCGGCCAGCGCCAGCACGTCGAGCAGTTCCGCCGCCCGCTGGTCGACCACCGCCGGATCCATCCCGCGCAGCAGCCCGTGGTACGCCAGCAGTTCCCCGCCGCTGAGCCGGTCGAACAGCCGCACTCCGTCCGGCATCACCCCGAGCAGCCGCTTCGCCCGTACCGGATCGCCCCACACGTCGTGGCCGAGCACCCAGGCCCGGCCCTGGTCCGGCCGCAGCAGCCCGACCGCCATCGACAGGCTGGTGGTCTTGCCGGCGCCGTTGGGGCCGAGCAGACCGAAGAACGAGCCGGCCGGGACGTCCAGGTCGACGCCCGCCACGGCCACCTTGCCGTCGAAGCTCTTGGCCAGGCCACGCAACGCCAGCGCGGAGTGCTCACCAGTCATGTGACGAACCGTATCCGGACGGTGCCAGCACCGGTGTACGGGCCGCTCAGAGTCGCAGCGCCTCCGGGGCGTGCAGCCGCAGCATGGTGGCCCCCACGTCGGCCGGCGTCCGGTGGCGGGTCGCCATCGACGCGGCGACCATCACGGTGAACGCCAGCGGCACGGTCCACGCGGCCGGCTGCGCGATGAGCGTGGCCGGCCAGCCGGACAGCGGTGGACCGAGGACGGTGACCAGGACCGCGCCGATCGCCGCCCCGCCGCCGACCAGCACACCGGCCGCCGCCCCCAGGTCGGTTAGCCCGCGCCACCAGATGCCGAGCACCAGCAGCGGGCAGAAGCTGGACGCGGCGACGGCGAAGGCCAGCCCCACCACCTGGGAGACGTCCAGCCCGGAGACATGCAGGGCGAGCAGCGTCGGCACCGCGCCGGCGATCACCGTGGCCAGCCGGAAGCCGCGTACCGAGCCGCGCCGCAGCACGTCTGTGGAGACCACCCCGGCCACGCTGGTGAGCAGCCCCGAGGAGGTGGACAGGAAGGCCGCGAACGCACCTGCCGCGACCAGCGCGGCGAGCAGCCGACCGGTGGTCCCGTCACCGAGCGCCGCGCCGGGCAGCAGCACCACCACCGCGTCGGTCTGCCCGGTGACCAGCAGTTGCGGGGTGTATATCCGACCCAGCACGCCGTAGAGGGTGGGTAGTAGGTAGAAGACGCCGACCAGACCGAGCACCACCAGCGTGGTGCGTCTGGCCGCTGCGCCGTCCGGGTTGGTGTAGAAGCGCACGAGAACGTGCGGCAACCCCATGGTTCCGAGGAAGGTGGCCAGGATCAGCGAGTACGTGGCGAACAATCCCCGGTCGTCGTCCCCGGCGGCGCTGGGCAGCAGCCAGTCCGCGCCGTCGGCCACCCCGGACACCTCCGGCACCGGGTCACCGGCGGCGAAGGTGAGCTCGTCGCCGGGGCGTACCTGCCGGACGGTGCCGTCGGCGAAGGTGAGCGCCGCGCGGTGCTCGACCACGACGGTGGTCGCGGTCCGGAACGCCGGCCCGTCGGGCGGGGTCACCGCGGGGCGACCGTCGGCCTGCCACTGCAGCACCAGGAAGATCGCGGGTACGGCCAGCGCGGTCAGCTTCAGCCAGTACTGGAACGCCTGGACGAAGGTGACCGCCCGCATCCCGCCCAGCGCCACGTTCGCGGTGACCACCGCCGCGACCAGCAGCGCCCCGACCGGGTACGGCGCACCGGCCAGCGTGGCCAGGGTCAGCCCGGCGCCCTGCAGCTGCGGCACCAGGTACAGCCAACCGATGAAGATGACGAAGACGGTGGCCAGGGTGCGCAGCCGGCGCGACCCGAGTCGCACCTCGCAGAAGTCGGGCAGGGTGAACGCGCCGGAGCGGCGCAGCGGCGCGGCCACGAAGAGCAGCAGGGCGAGATAGCCGGCGGCGAAGCCGACCGGGTACCAGAGGACGTCGACGCCGTACTTCAGGATCAGTCCGGCGATGCCGAGGAAGCTGGCGGCCGAGAGGTACTCCCCGCCGATGGCGGCGGCGTTCCAGGTCGGACTGACCGCCCGGGAGGCGACCAGGAAGTCGGAGGTGGTCCGGGCCAGCCGCAGCCCGTAGAAGCCGATGGCCAGGGTGGCGAGGGTGACCGTGACGATGGCCGGTACGACGAGCCCGTTGCCCACCTCAGTGCTCCGGCCGCTGGACCAGGTCGGTGAAGTCCTGCTCGTTGCGTTCGGCGAGCCGCACGTACGCCCAGCCCACCACGATGAGGAACGGGAAGGAGGCCACCGCGAGCAGCAGCCAGGGCAGGTTGGCCCCGAACACGGTGACCCGTCCGACCGCGGGGGCGATCGCGAAGAGCCACGGCAGGCCGCCCAGCCCGACCAGTACGACCAGGGAGAGCCGCAGCGCCAGGGAGAGCTGGGCCCGGACGAGCCCGCGCACCAGCGCGTCGCCGACCCGGGTCTGCTGGGCCAGTTCGGCGCGGGTGCGGTCGGCCCGGTCGTCGCGGCGGGACACCTCGGCCAACACGACGCGCGTCCTGGGCCGCGGTTGCGGCGCGCGGGGGGCGGGCACCCGGTCGTCGGCGGTCATCCCGGCAGTCTCGCCTGCTCAGCACGGATGTCAAGAGATGTGGAAAACTTGTGGACAAATCGGCGGCGCTTGTGGATAACCACGCCCGGTGACCGATTAACACACCATTAAGTCTCGACAGGTTCACCCGTCGTATCAGATCGAGTCGCCTTCTTGCCGGCCTTGATCCGGCACCCTACGCTGAGGCAGCAATTCCCAGTTTCCTCTCCTCACACGGGGTTTCTATGCGCAAATTCCGTACCGTCCTCGGCGTCACGCTCGCTGGAGCGTGCGCCCTGACCGCGGTGCCGGCCACGGCGTCCGCAGCCCCGTCGACCGCCCTGCAGCAGCAGGCGGCGGCCGACTCCACCGGCACCTACTACCCGGTCTCGCCGGCCCGCCTGATGGACACCCGTTCCGGCCTCGGCGCGCCGAAGGCGAAGCTCGGCCCGCTGAGCAAGGTCGACCTCCAGGTCGCCGGCCGCGGCGGCGTTCCCGGCAGCGGCGTCGGAGCGGTCGTGCTGAACGTGACCATCACCGGCCCGACGATGGACAGCTTCGTCACCGCCTACCCGGCCGGGGAGAGCCGCCCGGACGCCTCGTCGATCAACTTTGCCAAGGGCTGGCTGGGCTCCAACAACGTCACCGTCAAGCTCGGTGCCGGCGGCAAGGTCTCCGTCTACAACCGCAACGGCTCCACCGACGTGGTCGTCGACGTGGTCGGCTACTACGCCGCCGACAACTCGTTCCCCACCCCCGGTGGCCAGTACGAGTGGTACGAGCCGGACCGGGTCTTCGACACCCGGCTTGACCCCGAGGGCAAGCCCCCGGCGGGCACCACCCTGGAGTACTCCCTCGAATTCGACGGCGACACCAACTCGCACGTCAAGGCCCTGGTCTTCAACCTCACCGCGGTCGCCCCGGCCAAGGCCGGCTTCCTGACCGCGTGGTCGGGGGCCACCGCCCGGCCGACCTCCTCGACGGTCAACTACGGCGCGGGCGTCAACGTGCCGAACCTGGCCTTCGTGCAAACCACCCCGTGCACCGGCACCGAGCCGGGGCAGTGGTGCACGCCGGGTGCGCCGAAGTTCAAGGTCTACACCTCGGCGGAGGCGCACGTCCTGGTCGACTTCGTCGGCGTGGTTGACGACGGTGCCTCGCCGTTCGGCATGCGGTTCCAGCCGCAGAGCCCGACCCGGATCGTGGACAGCCGGGCGAACAAGGGCATCACCGGCGCGTTGGGCGCGAACGCCACCGCCCGGGTCCAGGTGCCGGCCGAGCTGGTCACCGAAGACACCGGTGTGGCGGTCATGAACGTGACCGCGGTGAAGCCGACCAGGAACACGGTCATCACCGTCTGGCCGGCCGACAACCCGGCGATCCCTGGCAAGCCCGCCACCAGCAACCTCAACCCGTACACCAACCAGGTCGTGTCCAACGCAGTGCTCGGCATCATCGAGCCGACCGCCGCGTTCAACGTGCACAACCACACCGGCTCCACCCACCTGGTGGCGGACCTGGTCGGCACCTTCTACTACCCGACCGGCGAGCCGACGGAGGCGCGGGGCATCGCTGCGAGGGGGCAGCTGCGCAAGGCCGAGGTAACCGGCTCCTCGCACCGCTGACACAGCCGACAGCAACACGACGGTGCCCCGGCCGACCGGCCGGGGCACCTTTCGTCGGTCGGTACACCACTGTCGGCGCGACGCAGCACCTTGCCGGTCGGCAAACACCGCCCCTACGCTGGGCCGGCTTCGTCTGCCCTCCTCTCATCCGGGGTCTTCATGCGCAGACTCCTCGGCGCCGCGGTCTGTGTCACCGCGATGGTGCCGGCGGTCGCCCAGGCCGCGCACCGTGTCCTACACCGCCCTGGTCGTGCACGGCGGTGACCAGGACAGCTTCCTGGACCTCCACACCGGCGTCTGGGACAGCGGCAACGCCTCCATCACGCCCACCCTCCACCACGGGGAAGCCTTCCAGCTCGCCGCCGATCCCGTCGCCGAGGAGGGCACCAGCGAGGTCAGGGTCTACGTCCAGCCGCCGGCGGGGCAGATCTGGCAGCAGGGGCGGACGCGTTCTGGCTCTACCCGGCCACCGCGAGTGAGCCGGCACCGCTGCTCGACACCACCCCACAGTTCGCGATCACCGGATCGGGCACGAGCTAGCTCTGCACCCGAACCGAGGGGCGTCCGGTGGGTCCGACGTCGGCACCGGCTCATAGGCTGAGTCGATCAAAGTCTCCTTCTCCTCGTCCGAGGTGTGCATGCGCATGTTCCGGGCCCTGCTCGGCCTCACCGTCGCGCTGACCGGCACGGCTGCCGGGCTGCCGGTGACCGCCTCCGCCGCGTCGGCCGCCACGATCACCGCCATCACCGCCGACCGTGGCGACCACGGCCACACCCCGGTCCCCGTCTCCGACGTGTGGACGCCCGACAACGCCGTGGTCACGGCCACCCCGTCGGGCGGTGAGGCACTGCGGCTGAAGGCGGTCCGAGGTGAACACTTCATCGAAATCGACCTCGCTCCGCCGGCCGGATCGACGTGGACCGCCGGACAGGTGTACCAGGCAGCTCGGTTCGCGGACACCGACAACGCCAGGATCGACATCCACACGCCGGGGTCGGGCTGCAACACCGTCAACGCGGCCGTCACCGTGCTCGAGGTCTCCCGGGACCCGGGCAACGGGCGGGTGAACTCGTTCGCCGCCTGGTACGAGTTCCAGTGCGGTGCCGACCGTGGCGTGCTGAGCGGTGACCTGCGCTGGCAATCCACCGTGGACTATGTGGCGGCGGTGCCCGAACCCGGCCAGCTCGACCTCGGCCACGTCGAGGTGGGCGGTGCGGGCACCTCCCGTACGGTCACCTTCACGTCCCGGGGCACCCTGCCCGCGGTCTTCAGCACGGCAGGGGTGTTGGGGCCCGGGGCGGCACAGTTCGCCCTCACCGCCGACACCTGCTCCGCTCGTACGGTCGCTCCTGGTGAAAGCTGCGCGATCACTGTCGCCACCCGGGCCACCCTGACCGGTCCGCACACCGCCACCCTGGTGCTGTATGACAACAGCGGCCGGGGGGCCCGGCTGGTTCCCATGTCATACGGCGCTGCCTATGGCGTCACCGGCATGTACTACCCGCTGCCGCCGCAGCGCCTGATGGACACGCGCAGCGGGCTGGGCGGGCACCAGGGGAAGATCGGTGCCCGGCAGACCGTGGACCTGCTGGTGCAGGGGCGCGGGGGCGTGCCGGCCGGGGCCGGCTCGGTGGTGCTGAACGTGACGGTGACCAACCCGACGGCCGCCAGCTTCCTCAACGTCTTCCAGACCGGCGAGGGTCGCCCCAACGCCTCGTCGGTCAACTTTCCGGCGGGCTGGCTCGGCTCCAACAACGTCACGGTCAAGCTCGGCTGGGAGGGCAAGATCTCGGTCTACAACCACAGCGGCAGCACCGACGTGGTGGTGGACGTGGTCGGCTTCTACGCCGGTGATCACCTGGACCTGGCGGCCGTCGGCGTCGGCGGCAACTACGCCCCGCTGACCCCGACCCGGCTGTTCGACTCGCGCCGCACCGGTGGCATCGTCCCGGCCGGCAGTGCCGTACGGCTCTGGGCCGACCTCGGGCCCGAGCTGAGCGGCCACGTGCGGGGACTGGTCCTCAACGTGACGGCGGTCAAGCCGCAGCGGGCCGGCTTCCTCTCCGTCTGGTCGGGCGAGGGGGCGGTGCCGACCGCGTCGACCGTCAACCACGGCGCGGGCACGGTGGTGCCGAACCTGACCATCGCCCGGACCGGCTTCTGCGCCGACTGCGGCCCGGGGTACGCCGTGCCGTCGTTCGCGGTGCACACCAGTCAGAACGCGCACATCGTGATCGACGTGGTCGGTGTCATGGACGACGGGCAGGTGCCCGACGGCATGCGGTTCCGCCCGCTGTGGCCGACCCGGATCCTGGACAGCCGCACCGCGATCGTGTCCACTGGTCCGCTCGGCCCGAACACATCACGCTCGGTCAGCGTGCACGACCGGGAGGAGGTGCCCCGGGACACCGAGGCCCTGGTGACGAACGTGACCGCGGTGTCGCCGACGGCTGACACCGTCATCACTGTCTGGCAGATGGGCCTGGACAAGCCGACGGCGAGCAACCTGAACCCGGCCGTGGGGCAGACGGTGTCCAACGCCGCGTTCCCCGGGATCGGGCTGCCCGAACGCTTCGAGGTGCACAACCACGCCGGCAGCACCCACGTGGTGGCCGACGTGGTCGGCACGTTCCACCGGCACCCCGGCACGGCGACCGGTGAACTGCCCCGGGGCACCTCCCGGTACGCCGTGGTCGGCTCGGGGAGCCGCCCCCTGCGCTGAGCCGTCCCGAGAGGGCGCCCCGATCCGTCCGGGGCGCCCTCTCGCGTGCCCGGGAACCTGGGATCACCGGTTCCAGTCCTGCTTCGCCGCTCGTACCAGCTTGTCCTTCAGCTCCCGGGTGTGCCGCCGGCTCACCGGCAGCTCCGTCGCGTCGACCACCACCACGTACCCCGAGTTGACCAGCCGCAGCTCGGCGATCAACTTCAACTGCACCAGGTACGACCGGTGGATGCGGACGAACCCGGCGTCCGCCCAGCGTTCGGCGAGGGTCGCCAGCGACACCCGGACCAGGTGCGAGCCGTCGGCGGTGTGCAGCCGGGCGTAGTCGCCCTGCGCCTCCACCCAGCGCACCGCCGAGCGGGGCAGCATCCGGGTCGTCCCGGCCAGCTCGACCGGGATGGTGGGATCCTCCTCGGCGCGAGCGAGGGCCGCCGGGTGCGCGGGGACCACCCGGGAGCCGATCACCCGGCGCAGCGACTCGGCCAGCCGCTCGGCGCGCACCGGTTTGCGGACGTAGTCGGTGGCGCCCAGGTCGAAGGCGTCGGCCGCGCCGTCGTCGTACGCGGTGACGAACACGATCGACGGCGGCCGGGCGAAGCGGCGCAGCACCCGGGCCAGTTCCATGCCGTCCAGGCCGGGCATCCGGATGTCCAGGAAGACCACGTCCACGTCGGTGTCGCGGAGCACCCGCAGCGCCTCGGTGGCGTCGCCCGCGGTGTGCAGGCGGGCCACCCGAGGGTCGGCCCGCAGGTGGTACGCCAGCTCGTCCAACGCCGGCGGCTCGTCGTCGACCGCCAGCACCCGGAGGAAACCGGTGGTGCTCACCGCGCCGACCCGGTCGGCCCGCTCGCTCACGAACCCGCCCGTACGCCGGGGTGGAACTTCGGCACCCGCAGGCTCACCTTCGTACCCGAGCCCGGGCCGGTCTCGACGACCAGGCCGAACCGGTCGCCGAAGACCGACCGGAGCCGCTCGTCGACGTTGGAGAGGCCGACATGCTGGCCCGGGTCGTCGGCCGGGTCGCTGCCGGCGCGGGTCAGCTCGGCGATGCCCGCTCGCAGCGTGGCCGGATCCATGCCCACTCCGTCGTCCTCCACCGTGATGTGACACTCCGCGCCCGCGTCCCGGGCCTCGATGCTCACCATGCCGGTGCCGGGCTTGCGGGACAAGCCGTGCCGCACGGCGTTCTCCACCAGCGGCTGGAGGCAGAGGAACGGCAGGGTCACCGGCAGCACCTCCGGCGCGATCTGCAACCGCACCTGCAACCGGTCGCCGAACCGGGCCCGTTCGATGGTCAGGTAGCGGTCGATCGAGCGTAGTTCCTCGGCGAGCGTGGTGAACTCCCCGTGCGCCCGGAAGGAGTACCGGGTGAACTCGGCGAACTCCAGGATCAGCTCCCGGGCCCGCTCCGGGTCGGTGCGGACGAACGAGCCGATCGCGGTGAGCGCGTTGTAGATGAAGTGCGGGCTGATCTGGGCGCGCAACGCGCGTACCTCGGCCCGGGCCAGCCGCTCCCGGGACGATTCCAACTCGGCGAGGGCGAGCTGGTCGCCGGCCCAGTGCGCGGTCTCCAGGGTGGCCTGCACCAGCCCCGGCGCCGGCGGTGCGTCGGCGACCGCGACCAGCGCGCCGACCACCCGCCCGTCCGCGCTCAGTGGGGCCAGCACCGCACCCCGGACCGGGCAGTCCACCCGGTCACAGCTCAGTTCCGGCTCGCCGAGCACCGTCGACCGACCGCTCTCCACCGTACGCCGGGCCGCCGCGAGCAGTTGCTCGCCGTGGTGCCCGCCGCGCCCGTCCAGGGCGAGCAGCTCCGTCCGGTCGGTCAGCGCCAGCCCGACCGCGCCCACCAGCGCCCGCAGATGGCGTACGGCCTTCGCCGCGCCCGCCACGGTCAGTCCGGCGCGCAGCGGCTCGGCGGCCAGGCCGGCGGTGTGCAGCACCTCGTACGTGGCCCGCTGGGTGGCGGTGGCGATGCCGCGCCGCCCGCGTAGCCGCAGCACCGCCCAGAGCGCCGCCACCAGCGCGGTGACCAGCGAGACGACGCCGACGACGGCGGAGAGATTGCCACTCACGCAGCGATCCTGGCCTGTTCCGGCCGCGACGCCAAGGGGTCAGTACGCGCCCTTGCGGGCCAGCACCACGCCCACCGTCCGCCACAGGATGCTCAGGTCGTACGCCAGCGACCAGTTGTCGACGTAGTAGAGGTCCAACCGGACCGCCTCGTCCCAGGACAGGTCGGAGCGGCCGGAGACCTGCCACAGTCCGGTCATGCCCGGGCGGACCAGCAGCCGGCGTCGCACGTCGCCGAGGAAGTCGCCGTCGTCGGCGGGGAGCGGACGCGGCCCCACCAGCGACATCTCCCCCCAGAGTACGTTGATCAGTTGGGGCAGTTCGTCCAGCGACGAGGCCCGCAGGAACCGGCCCACCGGGAAGACCCGGGGATCCTGCTTCATCTTGAACAGCATGCCGTCGGTCTCGTTCTGGTCGACCAGGCCGGCCAGCCGCTCCTCGGCGTCGACGTACATGGTCCGGAACTTCCAGACCCGGAAGGTGCGGCCCTCGTGGCCGACCCGGGGCTGGCGGAAGAAGACCGGACCAGGGTCGGAGAGCCGGATCGCGACCGCGATCGCGGCGAAGACCGGGATCAGCAGCAGCAGCCCCAGCCCGGCGGCGATCCGGTCCATCAGGTTCTTGGCCAGCAGCGCCGGACCCGACAGGGTCGGTTCCTCGACGTACAGCAGCGGCAGGCCCTCGATCGGACGGATGTGCACCCGGGGGCCGGCGATGTCGGTCAGTTGCGGGGCGACCACCAGGTCGACGCCGGAGCCTTCCAGCTGCCACGCCAGTCGGCGCAGCTCACCCGGTTCGGCG
This sequence comes from Micromonospora sp. KC213, assembly GCF_004348325.1. GTDB lineage: Bacteria > Actinomycetota > Actinomycetes > Mycobacteriales > Micromonosporaceae > Micromonospora. The sequence continues at coordinate 7,937 of NZ_SMKF01000050.1, read as the reverse complement.
CTGGCCGAGCCGCACACCGCGATGGTGTCGCCGCCGACCTCCCGGACCAGGGCGAGGACGTCGCGGCCGGCGTACACCGGCACCGGGGTCTGGATGCCCCGGGCGGCGGCGTACCCGTCGGTGATGTGGATGGCGACCGGCACCAGGCCGGCGCTGGGGTTGCGGGTGACCGCGGTGTAGACCTCCAGGCATTCCGGCAGGGTGCCGACCAGCACCATCCGGTGCCCCGCGTGGCCGGCCCGGCGGCGTACCGCGTGCAGCGTGAACCGGGCGACCAACCGCCCGACCAGGATCAGGATCAACGCCCCGAGCAGGGCGAAACCGACCGACCAGCGGGACAGGTCGGTCTTGGTGGCGAAGGCGAGGAAGGAGACGGTCGCGGCGACCGCGACCCCGCCCCGGATCACCCGCTTGAACTCGTCCGGGCCGAGCCCCAGGTAACGCCGGTCGTAGGCCCGGTTGCCCCAGAGGATGACCACCCAACCGAGCGGCAGCAGCAGGAACGCCACCGTGTAGAACCAGGTCGGGTCCTCCTGGGCGTTGTAGAAACCGGCCCGGGCCTGCCCGAACGCCTCCTGGGCGATCCAGTCGGCCAGCACCACGGCGGCGAAGTCGAGCAGCAGGAGGATGACGGTGTACGGCCGGTGCCAGCGGGATACCCGACGACGGGCACGAGCCCAGGCCGACCGGGGTACGCCGTTGTGCGACGGCGGTGTCGGCGGCTGGATCTCGAAGCTGTCGACGTGCCGCACTACTTTGCTCCGGCCTATGTAGGTGCCCGGGCGCTGGAGGCTTGTCGTCACCTCAACCCATGTCCTCCCGCATGACACGCGCCGCTCACTCGCAGTGAGGGGCGCACGTCGCCCACCGTTCCAGTCTCCCACGCGGGCAGCGGGCCGGACGCTGACCCGAAGGACTTTGCGTCAGGTGTTGCCGGCGGGGATCCGGCCGGCTCCAGGTCACTTTTGGAAGCCGGGGACCGAGCCACTATACCGATGGACGAGGGGCCGGGTAGAGGCGCGGAGGGGCACGTTCCACGCGCCGGGGGCGATTCCTCTCCGTAATCGGCAAGTGTTGTTACTCACCGTACGAGTCGGGACAACCGACGGTCAGCGAGGGGTTTGCCCCCGGTCTGGCAGGTCGGGCAGTACTGGAGGCTGGAGTCGGCGAACGAGACCTCCCGCACGGTGTCACCGCAGACCGGACAGGGCAGCCCGGTCCGGGCGTGCACCGTGAGCCCGGAGCGCTTCTCGCCCTTCAGTTCCGCCGCCCGCTGCCCCACCGACCGGCGTACCGCGTCGCCGAGAACCGCCCGGGTCGCCGTGTGCAGGGCGGCAACCTGGTCGTCGGTCAGCCGGTCGGTGAGCGCGAACGGGGACAGCTTCGCCGCGTGCAGGATCTCGTCGGAGTACGCGTTGCCGATGCCGCAGAGCACCGCCTGGTCGGTCAGCACCCCCTTGACCTGGCCCCGGCGGCTGCGTATCCGCTCGGCGAAGGTCGGCAGGTCGGCCGCCAGCGCGTCCGGGCCCAGCTTCGCCACCCCGGGCACCTGCGGCGGGTCGGTCACCAGGTACACGGCCAGTTTCTTCTGGGTGCCGGCCTCGGTCAGGTCGAAGCCGGAACCGTCGTCGAGGCGTACCCGCAGGGCGACCGGGCCCTTCCCGGGGCGCAACCCGACGGTGGAGCCGAACGCCTCCCGATAGTGCAGCCAGCCCGCGCGGGCCAGATGCACCACCAGGTGCAGGCCACCGTCGAAGGCCACGTCGAGGAACTTGCCGTGCCGCCGGGCGTCCACCACCGCCCGTCCCGTCACCGTCTCGGGCGCCGGGTCGTACGTCTTGAGGGCACTGATCGCGGCGACCTCGATCCGGTCGACGCACCGGCCCACCGCGCGCTCACGCAGGTAGCCCGCGAGCGCCTCCACCTCCGGTAGTTCGGGCACGCCCCAACGGTAGCCTTCTTTCCCGTGCGCGCGAGGAAAGCGCCTGCGAGTCCGTACCGAGCCGGGCGGACCCGCCGGCCGGGCCCGCGGGTGCGGATCTGCCCGGTCGCGACGAGAGGCGAGCCCTGTGAAGATTGTGGTGGCGCACAACCGGTACCGGGAGGCCCAGCCCTCCGGTGAGAACACCATGGTCGACTCGGAGATCGCCCAGCTCACCGCGGCCGGCGTCGAGGTGTTGCCGTTCATCCGCAGCTCCGACGAGATCCCGTCGATGCCGCGGACGGCCAAGGCGCTGCTGCCGATCTCCCCGATCTGGGCACCCCGCGCGCAGGAGGACCTGAGCCGCCTGCTCACCGCGCACCGGCCCGACGTGCTGCACCTGCACAACCCGTACCCGCTGCTCTCGCCCTGGGTGGTGCGTACCGCGCACCGGCACGGTGTGCCGGTGGTACAGACGGTGCACAACTACCGGCAGGTCTGCTCCTCCGGCATCTACTTCCGTGACGGGGTGATCTGCCAGGACTGCAAGGGCCGGGCGTTGGGCGTCCCGGCGATCGTGCACCGCTGCTACCGGGGCTCGGCGGCGCAGAGCGCGCTGATGGCGACGACGCTGGCCGTGCACCGGGGGACCTGGCGGTCGGTGGACCGGTTCATCGCGCTGACCTCGGCGATCGCCGACCACCTGCGCGACTACGGCATCCCGGCGGACCGGATCGTGGTCAAGCCCAACGCGGTGCCCGACCCCGGTACGCCCGCGCCGCTCGGTGACGGCTTCCTCTACCTGGCCCGGCTGACCCCGGAGAAGGGTCTCGACCTGCTGCTTCAGGCGTGGCGCCGGCATCCGGTGGGCAGCCTGGGCACGCTCCGGGTGGCCGGGGACGGCGAACTACGCCCGCTGGTCGAGGCGGCCGCCGCCGAACGTGCCGACGTGGTCTACCTCGGCCAGCTCGACCGGGCCGGGGTGCGCGCCGCGATCGAGGCGAGCGCGGTCGTGATCGTCGCCGCCCTGTGGCACGACGTGCTGCCCACCGTGATCATCGAGGCGCTGGCCAGCGGCCGGCCGGTGCTGGGTACCGCTCTCGGCGGCATTCCGTACCTGGTCGGGGCGGACGCCCCGCACGAACCCGCCGGCACCGGCCCGGCCACCACCGCCTCCGCCGTCGCCGGCCACCTCCCGCCGCCGGCCGGCCCGCCGGCGGTGCCGGCCGGCCTGGTCACCGGGGAGGCCGGGTGGGTGGTGCCGCCGGATCCGGCCGCGCTGGCCGCCGCGCTTCCGCTGGCCCGTGCCGGGGCTGCGGCGCGCGCCGCAGCTGCCCGGACCCGCTACGAGCGCACCTTCCATCCCGACGTGGTCCTCAAGCGCCACCTTGACATCTACGCCGACCTGGCCGCCACCCGCCGCCGCTGACCCATCCTCCTGATCCACCCCCGGCACGTCCCGCCGGCCCGGGCGTCGCCGGCTTACGGCCGAATGCGCCGTGTGGGTGCTTCTGGTGGCTAGGTGACGCCGGATCGCGCCGTGTCGCGGCCCGCTCGCCGGGGCGGGTCAGCGCAGCGAGGCGCGGGCGGAGAAGGCGATGCTGGCCAGCAGGAAACCGCCGTTGACCACGGTGAACGCCACGACCACCCAGAAGGTCAGCGCGGGAGCGAACATCAGCACCAGCGCCGCCACGAAGATCACCGCGCCGTAGTCTCGGACCAGCTTGACCAGGCGTACCGGCAGGGAGGTCGAGGTGACCATGCTGGCCGCGTTCGGGCCGGACTGCATCACCGAGGTCACCAGGTTCACCATCCAGGTGCCGGCGAAGACCGCCACCAGCCAGGACGGCGTGCCCGGGCGCTGCGCCACGGCGGTCGCGCCGAGCGCGGCGACCAGCGCGATCTGGGCCGCCACGTCGCAGAGCACGTCGACCCGGGCCCCCGCCGAACTGCCGGTGCCGGTGACCCGGGCGAGCTGCCCGTCGGCGCAGTCCAGGGCGTACGCGATCTGCCAGCCGAGCAGCGCGACCAGCCCCACCACCCAGGCCGGGACGTCGCCGGCGGCGACCCGGCCGGCGAGGGCCACCACGGTCACCGAGGTGGCCAGACCGAGCACCAGGTTGGTGATGGTCAGCGCGGTCGGGCGCAGCCCGACCCGCTGGGCGACCAGCGCGAAGACCGCACCGATCCACTGGCTGACCGACTCGCTGAACAGGCCGCCACCCCGGTTCACCCGGTGGAAGTCGGCGACGGTGGGACGGGACTCAACCACAGTGGTCGCGGATTGCACCGGCGTAGTCTGCCAGCCGCTCCCGCGTCTCGGAAGGCGACATCGCCAGGTGCTCCAGGATGGTATACCGGTCCGGCCGGGTGCCGGGCGCGAACTGCACCGCCTCGACGAACTGGTCGTCGGTGAGCCCCACGTCGGCGGGGAGCCGGGGCAGGTGGTGGCGGGCCAGACAGGCCGACATCTCCGCGAACCGGCGGCGGTCGCCGCGCAGCCAGGTGCAGAACAGCGCCCCCAGACCGGCGAGTTCGCCGTGCGAGGCGGTGCCCGGGTAGAGCGCGTCGACGGCGTGCATGATCTCGTGGCAGCCACCGCTGGCCGGCCGGCTGGTGCCGCAGACCGCCATCGCCAGGCCGCTGGAGATCAACGCTTCGGCGAGCACCGTGACGAACACGTCATCGGTCATGTCCCCGGAGTGGGCGAGCACCGCCTCGGCGCCCATCCGGGCCAGCGAGGCGGCCAACCCGTCGACCGGCTCGCCGCGCACCTGTCGGGCCAGCTCCCAGTCGGCCAGGGCGCTGATGTTGCTGACCGCGTCCCCGATGCCCGCCCGGTTGGTCCGGTCCGGGCCGCTCTCGACGAAATCCAGGTCGACGATGACCGCGATCGGGATGTGCACCCCGTAGGAGCCCTTGTGGCCCTCGCTGACCAGGCTGGCCACCGGCGAGGCGATGCCGTCGTGGGCCAGGCTGGTCGCCACCGACACCATGGGCAGCCCGCGCCGGGTGGCGGCGTACTTGGCCACGTCTATCGTCTTGCCGCCGCCGATGCCGACCACCGCGTCGTACGACCGGGCACGCAGCTTGCTCCCCAGGTCGTCGGCGGCTTCCAGGGTGCCCCCGGCCACCGTGAACACGTCGGCGGAGCGCAGCGACGGCCGGATCAGCTCGGCGATCCGCTCGCCCTGCCCCGGCCCCACCACCACCGCCACGTCACCACCGGCGGAGATCCGCCCGTCGGCGAGGATCGCGCCGAGGTCGGCCACCGCGCCCCGGCGCACGTCGATGTGCAGCGGGGTCAGCACGGTACGGGCTAGTAGCGGCACGCGATCTCCCGCGCCCGGGCCAGGTCCTCGTGGTTGTCGACCTCGACCCAGGCGACGTCACCGATGGGCGCGGCCCGCACCTCGCCGCCGCGGTCGGCGAACTCCTGGTAGCCGTCCTCGTAGTAGAGGTTCGGGTCGCGCCGCCAGGTCGCCTCCAGCGCGTCGGCGAGCGCGTCGGCCACCCGCGGCTCGATCAGCGTCGCGCCGATGTACTCGCCGTACGCCTGGCCCGGGTCCATCAGCTTGGTGATCCGGGTGAGCTGGCCGGCGGCGTCGAAGGTGGTCTTCATCTCCTCCTCGGCCAGCGTCTTGACGGTGTCGACGGCGAGCAGGATGCCCGGGCCGCGCTCGGCCAGCAGGGTCTTCTCCACGCTCACCGGATGCACGGTGTCGCCGTTGACCAGCAGTACGCCCCGGGCGAAGTGTTCCCGGGCCAGCCAGAGCGAGTACGCGTTGTTCCACTCCTCGGCCTTGTCGTTGTGCACCAGGGTGAGCTGGACGCCGTAGCGTTTCTCCAGCTCCGCCCGGCGGGAGACGACCGCGTCGGCGGCGTACCCGACGACGATCACGACCTCGGTCAGCCCCACCTCCGCCAGGTTGCGCAGCGCGATGTCGAGGATGGTGGTGTCCCCGTCCACCGGCACCAACGCCTTGGGCAGCGTGTCGGTGTACGGCCGCAGCCGGCGTCCCGCCCCGGCCGCCAGCACCATCCCGATCATGCAGGGTCCTCCCTCGTACGACTCCCAGGTCACCGTGGAGGATAGCCGCGCGTGCCGACCGGCCTTCCGCCAACCGGACGATGAGCCGGGCCGGTCGGCCGGCGTGACGAGCCGGGTGCGGGCCCGACGGTCAGGGCGGCGGCCGGTCCGTCGTACCGCTGGCGTGCCTCATGTCGCCGCCGGCTCTTGTCCCGGCCTGCCGCTGGGCCCACCATGTGGGTACCGGGTGCCACCGTCCCACAGGGGTGATGCGTCGTGCAGGTTCGGGAAGCGATGTCCAAGCAGGTGCTCGTGGTCGGCCCGGAGCACACGCTCCGCCAGGCGGCCCGGATGATGTCGGCCCGTCGGGTGGGCTCGGCGGTGGTGATCGATCCTGAATCGCAAGGGGTCGGCATCATGACCGAACGTGATCTGCTCAACGCCGTCGGTGCGGGGCTCGACTGCGACGTGGAACGAACCGGGGCCCACGTGAGCTGGGACGTCGTCTACGCCGGTCCGGACTGGACGGTGGAGGAGGCCGCCGCCGCGATGGCCCGGGGCGGCTTCCGGCACCTGGTGGTGCTGGACGGCCAGGAGGTGGCCGGGGTCATCTCGGTACGTGACCTGATGCGGGTCTGGTCGCAGCAGCGGCAGGCGATCGGCTGACCCACCGCGTCCGGTAGCCGATCGATGTGGTCCGCGCCAGGGCCGCCCCGGCGTGCCCGTACCCGTGATCACCTGCCCGCATGTTGAACTTGGCGTGTATGCCGGTCACGGCGACCGGGGCAGGCCCTAGGCTCGTGCCCATGACCGCCGAGCAGTTGATCTCGTTCGCCCGTGGCGCGCCCTCGCTTGACATCGTGGATGTCGAGGGTCTGAAGGCCGCCGCCGTCCGCGCCTTCGACGCCGACCCCGCCGGGGTCACGGCGTACGGCACCTCCGTCGGCTACCCGCCCCTGCGCAGGTGGATCGCGGAGAAGCACGGGGTCGCCCCGGAGCAGGTGCTGATCACCAACGGCTCGCTCCAGGCGGACGCGTTCCTCTTCGACCACCTCGTCCGCCGTGGCGACGCCGTGGTGGTGGAGCGCCCGACGTACGACCGGACCCTGCTCAACCTGCAGAAGATGGGCGGGGAGATTCACGGCGTCACCATCCAGCCGGACGGCCTGGACACCGCCGAGTTGCGCAAGCTGCTGGAGTCCGGGGTGCGGCCGAAGCTCGCCCACGTCATCCCGAACTACCAGAACCCGGCCGGGGTGACCCTCTCCCTGGAGAAGCGACGCGAACTGCTCGACCTGGCCGCCGAGTACGGGTTCACCATCTTCGAGGACGACCCGTACGCCGACATCCGGTTCCGCGGTGAGGCGCTGCCGTCGATGCTCTCGATGGACACCCGCGGCGTGGTGGTGCACGCGTCCAGCTTCACCAAGACGGTCTGCCCGGGCGTCCGGGTCGGGTACCTGGTCGGGCCGGCGGACCTGATCGCCGACATCGCCCGGAAGGCGACCAACCTCTACATCTCGCCCGGCATGGTCTCCCAGGCGATCGTGCACCAGTTCAGTGTCTCCGGCGACATCCAGCGGTCCATCGAGACGGTCTCCACCGCGCTGGGCGAGCGGGCCCGGGTGCTCGCCGAGTCGCTGCGCCGGCACATCCCCGAGGCCAGCTTCGTGGAGCCGGACGGCGGCTACTTCCTGTGGGTGGAGTTCCCGCAGGACGTGGACGTGGAGAAGCTCGCCCCGGCGGCGGCCGACCGCGGTGTCGCCGTGGTGAAGGGGAGCGACTTTATGGTCGACGGCGGGCAGCACGCGCTGCGGTTGGCCTTCTCGGCGGTGACCGTGGACCGGATCGACGAGGGCGTGCGCCGCCTCGCGGAGGCGATGGCCGCCGTTCGCGGCTGAGCAGCGATGGCCGCACCGGCGGCCAGGAAATGTGTCGGGTTTCCGACAGTCATCGACAGGCGGCCGGCTCGGGTGCACCCGAGCC
>NZ_SMKF01000004.1 GCF_004348325.1 Micromonospora sp. KC213 | reverse complement strand
CGGCTCAAAGACCGCGACCTCGGCCGCGTTCCCGCAGCCACCAAGACCAACGACTGAACATCAACAACCAACGAGGGGGTCAACATTCGGCCGGAACAGAGGGGTCAAACTTCAGCCGGCGTTGACACAGCGTCGCACCGATTTCGCGCAGCGCTTGCTCGGCATGTCCAGGCAACGTACGTGCGCGTAGACGTCTCCCGGAGCGGCTGGCCCCGTCGTCCGCGATCGGCACGGCACCGGCCACGGACACGTACGGCCCTTCCCGCACGGCGCGCGAAAAGCCGATCTACGGTTCCAGCGGCGGCCCTGAAGTCACCAAGGCTCTCGGCACACCCACAAGGTATGTAGGGCCCTTGACCCGCCGGCTCGCCTGCTGGGAACGTCGACATTGTCGCCGACTCGTCGCGCTTCAGGCGGTGGCGGGGCGTACGCCAAGCCGTCCGCGCGGGGCGTCAGAACTGCGGCGTACCGCTGGTCGGCGGTGTTGTCGCGGTCCTCATCGATCTCGGAACCGATGAGCGCGCGGTGGAACGGCAGATCGAGCGACGCCGCCGCACCATCGGCGGATCCGGACGCCGAGTCGGTGCTGATCACGGGACGATATCGGATGTCAGCCAGCGCCGAAGACCAGGCTGGCCCCCGACACTTCCAGCCGACTTGGCTGATGACGGGCCCGAAGACAGGTCATTTCAGCACGGCACCTTTGCGAGGACAACGTGATCTTTGCGGACATCGCCGACCATGGCAAACTCGGCCCGGTCGACATCGCAGCAGAAAGGGAGATCGCTGGAAAGATCAACACGTTCGGACGCGGGGAACTGTGCATAGCCACGAGCGTGCTCGGCGGCGCCGTCCATGATGCCAGCGACCAGGTCTGCCCGTCGCGGCGCTGACCCGTTGAGAAGGTGGCTCAGGTGCCTCGCACAGGCCCAGTCCTCAGCGGTCCTCCCGGTGCAGATGATTGTGCACGGAGTCTCGGCGTGGTTGCTCGCGATCCATCGGGCGGTGGCACCGACATTGAGCGCTGACACCGCGAGCAGCGCCGTCGGGTCCGGACACCGGGCGAGCCCGAGCGTGCCGTTCGATGTCGCCTGGATCAGACGCCGGCCGTCAAGCCGCGCCGCCGACATTTCGAACGGCGAGTTCCCGAAGTCGAAATCCACGGGCTTGAGCCCGTTGGTCTCCCCGACCAGAAGGCCGTCGGGGTGCAGCCGCCGGAGACCTCGGCCGACCTCGACTGACGGCGCACAGGCTATCTCTGTCACGCCACGCTCGAAAGCAACCGCGGCCGTAGTAAAAGCCCGAATCACATCGATAACGACGACGACCCCGCCAGTCGGGATTTCAGCATCCATACCCACGATCGACACGGCACCCGATCGTCCGCTCTGGAAGTCCGACTTGCAAGAACATTCTCGTAGCGAGATCCGGCGCGCCGCCATCGGCACGGCCCGGCCTCCCTCGGGACGTCGACGGCCACGATCCGTAACGCTTGGGCCACGGCATGAGCGATGCGCCCGAGGGCCGTGGCGGCCGACGGGAATCGTCCACGACGGCCCCGTGGCCGCTCCCCGGGGCCTGTGGCTTCGAGTTCGGCGACCCGAACCGTCACGATGGCTGCGGCATGCGATCCGGTTCGCCCCCAGCAACGGCCAGTTGTCGGACCTGCGTGCAATGCTCGGCCCGTGGTCGTCGTTTTCGATGCCGAGCTGTGGATGTGGGATGCCCGACGTGCCGCCAGTTGGACCTTCGTCAGCCTGCCGGCCGAGGCCTCCGACGAGATCCGTGATCTGGCTGGCGGACCGCGTCGCGGCTTCGGTGCGGTGCGTGTGCGGGCCACGGTTGGCGACAGCACGTGGACGACGTCGGTCTTCCCGGACAGCGCACGTGGTTGTTATGTCTTGCCGGTCAAGCGCGCCGTCCGCCAGGCAGAAGCCCTCGACGCGGGTGACGTCGTGGCCGTGCGCGTCGAACTCCTCCACTCGTGACAACGGCGAGAGCCGGCGTCAGCTCACCGGGGCGGCGCGGCTGGGCCACGAGTGGCTGACGGCCCGCGGAGTGGGTGGGTAGCGGGTGGAGTGTTAGCCGCGGATGTGCGTCTGTGGTCGTGCGGCCCGTCACCGTGGTCGAGCACCGGGTCCCGGGTTGGCTTCGCCCCACAGCAGCATGGCGTGGAGGATGCTGCTCAGGCTGTGTCCCTGCTCGGTCAGGGCGTACACCACTCGTGGCGGGACCTCGGCATGGACGGTGCGGGTGAGGATCCCCTGGTGCTCCAGCACCCGTAGCCGGTCGGTAAGGGTCTTGGCGCTCGGGGTCCCGAGGGCGGCCCGTAGTTCGCCGAAGCGCTTGGGCCCGCTCAGCAGCTCGCGGACGACGAGGGTGCTCCATTTGCCGTCAAGTACCTGCAGAGCACGTTCCACACCGCAGCCGGGACCGCTCGATCGGCCGATCAGGCTTTCCAGCTGCTCAGGGCCAATGGTTTCCACAGGGATACAATATAACTTCGTGGGTACTGATTCAGTCGGGGAACTACGGTCGATCCCATGAGCGAAACCACCGTCGTCGTCCACGGCGCCACCGGAACCCAAGGCACCGCGATCATCCGCCGCCTGCGCGCGGCGGGGCACCGGATCCGGGCCGTCGCCCGGCATCCCCGCCTAGCCGTTGACCCGGCCGTCGAAGCCGTCCCAGCCGACCTGCTCGACCTCGACGCACTCGTCGCCGCGTACGCCGGCGCCGACGCGGTCGTCATCCAGCTGCCGCTGCACTTCGCCGCCGACGCGGTGCGCCAGGCCGACACCGTCCTCGGCGCGCTCGGAAAGACGGGCGTACCTCGTGCGGTCTTCAACACCGGCGGTGCTCTCCCGACCGACCCGGTCGGGATGCCCTTCGTCGATGCCAGGATCCGTCTGGCCGCCCGTCTGCCCGACACGGTGCCGGTGGCGTCTGTGGTCGGTCCGGCCAGCACCTACCTGGAAAACCTCGTGGCCGCCTGGTCACGGCCACTGGTGCACACCCAGGGCGAGCTGCGCTACCCAATGCCGGAGCAGCTCCCGAACCCGTGGTTGGCCGCCGACGACCTCGGCGCAGTCGTCGCCGACCTCGTCGTAGCAGCGGCGCCGCCGACCGCGCGATTCGTGGCCGGCCCGTCGGCCCTGACCGGCCCGCAGGTAGCCGCCGAAATCGAGGCCGCGACCGGCCGCCGGCTCCGCTGGCACACCATCGACCCGCAGGACTACGCCCGGATGCTCGCACCACACCTGGGGGAAGCGGTTGCATCGGGCATCGCGGCGGCGTACATCAACCCGGCCCCACTACCGGATCCGACGCTCGTCGTCCGTGGAACCACCACCGTCCGGGCCTGGGCAGCCCGGCAGGACTGGGCCGCCTGAACCCCTCCGCTGGCCACGGCGTCGCCCGTCAACGGCGCCGCGGCCAGCGCCGTGGCGACAAACCTTGATGGCGGTCATTGAACGTCCCGAACTCAAGCGCGCTGGCGTGCCGCCGACCGCGGATGGCATGACTACCCGGAGTGCGAGCGTGGACGCAACCGCTGCTGCGTCGCTGGCGGAGGTCAACGCCTACCGGGCGGTGAGCAGGCGCTCGCGGCGCTGGTGGTCGGCTACCCCGTGCTCGGCGGACGGTTCGAGGTCAACGGCCCTGATCGGCCGGATATCAGGCCGTGCTCGTAACGGACTGACCAGCGCGGCGCTTGCGGCACCCGTGCGAGTGCGTGACAAAGACGCAAGACCCATCAGCCACGGCGGGGCCGGAATCGGTCCCGCCGTGGCTGATGGCGTGCTCGTCACCGTCAGGCCAGGCGCCTGACGACGTAGTTACGGCTCCAGATCTTCTGCTTGCTGACGGTCTTGCCGGTCCGTGGCGACGACCACATCTTGCCGCCACCGGCGTAGATGCCGGCATGGGTGCCGTACGAACCGGAGCGGATGATGATCAGGTCACCCGGCTTGGCGTTCGCCTTGCTGACGGCCTTGCCGTACCGCTGTTGCAGGTTCGCCTTGTGCGGCAGCTTCTTGCCAATCGTCTTCTTGTAGACGTACAGCGTGAACCCGGAGCAGTCGAAACGCTTGGGCCCGGCCGCGCCGTAGAGGTACCGCTTGCCCTTGTGCTTGGCCGCTTCGGCGACCACTCGGGTTCCGACCGCCTGCTTGGCTGCGGCCTTGACGGTCGTTGCCGCTACCGGGCGGGCCGACTGCGGGCCGCCCCGGGGCAACGCCGCCGTGGCAGAGACGGCTGTGACCGCCGGAGCGGCGGAGGCGACCTGCGGCGCGCCGAGCCCGCCGGACAGCAGGCCGAGACCGACGGACAGGGCGATGCTGCCGGTGCCCAGCTTGCGCAGGCGCCGACTCGAGATGTTTTCGTGCACGGTGAAGGAATCCCTCCGGCACGCCTGCGAGGTTAGCTGTCGGGTTCGGGCGGGAAGGATTGCCCGGCCGCTGTCGCGGCTTCACCCCAAGGCCCTGCGGCCGGCCGAGTGCTGCGCGTGCCGGTCGAGGACCACGAATGTGGTTCCCCCGTCCCTGCCCCCGATTGCCTCATGGGTGGTCGTTCAGGTTCGTGGCGTCGGACCGGGGCAGGGCTCGGCGTGGTCCGGATCGGCACGAGCGGCGAGCAGGTGCACGCCGCTCGTCCTTTATAGCCGCCGTTGCGTGCCGACCGTCTCCCCGTCACCGCTACTTGTTGTAGTGACCTCCGCGAGACGTGTCCGGTTTGGAAGGCCGGTGCGGCGTTTGCCGTCACGTACTGCCCCCGAGGCGTTACGCAGGAGCAATATCTTGCTGTGAAGGGGGACACAGGAATGCTGAACAGAGTGTGATCTTCGCGCCGACAGCCTCGGCCGTACGCCGACTGGCGATTACCGGTAAGGGCAGGTCGCCCTTGCCGGACGGCATGCGGATCCGAACCGAAACGGCGAGCACGGCCGCCTTCGGTTCGCCCCCACGGTGCCTTCGGCTTCTGCACCGCCACGAGCTCTTGCTGGCCGTTACGGCTCCGGTCGGCAGCCGCCGAGCCGGGCCCGGTCCTGGCCCGGCTCGTGACCTTCGACGGGTCCGTCAAGCCGCTCCGGTGCGGCATGCGGCACCGGCCACCCGGTGCGGGCGGTCCCGTCGGTCGTGTCGCTGGACGAGATCCAACCCCCGGTGTCCACGAAGTGCGCACTTCACCTGCTGAGCGCCGAGCACCCGGGCCGCTCCTTCGGCCGGTGACGTTCGGGAGAATCCCCGCGTCCGCCCGGCGTGCCGCGGCCGTGATCATCTTCGTGGGATTCGCGGCGGCCGGCGGTTACTGAGTCCGCCACGCCCACCACCGTCCGAACACGGCCGGGCCGATTCCCGATCGAAAAACCCAGCCGTCGTCCGCCAGTCGTCGCCTTCCCGTCGTGTCGCGATGCCTGATCGGTTGGCTCGCCGCGTCATCCTTTCGGTGCGCCGAGAACCGGCCAACAATGACCGCTACACGACTGAGATATCGCTCACGACACCGATCAGTAGAGCTGACAGATGCGCCTTGACCAGGGGCTATGGCGACCGAAGGTCGATCGGCCCACAGATCGGGAAGTGGTGGAACCGCTGACGGGACATTCACTGTCAGCTAGCCGTCCCTTAATTCGTTTTACCCACGGGCATGCCGTGCCGCTCACTGTAGACATCCATTCAGTGAAACGGAGTCAGCCGTGGCCACCACCAATCAGACCGGGCAGGCGATCATCCTCGGCGGCAGCATCGGAGGCCTGCTCGCCGCGCGGGTGCTGAGCGAGTCGTACGCGAAGGTAACCGTCTTCGACCGGGACGAACTGCCGGCGGAGGCTGTCGACCGCAAGGCTGTGCCGCAGAGTGGACACTCGCACGGGCTGCTCGCCCGGGGCCGCCAGATCCTGGAGGAGTTCTTCCCCGGCCTGACCGCCGACCTGACCACCCAGGGGGCGGTCACCATCGACGTCCAGCGGGACGTCATCTGGGTCAACGACGGCCACCGGATTCCCCGGGTCGCCTCCGGGCTGGAAGGGCTCTGCGTCAGCCGGCGCGCCTTGGAGGCGTACGTCCGGGACCGGGTCCGGGCACTGCCCAACGTGGAAATCCGCGACAGGTGCGAGGCGTTGGGGCTGCTCGCCGACGGCGGCGCGGTCGTCGGCGCGCGGGTCCTGCCCCGGGGCGGCCGGGAGGAACGCCACGACGCCGACCTGGTGGTGGACGCGACCGGCCGGGGCAACCGCGGCCGCACCTGGCTCGCCGAACTCGGCTACCAGCCGCCCGTCGAGGACCGGGTGGATCCGCGCACGGTGTACGTCTCCCGCGACTACCGCCGCACCCCGGGCGAGGCCGACTTCGCCGCCTTCGTCAGCAGCCCCTCGCCGAACGCCCCGTACGGCGGGGTGGCCATCTCGGCGGAGGGCGACCGGTGGATGGTCACGCTGCTCGGCGTCGGCCCGAACCATGCCCCGCCCACCGACCCCGAGGGTTACCTCGCCTTCACCGCGCGGCTGCCCGCCCCGGAGCTGCACGCGCTGCTGAGCCGGGCGGAGCCGCTCGGCCCGCCCAAGCGGATGCGGCTGCCCACCAGCGTGCGCCGCCGCTACGAGCACCTCACCCGCCTGCCGGAGGGCTTCATCGCGGTCGCCGACGCGCTGTGCAGCTTCAACCCGGCGTACGGGCAGGGCATGACGGTGGCCGCGGCGGAGGCGGTGGTGCTGCGCGACTGCCTCCGGCAGGGCCGGCGAGAGCTGCCCCGCCGCTTCTTCGGCGGCGCGTCGAAGGTGGTCGACGTGCCGTGGGACATGGCCGTCGGCGCCGACCTGCGCCACCCGACGGTCGTCGGGCCGCGCAGCCGCCGGACCCGCTTCCTCAACGGGTACGTCACCCGGCTGCACGCCGCCGCCGCGCGACACCCGGTCGTGGGGCAGCGCTTCCTGAGCGTCGCCAACCTGATGACGCCACCGCCGGGGCTCTTCGCACCGGGGATCGTCGCCCGGGTGCTCTGGTCCGGCCGGCGTACCGCGCCGCACCCCGTCCACGCGGAACCGGTGGCGCGGGTCGAGGAGCTGGCCACCCGCTGAGCCGGGCACCGCGGGTGGGCGGCCGGGGGACAGCCGCCCACCCGCATGACCGCCCGCCGCCGACCAGGTTGCTCACCGCGTTCTGTCGTGGCCGGTGTCGAGTTCGTGGAGGACCGATCGCTGATCGGCCTCAGCAGTACGGCACCCGTGCCCGTTATCCTCGCGCCTACCCGCGTCAGTACAGGCATCCGGTGGTGTTCGTCGTTGACGCCGTCTCGCTGCCGGAGCATCCCCTGCTCGTCGTCAGTCTGAACGAAGGGTGACGAGACCACTCCGTTGTGGTCGGCAGGCCCGGACGGCGTTTTTCGAGGATCTTGACTGCCATGTTGCCCGTCCAACGCCGCGCCTGGACGCACCGATCTGCTGCCGAGGGTGTCGGCGCCAGCTGGTGCCGTCACGCTTCGGGGCCGGACTCCGGTCCAGCCGACGTCCCGAACCGCCGATGAGCGCGCACGGCGATCGGTCTCACGCCTGCTGGCGAAGTATCCGCCACCCGCGCCATAGCCAGGGTTCCATCCCCCGCCTGAGGACATCCGCACAACGCTCAGCCGTGGCGCGTGCGAGCTCGGCGTCACCCGAGCTCATCCACCCGTTGTGGCACGCCTCTTCGTACTCATCCCAGTCCTCGATCTCGACACGCCCATCGCGCTCGTGAAGCACCGGGTCCAGCTCGAGATCGACATACCACCAGCCTGCCTCGGTGACCTCCGGTGGAAGGCAAACGTCGATCTCGAGCCGTTGGTCAGCAGGATCACCGACCCACCACGCCACCCACGGACGGTTCGCCGCCAGCAACACCACAACCGGTACGGACAAAGCGCCGCAGTCATGCGGAGCACCCCATGGCGAACCGACCGCACCGCGCAGCCACGTCCCATCACGGTCCTGTCCGACCTGCTGCAGATCGAACCAGAAGACGCCACCAGGACGCTTGATCTTGTGTAGTCGCACGCCGTCGGTAGCCTCCCCCGTGCTCACGAAAGCACCCTAGGCGAGACGTAGCCTGCCGCGCTTCGACGGGGCATGGCCGTCCGCTCGTGCGGCGGATCCGATGGGTTCATCCCTGGCGCAGTCGGCGGTACTGCGGGCCGAGTTGGCCGAACGCGATCCCGTTCTCGTCCAAGGCGTTGTACAGGGTCAGCCAGCTGTCGGCGAATCGGAGGCCAAGGGCGACGCCACCGTCCGCCAGGTCGCCGCCAGCCCATTCGAGAAGCTCCACCGCCGCAACAAGCCCGTCCGACGTCAAGCTTCTAGTGCCGTATCAGTCAACGTTCGCCCTGTAGTGCCTCAGATCGCGGATGGCACCTGTCTCGGCGAATGCGACGTCTGAAATCCGCCAGCATGGTCGCCGCGGTCGGGTGAGAATCCGCCCATGGTCGCTGAAGCGCAGGGAATCCGCATCCGGCACCGCGGGTATGAACCGCAGGTCCATCCCACCGCCTACGTTGCCCCGACGGCCACGCTCGTCGGTGATGTCCGCGTGGGGCCGAGGGCGCGGGTGATGTACGGTGCGGTGCTCGATGCCGAGGGGTCTCGGATCGAGGTCGGGGAGGCGGCGGTGATCTGCGAGAACGCAGTGTTGCGTGGGTCTGCGGTCGCCGGCGATCAGCCGGTGCTTGTCGAGGATCACGTCTTCGTGGGGCCGCATGCCACGCTGCTGGGCTGCGAGGTCGGCAGGTGCGTCTATGTGGCGACCGCGGCGACGGTCCTGCAGTGCGCACGGTTGGGGGCCGGCTCGGTTGTCGCTGTCGGTGCGCTTGTCCATGCGCGCACCGTTTTGCCGGACGAGTACTTCGTGCCGCCGCACACCGTGGCGCTTGACGCGCCGGTGCGGCTGCTGGCGCCTGGCGATCCGGGCCTGGCCGAGGCCGTCAGGCGGGTGGGCTTCGCGCAGGTGGCGTTCGGCGTCGACGCGGAGTGGACCGACCGGATCAGCCGGTACGAGCACATCGCGGAGGTGCGCGTCGCCGAGTTCGGCACGCACGCGGACGATGAGGTTCTCAATCTCGGCTAGCGCGGCATCAGCGGCCCTTGTGCTCTGGTGAGGTGACGCGCCGTCCGGATTCCAGGGCGGCGCGGGTCGCGGTGTCGGTGAGCAGCTTCGGCGACGCCCATCCGGCGAGCTGTGCCGATGTGGCAGAGTGCGTGCGGGTCCGTGAGATCGATGACGACGAGGGCAGGCGGCTGCTGCGGATCATCCGTAGGGACAGCGCGTCGGTGGTGACCTGGCACCGGGCGCAGATGGTGCTGTTATCCGCGCAGAGCATGCCCGTGGCGAAGACGGCAGTGGGCCGAACTCGGCGGCAGGCACAAAGACCCCGACCGTGAACCACGCCGCAGGCGGCGGGCAACCTAAGCGTCCTCCTCGTCAAACGGCTCGTCACTCCACCGCCACCACGCCTCGTTGCGATCGATGTGGAGAAGGAACTCAGGAACCTCCTGGCCCTCCGGGCACCGAAGCGTCACGGCGTTCCGGACTGCGTCGTACGCGCGCTCCCAGGACTCGGCGTTTCATCGATATCATCGAGCAGCCGCAGTTCCTCAGCGAAGAGTTGCCGGACCTCCGCGAACCCATCCTTCGGATCGACACGCCCGTTCAGCCACGGGAAATCGCCACCGGTCACTACAAGATCAGCAAGTACCCCGCCATCGGAGCGTCGGTGCAGTGTCCAAGCGTCGCCGTGATGATCTCTCACGCTGACGACACTAGCGGTTGCAGAGATTTCTCCTGAACGGATGCGGCACCGGCTTCGCCGTGGGTCGCACTTCCGCCATGGCCATTTGCACGCTGGGGCCGCCGACCGTGCGCGCGTCAGTGACGAACACCCGTCACATCGTGTAGCAGGTTACTCAGCCGCCCGGTGGACTTTGGGAGACGCCCCAGCACTGCGACTGTGGATTCCCCGAGCGACCAACACGGTGGCGACTGCGACTGCGATCCAGATGCTCCACCGCACCGGCTCCGCCATCAGGCTCTCCGGCGGTGGAGGCAGAACGGCCATCTGCAGGGCCGCGCCCGCGGGGACGACAAGCGCAGCCACCACCCCGGTCGGACCGGGAAGCCGGATCAGTGCGCCTGCGACACCGAGCGGCGAACCGAGCAACACGCTGCCGATCAGCCAGTACCGAGTCGCCATGCCCCACCACGCGCCGCCGTCGAACAACACGTCCGCGCCGTAGTAGGCGGCGGTGGCGAAAGCCAGCGCGAGGCCACCGGCCAAAGCGCCGCGCAGCATCCCTGACGCCGGCCGCGCGTGCCGGCTCACCAACCAGCCCACCAGCACGGCCGTCGCTGCCCAAGCCCATCCGGCATCCAGGACCAGACTCGCGAACTCCGCAACCTGCGACCAGACGCCACGCTCAGCACGCGCAGTGCCGACCTCGCCCAGCATCACCGGCACATGATTGACAACCGAGTCGACGACACCCCACACCATCCCAACGATGGGACCCACCATCCACCACAACCGACCGCTCGAGGACATCACAGCAATCATGGTGCCGAACTGACCCGGCGGGCGTCCTCCCGCACGCGGCGACGAGCCTCACCGAGTGCGTTCCACGCCCGAAATGGGGCCCGGGCCGGCGTCACCAGAAACTTCACCGACGGCTTGCTCGACCACCACCGAGTCGTCGAAGTCTGGGACGATCAGGGCTGGCACCTTACCGACGCGCAGATCAGCGCCCCGGGGCACGTCAGGTCTCACCTACCCGATGCATGGAAGGGACGGTGACCCAGCCGCATCGGCGCGCGGTTCCAGCGCAGATCTGTACCAGTTGAGAAGGCGCCTACTCATCGGAGCGGCTGCTCGCAAACCAGGCGGCAATCTGCTGGCTCGTTTCGTCTCCAAGCGCCGCGGCGGCTTGGGCCGTCAATGCGACAAGCTCAGCGTGTTCCGCCGCGGTGACATGCAGTTCCGGCCGGGGGGCGTAGCGCCAGGTGGCTCGCGTCGCGTCCCGGGCGATGCGGGTGGCATCGGCCTTCCCGCGCGTGGCCAGGCGTAGGTCGGCGTCGACGGCCAGAATCAGAGCCGCGCGCAACTCGACCTCGACGCCCTGGCCGCGTAGCAGCCGGTAGCCCGCCCGGCGTAACTCCACTCGGCCGTCCGCGAGCAACTCCCACGGCAAACCCGATGGCAGAGCGCCGACCAGCGGGCGCAGCGCGCGATATGGCGCTGCTCGCCTCCATATCGCATGGATGCCTTGATATCGCATGGATAAGGTCGGCGCGACAGCAGCACCGGGCCCTGTCCCGTCACGGGACATGCTTGACAGTCGCGTCCCACCAGATGCTTGACATGATCCGCGCCGGTAGCTGTACGGGGCGGCTCGCTGCCGGCCCTGGGCTCTCCGCAAAAGCGACTCGGCAACCGACGCCGAGACTCGTAACGTGAGGCGGTGTGAGCAACAGTGACGAGCGTGACTTGGTCCGACGAGGTTACGACGCCCTCTCCTACCACTACCGCGCGGACGACGCCGACGATGGCCAATACGCACCCTGGCTGGCCGACCTGCATCGGCGTCTACCGGCCGCAGCATCGGTCCTCGACCTCGGCTGCGGCTGCGGCGTGCCGGCCGCTCGCTTCCTGACGAACGCGGGGCACCACGTCACCGGAGTCGACATCAGCGACGTGCAGATCGAGCGAGCCCGCCGCTTGGTGCCGACCGCCACTTTCCTCCGCGCTGACGCCACTCAGCTCGACCTGCCCCCGATGTCGTTCGACGCCGTGGTCTGCCTCTACGCGCTCATCCACATGCCGTTAGCCGACCAACCACGTCTCATCGACCAAGTCGCCACCTGGCTACGCCCTGGAGGCTGGCTGCTTGCTACCACCGGCCACAACGCTTGGACCGGCACCGAGGACAACTGGCTCGACGGCCCCGCCGCCATGTGGTGGAGCCACGCCGGCGCCCCCACCTACCGGACCTGGCTGCACCAGGCGGAACTCAAAATCACCTCCGAGGGCTTCGTCCCAGAGGGCAGCAGCGGACACGCCCTCTTCTGGGCGCAGCGACCACTCATCTAGACCAATCGTCAAGCATGTGGTGGGACGGATCTGTCAAGCATGTGGTGGGACTAGGCAAGCAGCACCGGGCCCGACCGGTCCGTTCCGATGCCCTGACCCCGGCCCAGGTCACCCAATTCCATAGCGGTAGCCGTCAACCGGGGCCGCGACTTGCCGCCGGGCACGGCATCCAGTGCCGTCAGACCACCCTCGGCGCACCGTCATGCGGGCGCCAACCGTTTCCGCAGATTCTCGCCGCGCATCGGCTGCGCGTAGCGCCGGTACCGGCCTTCTACCAGGCCTCCGACGTGTTTCATGTGCTGTGGCAACCCGACTAGCCGCCGATCTGCTGACGTGGGCTGGGCTCACCGCGGGGTGGGAACGGATCCGATGGTGACCACACGGGCCCACTCGGGCGGGGAGTCCGGCCGGTAGTCGGGATCGTCCTCGTTCCACCGGGCGGCGCGGTGAAATAGCCCTACGACGGTTCGGGAGGCCGGCCGTGAGACCGGCCAGGGTGTTTGCCCGTCGGTCAGCACAACGATGGCGTCCGGGCATGGACTCTGCCGAAGCGCGCGGGCGAAGCCCGTGCGCAGATCCGTACCCCCGCCGCCGATCAACGCGATGTCCTCGGCCCGGCACAGCGGACCGACGGCTTGGGCGGCCGCGTCGCAGGGCAGCACGGTGACCAGGTCGCGGCGGCCGCCCACGGCCCAGGCGATCGCGGTGACCTCCAGCAGGGCGCTGCCGAGTTCGGCGTCGCTGACCGAGCCGGAGGTGTCGATGATGACGCAGACCCGCGGGGGTCGGCGTCGCAGCGCCGGCAGGACGACGCCGGGTAGGCCGGCGGAGCGTCTCGACGGTCGGCCGTAGGTGTAGTCCTCGCCCACCCCGGGCGCGGAGACCGCGCAGCGGACCGCCGCTCCGAGTAGTTCCCGCCACGGCTGCGGTGGGTGAAACGCCTGCTCAGCCCACCGCCGCCAGCCCTGCGGGACGTTCCCCGGTCGGCCGGTGATGCCCTCGACCACCCGGAACCGCACCGCGTCGCGTTCCTGTGGGCTGAGGGCGTACGCGCCGTCGGGTCCGAGGTCCCATTCCCGCGGCAGCCCGTCGGCGCCGCTGCCGCAGTCCAGCCAGGCCAGATGCTGGGTACGCGGGCCGAGCCGGAACTGCCGCAGGTAGTCCTCCATCAGTTGTCCCTCCGGCAGCAGCAGCGAGCTCGGCTCGACCGCACCTTCCGGGCGGGCCAGCCCGTCACCGAAGACGTCGTCGTTGATCTCACAGTCCGCGGCGATGTTCATCCGCAGCCGCTCCCCCGGCCCGGTCAGACCGCGTTTCCGCGCGACCCGCTCACCGCGCCCGTGGTGGTCACGCAGCAGGTGCGACACCTCGTGCACCCAGACTCCAGCAAGCTCCTCCACGGGCGTTCGGTCCACGAACGCTGGTGAGACATAGCACCGCCAGTACGGGTCCACCGCCATCGTCGGCACCTGCCGGGACTCGACCACCTGCAGGGCGAACAACGCCGTCGCCAGGTAGGGCCGGACCCGGGCGGCGTGCAGCCGGGCGGTGAAGAGTTTGTCCCGGTCCAGCGTGCCAGCGTGGTCGGTGCTCATCGGCCGCTCCCCGCGCCCGCCGCGACCCGGACCGCCGCCTGATCGGCCCGGCGGGACAGGGACACCACCCCGGCGAGCCGCCCGATGGAAGCGGGCACATCCCAGTCTTCCTGGCGCAGCCGGGCGAGGGTGGATGCGGGCACGACCACCAGATCCGGGGCACCTGTCTCCAACGCCCGGCCCAGCAACGTCCAGGCCGCATCCCAGCGGGACCGCTCCGGACGTCGGCGTACCGCCTCCACCACGCCGTCGAGGACAGCTTGGCGTAGGTCGCCGCGCTCGGGCAGGACGGCGGTGGCCGGGTCGGCGAGCAGCACCTCGGGGTCGGGAAGGTCCATCCGGTCCAGGCTGGCCAGCAGCTCCAGTCCCGGTCCGTCGCCCACGGCGCCTCTGACCAGCATCGACAGGACCTCCCGGGCGGTGTCGGCCGCGGTGGCGAACGCGATCAGACGCAGGGCCATCTCCCAGCTGCGCGGCGACGGCCACGGCCCACCGCGGCCGGCCTCACTGCTGGGTAGCCGGTGCACGAGCCCAGGGCGGGCCGACAGCAGCCCGCACACCGCGCGACGGGCGAAAGCGACAGCGTCCGGTAGCCGTTGCGGGTCGAGCCGGGGCAGCGTCGCTCGGGGCCAGGTCCCGCCCAGACCGCGTACGACGACCTCGTGGTCGTGCGTCCACTGCAGGTGCACGAAGCGGTTGGCCAGCGGCGGGCTCAGTTCCCAGCCGTCCGCCGCCGAGGATCGTGGGTTGGCGGCGGCCACGATCCGGATCCCGGCTGGCAGACACAGGCTGCCGATGCGCCGCTCGAGCACGAGACGGAGCAGGGCGGCCTGCACGGCCGGCGGGGCGGTCGACAGTTCGTCAAGGAACAGCAGTCCACGACCGGCGCGTACCAGGCGTACGGCCCAGTCCGGTGGCGCCATCGGGACACCCTGGGTCGCCGGGTCGTCGCCGACGACCGGCAGACCAGAGAAGTCAGATGGTTCGTGGACGCTGGCGATCACCGTGGTCAGCGGTAGGTCCAGAGCGGTGGCGAGCTGGGTGAGCGCGGCGGTCTTGCCGATTCCCGGCTCGCCCCACAGCAGCACCGGCAAGTCGGCGGCAACGGCCAGGGTCAGCGCCTCCAACTGCGGGTCGGAGCGGGTCTCGGTGGCAGTGTCGCGAAGCAGCGCGAGCAGTTCGGTGGCGACGTCGAGCTGCGGCACCGGGGTGAGGTCGATCGAGGTACGGGTGGAAGTCATCTGTCATCACCTGTGAAGTCGTGGTGGACCGGCCCTGTAGCCGGGCAAGGGGACGAGATCCCGCTCGTCAGCGGGCGATCGCGTGACGTGGGTGGGATCGGCGGTCACGCTTGGGCTGCCAGTCACGGGGGCAGGGAGCAGGTCCCTGTCCGGTCAGCCCGGCTCGGAACAGCCCGTACGTGATCCGCCGCAGCGCGGCGTTCTCCAGCTCCTCCCGCAGCTCCCCGCTGGGTAGGAGCGCGTTGGGGCCGAGCAGCGCCTCGACGATGGCCAGCGCGCCGGCGGTGTCCCCGTGGTCCAGACGGGCGCGGATGTCGGGAAGGAACTCCGGACGGCGGTGTGCCTCGTCGATCGCCCGCAGGCAGGGCAGCGGGGTTCCGGTCAGCGCAGCCAACAGTTCCTCCCGGCGGATCTCCGCCGGGTCGTGGTCAAGCGGGGTGAGCACCCCGTTCACCAGGCCGATGCGGTGCCAGGCTCCCCGGCAGGCCACCAGACGTGACGATGCCGCCGGGTCCGGAGACGCCGGGGTGGCCGGATGACCGGCCGCGAGCGCAGCGGCCACCAGCGGGTGTAGCCGGTCGACCTCGATCCGCCCGCGGCGCAACAGCTCCAGGTCAGGCGCTATCCAGGCCGCCGCGTCGGGCAGCACCGGCAGCCCGGCGACGCCACCAGCCCGCGACGCCCTGATGATCCGCGCCGCAGAAGACCGCAGGTCTGTGCCTGCCGGAACGACGTCCAGGACCAGACGACGTCGAGGCCCGAGCCGCACCGCCACGGCACCGCTGGTCCGACCCGATGCTCGGAGCAGCAACGCCGCTTCAGCCGCCCACCGGTGCACCGCGTAACCCCAGTCCCGCAACGTGACCCAGGACGAATCAAGGCGCATCGCGGCGGCGTTGCCGGAAGCCAACTCCTGTGCGCCCGACCGGCCCCGCAACTCGTCGGCTCTCCGCGCATCCCACAGGTGACGGTGCAGGTCGAGACGGAACCGACGGTCGGGACGCGGATGCGGATGCGGGCAGCCGCCCTCGTCGCGGGACCCGACCCACAGCGCCAGGCTGATCCGTTGGCCCGCATCCGCCCAGGCCGGTGGCGTCCGGGCAACGAGATGCACCGGCTCGGCATCGTCGTGTTCCGCCCGGTCGTACCGTGCCAGGGAGACGGTCAGGCCGGGGCGCAGCAGCCCGTCGGGCGCGATCCTCGGCATGTGCCAGCGCAACAGGTCAGGCGCGAGGTGCCGGAGATCAGCCCGGAGCCGGGCGGCCAGTTCCCGGCCGTGGCAGCGAGCCACAGCGCGCAGGTCAAGGTCGACGTCAACGCGAGCGGCAGCGCATGCGCCGGCCCAGTCACCGACGTGACGACGAGCGGTCGCGGTTTCGATCATGGAGGGCGGCACGGCGTACTCGCGTACACGCCGCCAGAGAGAAATACGGGAATCCGCAGTCGCGGCCAGCGAGCGCATCAGCACTCACCTTGCGCGAACCGGACCCCCAATCTGAGAGAGAGATTCATCGCGGCGGAGCATAGCGCCCCGCGGTGAGCTATGCCAAGCCCAACCCCACCCTGAACCGATATCCGGATCTGTCGCGTCGGGTGGTACTCGGAGAGCAGTCCCGAACACCTGCGCTGCTGGCCTCAGCAGGATCCGGGGGGTCCGCCCCAGCAGGCGGGTTGCACGCAACGGGCCGGTCTAGCCGACCGACGGTGTTGTCCTTGTTCTCGACCGCCGACCAGCAAACGTCGAACGTGACCGGGTACTGACGGTTGCCTGGGAACACCTTGGTGACGGTTCCCCACGACGAGTGTGCCCTCGGGGTAGCGCCTGGTGATCGCGCACCATTCCACACCCGACTAGCGGGAGAAGCGGGTCCGTCGGCCGCGCATTCCGGCGTCCAACGGAAACAACCGCGCCTGGCCGGGCCGGTGTCGCAGCACGGCTCGCCATACGCCGCCCGGACCAACTCGCCGAACTCGGGCCAGTCCGCTCGCTCCCCAACATCGGCGAAAAAGCTTGCTACGGCGGATGCTCGTGCGGGAACTCCTGTCGTTCTCGCCGTAGCTGTTCCGCCGGTCGCGCTCGTAGCTGAGCTGCTTCTTCTCCTGCGGGGTCCGCCGGCCCCTGCGACGCCCAGCCCCGATCGTCACCACGCCACTTCCACAGCAGTTCCTGGAAAACGTTCCATGAACGTGCGATACACGGGTGTGCCCGGCAGGCCATCGCGGATGGCGAACACCACGTGGTCGAATCGGTCGACCACCCGCAGCGCGTCGGCGAACGCGTCGGCAACCGTGGCGGGATCGTTGCCGAACACCCCGCACCCCCACGCGCCCAACACCACCGTCCGATGCCCGTGCGCAGCCGCGATCTCCAGCACCCGCCGGGCACGCCGGACCAGCACCGCCGGCACATCCGCGGCGTGCTCGGGCTGGTTGCGGAGGATGGCGCCCAGGTTCGGCGCCGCAGCGGTCAGAAACGACGTCGTGTACGGCTGGTCGAGCAGGTTGCCCTTGTCATCCCGGAACACCGGCACACCCGGGGAGTAGATAACCCGGTCGCTGTAACGCAGATCCCGCTGCCCGCGGTGGAACGCATAGAACTCCGGCGCGGCAAGTAGGCACGGGTACAGCGCCGACGAGCGAGCGATGCTCTCCTCCTGCGCCTTCGCCCCACCCAGGAATCCGCCACCCGGATTCTTCGCCGACGCGAACACCAGACACGCCGCACCAGACCCGAGCCGGTAGGCCGCCTGCAACGTCGACTCGTACGTCACCTCCACCTCGCCGGCCCCGGGCCCCGCGTCCCCCACCACGAGCACCTCGTCCGGCAGGTAAAGACGACTGCCGGCAACCGCGACACGTACCGCCGCGCCGATGGCGACCTCATCACCGGCACCATTGCGATAGCGTCCCGAATCGGCGATCGACACCGTCTGCCGAGCAATCTCACGAAGACGACCGCTCACCGCCACACCCGGTGAGTCGGAAGGTGAAGGACCCGCACACCCAGCAGGTTAGGCAAGCAGAGCGCCTACCGACAAGCAGTTTCCCCGGCCCTGCACGAGGCTGTAAAAGAGCGGCTTGTTACCGACGAGATGCACGGCTTCCCGACGAGCAAGCGGCTCGACGAAAGCGAGCCCGCCAAGGCGTTGGGCCCGCCGAACGAAGCCGGTGACGGTGTCCCTCTGCTTCGCTGGGGTAGCCACGCGGGTTCCATACGCATACGCCGCCGGCAAGCATCCAGGTTCCGCGCCGAACCCCAGCGTCACGAGATCGTCGGCGAGCCGCCGTTGCCCGGTGACCAAAGCGCCCGCAGCTCCCGGCGTGCCCTTCCCACCACGGCCGCGAGCGGATGACGGACCGCCGGGTTGCCGGAGCTCGTCGCCCGCTGCTAGGGCAAACGTCGTAGCCCGCCTTTAGGTTGGCGCCGTGAGCATAAATGGCAACTGGCTGCGCGTTTCCCCGGACGAACTGGAGCAGGCCAAGACCGACCTCGCCTGGGCCCACCGACTTGCCAGGACGGAGCGGGACGACAACTCCGAACGCTGGAGCACCACGGACAAGGCATGGAACGGACTCGATTTCCTCCTCGACCGGCTTGACTTCGAGATTCCACTGGTCCTAGGAGCGGAGGCGTTTGTGGAGCTGCCGGACGTCGAACCCGACAGCGACGAGATGCTTGACTTCCTGGAAAACCTCGAAGACGACTGGGGCTACGGGCCGCCCTCCTATCTGACACCGGTCCAGGTAGCAGCTGCGGCCTCGCAACTGGCTGCGCTCACCGAAGACGAGCTCATCCGCGGCGTCGACCCTCAGGAGTTGGACCGGGCCGAAATCTACCCCGGAGTCTGGGAAAGACCCGGCGAGCTGGCATGGGTAGCCCACTATCTGCCAGGCGTCCGAAGCTTCTTCGCGGCAGCCGCCAAGGATGGCGACGCGGTGATCTGCTGGCTGGACTGAGCGGCAGCACAGCCAGCTGGAGCGCCCCGGGCGGGCCGCCCGCTGGGCTGACCCGCCACATGTTGATTCAGCGGTAGCGTGACTGGATGAGGGCACCCGGCAGACCATGCCCGACGCTTGCCGCCTCCGTCGGCACAGTGGTCCTGCCCGAGCAGGCGTGCCGATGGATGCTGGTCCTGACCGCCGTGCCCTCCACGCGACAGCGGCTGACCTGCGGTCACTCATCCTCTCGGGTCAGCCGGACACAACTCCGGTCGGTGCTCGATCGACGGCTATGAGCGGATACAAATCCAGCTGCGGTTGCTCCGAGTGCGGTTTACGAGGAGCGCCAGGCACCGGGTGGATGTTCGGGTGTCGCCAGATCGGCGACCATTCCGAGATGATCAGTGGCCCACACTTTGTCGACCGGTTCGTCAAAGGCCAGCCGGCAGTCGACGATGTCCAGGGTCGGGCCGTGGATGCCGCAGCGAACCATGACGTAGTCGATGCGGCGTCCCAGCTCCAGCGACATCTCGCCGGCCTGCACGAGTGGGTTCAGCGGTGTGAACGTGTGGCCGAGTTCGTCTGGGTGTATCGCAGACCAGGCATCCCGGTACGCGACGCTGCGTCGGCACAGCGACTGCTTGCCGGTCCAGAACCTTATGCTGGCAGAGTCCGGAGTGTCATCGAAATCCCCGGCCAACACCACGTGCATGTCCCGGCTGCCGAGTTGCTCCTCGATGAACTCGGCACAGGCGACCGCTTGCAGCTCGCGTTCGTAGGCGTAACCCACGTGGTAGGTCGGCTTGTGGTGAACGAACAACAAGGGCCCGATCGGCGGTGGCGCTTCGATCTCGGCCACGACGGCGGCGCACCATGGCAGGTCCACGCGGTCGGTGACGTGCAGGTCAACCTCACGTACGGTACCGACCGGCCATCGGCTGGCGAGAGCAGCGCCGACGCCGTCAGCAGAGCGCCCGGAGTGACGAACGATGTGATAGTCAGGGCCGAGCAGGTCCGGAGCTTGGTCATAGCCATCACCCCAGACCGTTTCCTGCAGGGCGACCAGGTCCGGGCGCAAGCTTGCCAGACCCGCCTGTAACACCGAACGACGACGTTCCCAGTGGGCATGATCCGGCGAAAGCAGGTTGAGGGTCATCACCCTCAGCTGACCTGGCCTCGCGCTGTCGTCAAACTCCGCCATACAGGTCAATTACCTGGAACCGAGCTGCCGAAACACCATCTGCACATCGGCCAAACCCAGCCGCCGAGAAATCGACTCGCTCATCACAGGGCCACCGGGCGAGTTTTGGCACGGTGCACCGGAGACCGCGTTGAACGAGGAGATGACCGAGCACCTCTGGGTCAGGCCAGGTCGACGCGGGCGACGGCGACGGTCTGCGCCAGGTCCCGGTCGGCGCAGGCGGCCGGCCTCGGCGCCAGCGCGCCGTGCACGGTAACCCGGTCACCCGGGTTCAGTGCCTCGGCCGCCGCACCGGTCAACGCCCAGCGCCGCGTCCCGACCACCAGCATGGTGCACCCGCCCGAGCGTTTCACGGTGCCGGTGAGTGTGCGCCCGCCCCACGGCAGTCCGCCCGGGATCTCCCCGCCGGATGGCGGGGGCGGCGCGCCACCGCCGCGGTCCGGCGAGGGCCGCCCGGCCGACCCACCCGGGTTGGTCGGCGGCGCGACGCCGGAGCCGCCAGCGGGCGGGGGCTCGATGGTCGACGCCTTTCTCGGCGGCGGTGGACCGGTGGGTGGGACGGCCGGCCGTAACCCGGGGTCGCCAGCCAGACCGCAGGCGGTCATCAACACCAGCACCCCGACCGCGGTCAGCACGATCGACGCTCGACGCATGGGCAGCGCACCTCCGTCATGTGGGACGCACCGTCATCCGCCGCGGTTCCCGCTAGCGCGGGTAGAAGCGTCGGTAGCGGCGGATCAGCCGCCACTGCACCAGCACCGCGGCCAGGGTGAGCACCATCATCACCAGCGTGGCCGCCGCCGCATAGCCGTAGCGCAGGTACTCGAAGCCGGTCTGGTACACGAACAGCGACAGGTAGGTGGTGGCGTACGGGGGCGGGCCACCGTCGGTCACCACGAACGCCGGCACGAACGTGAAGTGCAGGCTGGCGATGGCGTCGCGGACCGCCAACAGGGCGAGTACCGGCGCCATCAGTGGCAGGGTGATCCGGCGGAACACGTCCCAGCCGGTGGCGTCTTCGACCGCGGCCATCTCGTAGACGTCCCGGGGCAGCGCCCGCCGCGCGGCCAGCAGCACCACGAAGGTCTCCCCCATGGTGAACAGGCTCATCAGGATGATCGCGGCCCGGGCGTCGGTCGGGTCGGTGAGCCACTGCGGCGGTGTGCGCCCCAGCGCGGTCAACCCGTTCTCCCCACCGACGCGCAGCACCTGGTTGACCGGCCCGTACAGCGGATTGAGCAACCACAGCCAGAGCAGGCCGTACGCGATCTCGGGAACCGCGGTGGGCAGCAGCGCCGCCGCGCGGGCAGTGCCCGCCCCGGGTGCGCGGCGGTGCAACAACAACGCCAGGCCGAGCGCGAGCAGCATCCGCAGCGGCACAGCCACCACCGCGAAGACCAGGGTGTTGGTCAACGCGATGCGGAAGATCGGATCCTCGACCAGCGCGGTGACGTTGTCGAAGCCGGCCCAGGCCGGTGGACGCACCAGATCGTAGTGGGTGAACGCCAGGGCAAGGGTGACCAGGGCCGGCAGCAGCACCAACCCGACCAGTCCGACCAGGTACGGCGCGAGCATCAACGCCAGTTGCCGCCGCGAGCGAGCGTCGGGCCGGGCCGCGCGGCCGACTCCTGTTGCCGGGGCTCGCGGACCCGTCCCGCTCCCCGCGCTCACGTGTCAACTCCTGGTCGCGATCGCGTTGCTGCCCAACCCGACTGGTTCCCCGCGCTCACGGCGCCAACCGGCGGCCGGAGGCGGCGTCGAAGACGTGCGTGTCGGCCCAGCGCACGCCGACGCGTACCGCGGCACCCCGGTCGGGACGGCGGGCGGTCGGCACCCGGGCGACCACCGGTTTCCCCCCTTCGAGGGTGAGGTACACGTAGGCGTCCTCGCCGACCACCTCGACCCGGTCGACGGTGGCGGGAGCGCCATGGCCCGCGTCGAGGGTGGCCGCCTCGGGCCGGAAGCCGATCTGCGCCTCGACGGGCAGGGCCGGCGGATCGCCGATGGGCAGCAACGGGCCGCCGGCCGGCAGCAGGTTCATCGCCGGGGAGCCGACGAACCGGGCCACGAAGACCGTGGCGGGGGTCCGCCAGATCTCCTCCGGGGTGCCCACCTGCTCGATGCGGCCATCGCGCAGCACGGCGATCCGGTCGGCAAGCACCAGCGCCTCGGTCTGGTCATGGGTGACGTGGACCATCGTGGCCCCGAGGCGGTCGTGCAGAGCCCGCAGTTCGGCGCGCATCTCCACCCGCAGTGCCAGGTCCAGGTTGGACAACGGCTCGTCGAGCAGGAACACGTCCGGCTCCCGCACCAGCGCCCGGGCCAGGGCGACCCGCTGGCGCTCGCCGCCGGAGAGTTGCCCGGGCCGGCGGTCGAGCAACCCGGCGCAGCCGACCGTTTCGGCCGCCGCCCGGGCCCGTTCGCGGGCCACCCTGCGCGGAGTGTCGCGCACCTCGAGCCCGAAGGCGATGTTCTCGGCGACGGTCAGGTGCGGGAACAGCGCGTACGACTGGAAGACCATGGAGACGTTGCGCAGGCCGGGCCGCTGGTCGGTGACGTCGCGGCCGGCGATGCGCACCCGCCCGGCCGTTACCGGCTCCAGTCCCGCCACGACCCGCAGCACGGTCGACTTGCCGGCGCCGGACGGACCGAGCACCACCAGCAGCTCGCCGCGGGCGACGGCGAGGTCGATCTCGTGCAGGACGGTCTCGGTGCGGTATGCGGCACTGACACCGTCGAGGACCAGTCCGGCCCCGCTCACCCGTTCTCCCCTCGCGCGAACACCGGCCGGCTCTTGGTGTCCAGTTCACGGATGACGTCGTCGAGCCGGTCGCCGCGGTGCACGGCGTTCTCCAGGATGCCGTAGCTGAGGTCCTCGATCTCCGGCCAGGTGGAGACGGTGGGCAGCGCCCGGACGGTGGGGATGGCGTCGAGAAAAACCCGTGAGTTACGCGGCGGCAGGTTCGGGTCGAGGAAAGCCGGAGAGCGGGACGTCTCGACGTGCGACGGTACGGTACGGCCCGTCGCCGCGATGATCTTCTGCCCGTCCGCCGACATGGCGTACTCCATGAACCGCCAGGCGGCGTCCTTGTTCCTCGACCCCCCGGTCATGCAGTACGCGTCGGAGTGCAGCACCCCGACCGGCCGCCGGTAGACCGGAAGCGGGGCGACGTCCCAGTCGAAGCCGGTGATGGTGCGGAAGTTGGTGGTGGCTCGCCGGGAGGTCATCAGCATGGCGAGCCGGCCGTTGACAAAGCGGGACTCGTCGTCCTCCGCTTCCACCTCCGCGTCGCTGGGTACCACGCCGTACGCCAGCCGCAGGTCGACGAGGTTCTTCAGCGCCTCCCGAGCGGCAGGGCTGTCCAGGACGAGCCGGGTGGGTCGGTCCGGGTCGTCGACGATCTCGCCACCGTTGGACCACACCAGCGGCGCGAGCCGGATGATCGACGGTTCGACGCCGAGGCCGTGCACGGCGGGCAGCCGGGCGGCGCCCTCCGCCTCGGTGCCCTTGATGACCACGCCGCGGTTGTCGCGGGTCATCGCGATGGCGGTACCGACCAGGTCGTTCCAGGTCCAGCCGGGTCTGGGTTCCGGTACGCCGTACTTGGCAAACAGCGTGCGGTTGTAGTAGACGGCGAGGCTGGAGACGTTCTGCGGCAGGCAGAGTTGCTGATCGCGCCATTTGAAGGCGTCCATCGCCACCGGGTAGTAGTCGGCGGGGTCGACCGCCGCGGAGGCGGCGATGCGTTCGTCGAGCGGCTCGACCACCCCCTTGGCCGCGAACTGGCCGTAGAAGCGGTAGTTCATCAGGAACACGTCCGGCGGCGCCCCGCCGGCGACGGAGGTGGCCAAGCGCGCCAGCAGGTCCTTGCGGTCGCTGGCCTCGATCAGCTGGACCCGATAGCCGGGCCGGGCCGCCTCGTACGCGTCGATCAGCGTCCGGTACGCGGCCAGTTCCTCGGGGGCGCCGAAGACCAGCAGCTTGACCTGGTCGCGGGAGGACGACCCGGCACCGGAGCCGCAGCCGGTGACGGCGAGCGCGCCGCACAGCGCCACGGCGAGCAGGGACTTCAGTCTCACGGTGGTCATCCCCTCGATCAGTGGTCGTGCAGGAAGCGCCGCTGCGCCAAGACGAAGACGGCCAGTGCGGGAAGCGTGGCGATCACGGCCCCGGCCAGGAAGACCGGGAAGTTGGTGGGGTCCAGCAGCGACAGCGACCGCAGTGCCAGCGGCAGGGTGAACAGATCGCGATCGTAGACGTAGATCAGCGGATCGAGGAAGTTCGACCAGGTCAGGATGAAGGTCAGCGCGGTGAGCCCGGCGGTCACCGGGCGCGCGAGCGGCAACGCCACCTGCCACCAGGTGCGTACCGGTGACAGATCCTCGACCTGGCAGGCGTCGTACAGGTCGGTCGGCAGCGCCCGGAAGGCCAGGTAGTAGACCAGGACGTAGAGCGGTGACGTGCCCAGCAGGGCCGGAGCTATCAGCGGGACGAGGGTGTCGGTCAGCCCCAGGAATCGGAAGATCGCAAAGCGCGGCACGAGCAGCGCCGTCGCCGGCACCATGAGCGCGACCAGGGAGGCCGCGACCACCACGGCGGTGGTCCGCGGGGCGAGCCGGGCCAGGGCGAATCCGGCCAGCGAGGCGACCAGCACGCTCAGCGGCACCGCCACGACCGCGACGAGCACCGAGTTGAGCGAGGCGCGTAGCAGGCCGCCCAGGTCGAGGGCACGTTCGTAGCCGGTGGTGGAGACCGGGTCGGGCACCAGCTGCGGAGTGGGCGACGGCGGTAGACCCGGTTCGGTGAGCGAGCCGGAGACCAGCAACAGCAGCGGTGGCACGAACACCAGGATGACGAAGGCCGCGCCGAGGGAACGCCACAGCCGGGCGGCCCGCTCGGGCAGCGGTGAGGGGCCGCGGCTGCGGCCCCTCACCGGGATGTTGCCGATGATCCGTTCCTTACCTGAGCTTCAACTGCCAGGCGCCAAGGCCGTGCGAGGCGGCGTAGAGGATCCGCTTGCCCGGCACGATGGTCAGCCCGGCGACCTCGACGTTCGGCATGCCGTCGGCCGCTTTCACCCAGGAGGTACTGCCCGTGGCCAGCCGCAGCACGCCGAAGTCGGTGGACGCGTACAGGTCGCCCGTGACGTCGTCCCGGACCAGGTCGGCGATCGGCTGGTCGCCGAAGTTGTACGACCGGTCGGTCCAGGTCGCCCCGCTACCGGTGGTCTTCACCTCGAACGCGTGCCCGACGGTGGCCGGGGTGTTGGAGTTGAAGCCGCTGTAGGAGATCCACGCCCGGGCCGGGTCAGCCGGGTCGACGTGGATGCTGGTGACGAACCGGTTCGGCGTGGTGGCGCTGTCGATGCGGGTCCAGGTCACCGCGGAGGCCGGCTCGGCGTCGGCGTTGCGGGTCACGAAGACCCGGCCGGTGCTGGTGGCCGCCCATGCGGTGGAGGTGTCCGAGTCGACCCGCTGGATTACCGAGACAGCACCGCCGGCCCGGTCGCCCCACGCGGCGCCGGTCAGGTTGGTGGTGCCCAGCGGCTCCCAGTCGCCGCACTGCTCCTCATACGTGCCGGTCCACGAGTTGCAGATCCGGTTGGCCTCGGCCAGGCTGCGATCGCCCAGGCCGAAGGTCTTCGTGCGGTACACCGACAGTCCGGTGCCGGCGAACATGGTGCCGCTGACCTTCGGGTCGCTGATCACCGGGGCGTAGAACAGGTTGCCGGGCTGGCCGTAGATCGGGTCGGCGGTCCAGATCCAGCTACCGATGTCACCGTTGTCGAAGTTGACCTCGGGCGAGACGTCGAAGAAGGTGTGGAACCGGAACTCCGGTTTGCCGACATCCCAGCCGGAGGCGCCGCCGTCACCGATCATGGTGTTGACCCAGCGCCGGCGCTCGCCCTTGTTCTCCCAGGTGCCGTTGTCCTGGGTGCCGCCCTGCAGCAGGTTCGCGTCGTGCGGGCTGACCGACAGGCTGATGAACTGCAGCGTGTTCATGCCCTTGTTGACGCCCTCCAGCTTGGAGGGAATCCTCGCCAGCATCTGCTTGCAGCGGTCCTTCTGCGCCTGCGTGGTCAGGTTGCGCTTCGGGTTGTCGCACCAGGACGACCGGTCGACGAACTCACCGCTGGAGCGCATGACGCCGCCGTCGTTGGCCTCGAAGAACTGGTACGGGTTCCGTGGGTTGGTGACCAGCGCGTGCTGGTCGGGGTGCAGGCCGTTGGGGTGCAGCTCGTCGGTACCGTCGTAGGTCATGTCGGTGCCGCTGACCCCGGCGTCGGTGGAGAGGACGACAGCCCGCTTGTGGGCCACCGTCTCGCCGTAGACGTAGCTGCCGCCGGTGTAGACGATGTCCGGGTGCCCCTCGGGGGTGTGCACGAACACGTCGTACCAGCACTGGCCACCGCACTGGTCGTAGGTGGCGAAGCCCGGGTCGGCCGGGTTCGCGCTGGTCAGATCGGTGAACGTCGGGTTGCCGGTGGCCACGTCGTCGCTGCGGAACAGCCGCGAGTACGGGTTGCCGATGTTGCCCTCGTAGACGTACATCCGGGTCTTGCCACCCGGCAGGGTGGTGACGTCGATCGCGGCGCGAGTCTGGAACACCGCGGCGTTGAGCGACGGCTTGATCTGCGTCCACGTCGCCCCGGCGTCGGACGAGCGCCAGACGCCCCGGGCGTAGGAGGAGGCGTAGACGATGTTCGCGTTCTTCGGATCGAGCTTGACGTAGCGCACACCCCGCGGCGAGCAGGAGGTGGTGTTGTTGTACTCGGCCATGCTGCCGGTGCACTGGCTGGCGTCCGCCGAGCCATTGTGGATGAACGTCCAGCTCTTGCCGCCGTTGGTGGACTTGTACAGGCCCCACTTCTCGGCGTCCGGCACCGGCCTGGTGCCCCCGGTGCAGCAGGAGCTGGACACGCCGCGCAGGGCGGTGGTGGTGGCCACGTAGAGGGTCTTCGGGTCACCGGGCTTGATCGTGATCTCGCCGATGCCCTTGCCGGCCAGCACGTCCTTGCCCAACGGGCCGGACCAGGTCAGGCCACCGTCGGTCGACCTGTACAGGCCGACGCCGGCGACGCAGCCGGAGCCGCAGGTGTTCGCCTCGCCGGTGCCGACGTAGATGGTCAGCCCGGTGCGGTCGTTGCGGTCGATCTTCACCGAGCCGGCGGCGTTGATGCCCAGCGGGCCGCCGAGGTAGAACCACTTGGGCTCGGCGGCGAGGATGTTCAGGGTGCCCCAGACACCGCCGCCGGCCGGGGTGACGTACGCCCGGCAGAGCAGCTTGTTGCAGTCCGGGCTGATGTCGATCGAGGTGACCCTGCCGCCGGCGACGTACTCGTTGGGCACGTAGTTGAACGCGTCGCGCTGCTCGGCGAACGGGTAGACCGCCTCGCTCGGGCCGACGTTGGTCCACCGCTGGCCGCCGCGGAAGCGCTTCTCGGCGGCGGAGTAGGCAGCCTTGGACCGGTCGAGCTGGGCGATGGTGATCGCGTTGGCTGGATAGGCCCGCTCCAGGAACTCCTGCTGGGCGGCGCCACCGGGCCCGTCCGGCGACATGCCGTCGTTGCCGGGAGCGGCCCGGCGCAGGCGCTCCAGATGGGCGCCGAGCCCACCGGGCATCTCACCGTCGCCGACCGCGGCGGTGGCTGGCGCCTCGGCGCCAGAGAAGTGGATACCGACAAAACCGGTCGATGCCACCAGGGCACCGACCGCAAGGCATGCAAGGAGATGGCGACGTCTGCGCTTCACGAGGGTCCCTCCGCCAAAGGCGTCGCCGCAGCGCGGTACCTGGATTGGCGACCGTCGCGGCAGCGTCCACGCAGGAGGATGTCAGAGTTCAGGATCGGGGACAATCCCACAAGCGCATCGAAGTCCGCTCAGGGCTGCCCGCATCGGCCGGTCAACGAGATGAAGACGCCCATCCTGGACCCGTGAGCATGCCGCTCAACCTGCCCGGATCACGATCCGGCGGGACAGCGCTCTGCGCGGCATACTCAATGATCAGCCGAGCGATTCGTGGACGGGTTGACCTGAGCCCGGGCTTTACGTTGGATGCTCGGCGCGTGGACGTGACCCGCGGCGTAGTACCGCGACCTGGTGCCGCCACACGAGCACCCGACCACCTTGGCGCGCCCACCGCGGGCCAACAGGGAAATCAACCGCAGCGCCTGACAAAGAATTAGTAGGTGGCCGAGCGACAGGAGCATGACCGGCCGCACGACGCCGACCGCCGATCCACAGCGGACACAGCCGCACGTCAGCGCCTGCAACCGAGTTTCCGAGCGGCACCGGCTTCCCCGGTCGAATCGGGCCAGGCCACCAGCGCGGTGCTCGACCGGATCCGCGAGGCATGCGCAATGCGCAGGTGTGCTGTGAGCAATCATCATGGTTCGCATGCCACGGTCGCGGGCACCTGATCCGGGTGGCTGACACACGTTTCCCGGCGCCCTTGGGGGACTCGCCGTTACCGGCGGGCGCCGTCTCGGACCAGAGCATGCCTGTCGAGCAGGTCGTCGCGAAGCTGTTCGCCGGCTTGGCGCGAGACGAGCGCGAACCGCACGTCGACCTGACCCAGGCCGTCCACCAGGCACGGGGTCAGTCGCCGACGCCGCCGTGCGCGGTCAACGCCGCGACCGGCGGCTGGCGAACCAATACGGGCAGGAGGCTCACATGACTACATGGTTCATCACCGGAGCGTCCCGCGGGATCGGTCGGGAGCTGGCGGAGCAGGCCCTGGCGCAAGGCGACCGGGTCGCCGCCACACTGCGCCGACCGGAACAACTCGACGATCTGGCCGCCAAGCACGGCGACCGGCTGTGGCGACGGAGTCTGGACGTGCGTGACGTCGCCCAGATCGAGGACGTGGTCGCCGCCGCGTTCGCCGACCACGACCGGATCGACGTCGTCGTCTCCAACGCCGGCTACGGCGTGTTCGGCGCCGCCGAGGATCTCTCCGACGAGCACATTGACGGGGTGATCGCCACCAACCTCACCGGCTCGATCCAGCTCGCTCGTCGGGTGGTTCCGCCCCTTCGTGAGCAGGGCGGCGGCGTGTTCGTCCAGCTGTCGAGCATGGGCGGGCACATTACCTTCCCTGGCTTCGCGATCTACCACGCGACCAAGTGGGGAATCGAGGGCTACCTCGAAACCCTGGCGGCGGAGATCGCTCCATTCGGGATCAGGACCATCCTGGTCGAGCCGGGAATG
The DNA here is from genome assembly GCF_004348325.1 of Micromonospora sp. KC213. GTDB lineage: Bacteria > Actinomycetota > Actinomycetes > Mycobacteriales > Micromonosporaceae > Micromonospora. The sequence goes on along the minus strand of NZ_SMKF01000004.1, from coordinate 86,594 downwards.
GTCCGGACAGGCTTCCAGGACGCCGCGGAGCGGGTCCCGGTCAGCGATCCCTACCGCGGTGGGCCCGCCGACATGCCACCGATCTCAGTCGAGGAAATGGTCGGCAGCCAGTCCGGGGTCGCCCACGCGATCATCGAGGCGGCGACCTCGGCGGATCCGCCCCTGCGCCTGCTGCTCAACTCCGACGCGTACATCGCAGTCACCACCACGCTGCGGGAGCGGCTCGCGTCGCTGGAGGCCCAGCGCGACAGCGCCTACCGAGCGGACGCCGACTACCCGAGGCTCGACGCCTGATCGGACTCTGGTCTCGCCTATCGCCGTCGGATCATGCCGGAGTTGGCACTGGCCGGACTGCGCGTGACGGTCGAGATGGTGCGGCGTGGGTCCTTCACGGCGGCGGCAGCGGTGCTCGGCACGCAGTCCGCGATTTCCCGGAAGATCAGCGCAACGGAGGCCGCAGCCGGGCAGCCCACTGTCCGCGCTGCGGCGCTCGCCCATATCTGGGTGAGCCTGCCGGCCCGGCCTCCGCACCCGCCACGCCTGCCCCAGAACGTGACCACGGCGGGCAGGGCGACTAACTGTTGCGGGGCAGGACGTTGACGGCGCGCTGCGCGTCACCGGATTCCGTTGTCGGGGTGATCGCCGTCGTAGGCCTGACGGGCTTGGGCGATGGCTGCGCGGTGTGCCAGTGACCAGTCGGCGAGTGCTTTGACGAGGTGGGTGAGGCTTGCGCCGGTTTCGGTGAGGCGGTAGTCGACCTGGGCGGGCACGGTCGGGTACACGGTCCGAAGGACGAGGCCGTCTCGTTCCAGGCGACGCACCGTGAGGGTCAGCATACGCTGGGAGATCCCGTCGATGGCGCGCTGGAGTTGGCGGAAGCGTCGCGGCCCATTGGCGAGTTCGACGATCACGAGAACCGACCACTTGTCACCCACCCGGTCAAGAACATCTCGGATGCCGCAGTCTGGGTGATCCGGCTGTCCGCATGGTTCGAGCTCGGCGGCTCCTGCGGTTACCTCAGTGTGCCTTAGTGACACGAGACTGCCTCCTTGTGAGCCGCCGGACGCGGGTTCAGGATCTCACCGTAGTTACTGAAGAGAACCACGACAGGAGACCGAACCGCAATGATCATGGTGACCGGCGCCAACGGACAGCTCGCTTCCCTGACACTCGCAGAGCTCGACAAGCGGGAGGTACCTGCCCTGGGAGGGAGTCGCACTCCCACCAGCGCACAGCGCCACCTTGACTTCGACGACCCCGCAACCCTCGACCTCACAGGCGTTTCGACCCTGCTCCTCGTCTCGGCCGGGTATGCCGAGGACGACCAGGTCATCGCGCGTCACCGGACTCTTCTCGACGCTGCTGGCCGCGATGGCGTGGCCCACGTGATTTACACCAGCCTGACCAGCGCCGGGGACCACCTCGGGTTCGCACTCGCCCACCGGGCTACCGAGCAAATGATCAAGACCAGCGGGCTCGCGTGGACCATCCTGCGCAACGGGCTGTACGCCGAACTCTTCGGTGCCTTGCTCGCCTGGACTCCCGACGGCTTGGAATCAGCATTCGGGACCGGCGCACTCTCCGTGGTACCGCGGGCCGACCTGGCAGCTGCCGCAGCCGTCGTCGCAAGCGAGCCCACCGCGCATGTCGGCAAGGTCTACGACCTGGTCGGCGACCCGATAACGGCTGGCGACATCGCCGATCGTCTCGGCGTCGCCCACCGTAAAATCGGACTGGGCGAGTACCGCAGCCGGCTACTCGGCAACGCCGACCTGCTGCCATTCCAGCCGCCGATGCTCGTCTCAATCGCCACCAGTGTCCGCCACGGTTTCCTCAACAACACCAGGCCCGACCTCGTGCGCCTGCTAGATCGACCGCTCACAGATCCACTCACCGTCGCCGCGGATGCCGCGGCCGCCATGCGTCCCGGCACGCACTGACACAGATGCTTCATCGCAACGCGCGACCTCGAACCGTGGGGATGCGAGCTCGTCCACCTGCAGGAGCTGATCATCGGCGATGCCGGGCAGGGTGTGGCAGCGCGCGGCGGCGATCCGGGCCGCCGCACCGGTTTCCGGCGCCGGCCGCGAGCTGGTGCTGCGCCACCCCGACGCCCCCGAGGTGGTGATCGCCGAGGCGGCGCTCGGCGCGCTGGTCTGGACCGACCGGCCAGCCGAGGCGCTGCCGGTGCTGCTGCGCTACGCCGACGGCGATCGGGCGCGCGTCGCCCTGTACGCGGCTGGCCGGGCCGCCCGGCACGCAGCCCCATCCCGGCTGCCGGGGATGCTCGGCGAGGTAATGACCGGCCGCGCGAAGACACCAGCCGGAAGGAAGCCGCCCGGCTGCTGGCCCGCCACGGACCCCCGCAGGTGATGAACACGCTGCAGTGGCCATGACGGATGCAGCAGGTCCGTCAGCCGCTGCGGCGCCGCGGCCACCGGGCCGTCGGCACTCGCCGAGCGTCGGATCTGTTCCACCGACGTCCTGGGCCAACGCTCCCCCGACGAGCCGCCAGAAACCGCACGACTCTGGCGAACTTCGCCGGGTCGTCCAGGATGTGCTCCGCGCACCATACGACGCGGCCTTTCCGTCGGAAACGGGGGCGTTGGGTGCACGGCCAAGGCCGTGGGTGAGAGACGTCCGGGAGCGGCTACCGCCGGTTAGCCGCCGCGTACGACGGCAGCGATAACGATCCAGCCTGAATGATCGGTGATTGTGGTCAGTGGGATGGCGGCGGCGCGACCGGACGGACCGCGGTGATCCCGGCATACTCCTGCCGGGTCGCGGCGAGCAGCAGCAGACACCAGCGGGCCTGGCACACGTCGGGCGCGGGGCCGACCCCGAGGCGGCGTCAGCCGGGGTGGGCGGGCGGCGCCACGCACACGGGTGGGCCGAGTCGCCGCGGCGCGCCGTAGTGCCTGCTCCGGTCACCGTGTTGTGCTGGCTGAGCAGCGCGTACTCCATGTCCGGGGTCGAGGGCCGGCGCGAGGCCAGGCACGGTCGCCGGTCCGACTTTCGCCGTGACCAACCCCTCCGCCGTCGTGCTCCTCGACCACAACCGCATGATCCGATGATCTAGATTGGTCACGACGCGCGGGGGATACATGACGGTTTTCGGCTGCAGGAGCTGCGACGCCACTCTGACGGTTCCGGTGTCGAGGGTGGCGCTGCCCGTCCACGCGGACCAGAAGTACGGCAACGGGCCGGGATCGCTCGCGCCGGCACTGGAGCCCGGCACGTTCGCGGTGAATCCGCTGCCCTCTGGTTCGCCATGGCGCCGGTGGGCCGAACTCGAAGCCGGTGAGGCCGAGGCGCTCGGCTGGTACGCGCCGAGGTTCAGCATCTCCGCCGGGCCGGTCGGCCGGGTGTTGCTCGCCCCCGGGGACGTCCGCGGCGCCGTCATCGACCCGGCGCTGGTCGGCGACTCCGCGTGCTGTGGCCTCGACGGCAGCGAGCCCAACATGGTCTGCGTCACCTGCGGCACGCCGGTGGCCATCCGGATCGACGACTGTAGCCTACGACAGGCGGTCTGGCTGGACCCGCTGACCACCCACGTGATCGAGGACGGTCCCGGCCCGCACCCGGTGCTCGACTGGGCGGACCTGATCGACCAGCGGCCCGGTATCCCGCCGTCCGAACCGGGCAGCGGCTGGGACCCGATGTGGGCGGCCACCGCAGCCTCGGCGCTGGCACACTTGCTGGCTGCCTCGGGCGGCGAACCGATCCTGATCCCCGATCACCAGGTCGCCGAGGTCTTCCGGCCCACTCTCGAGCGTCTCGTCGGCCCGGTCGGCACGGGGCCGGAGCGCACCCTCGTCCTGGCCGGACCCGGTCTTCCGGACGCCGACGCCGACTTCGCCCTTATCCCAGAACATCCGCAGACCGGCGAACTCTGGCCGGTGGCCCCGCCGGTGAAGCCGATCCCGCTGGCCTGGGACGCCTGGCGGCACCTCGCGTTCCACCAAGCCCCGAAGCCGGTTGGGCGGTCGGTCCCGATCCCGCCGGAGGCCCTGCCGGCACTGCTCCCGGGCTACCGGTTCGAGCCCGACGGCCCAATCTTCCTCAGCGTTCTGGCCCGACTGCCTGAGGTCAGGCAGCCACGGTTGCGTGCCATCTACGAACGAGGCCGCCCCTACAACCACACGTTCTACATCTTCTGACCGCCTGGCTCGCCGTGATAACGCCCTTCTTCCGGCGGGTTCACTCTCATCGGCGCACCCGGGGCGCAGGGCTCTGCCCTGCTTAATCACGTGCTGTGATGCCTGGTCGGCGGCAGATCCGTGCGTTCCTCACCGCCACTTGGCTGAACCTTCGGGCCGGTGGCCTTCGAACGTTCCACGGGCTCGCGTAGCACCGGACAGCGCGACAACCCCGAGCCCCGACCTCTTACCGGCCGGTGGCACCGTCGATGAGCTCGCGCAGGATGTCGGCGTGACCGGCATGCCGGACGGTCTCACTCGTCATGTGGGCGAGCACCCAGCGAAGCGTACGAGGGGCGTCACCGACCGGCTGCGTGGTGAGAACGTCAAGGCAAGCGGCTGCGCTGATGTGGGCATCGCTGTCGGCGATCGCAGCCCGGTAGCCGGCGATGATCTGATCCGGGGACCGGTCCGGCGCGACCACCATGTCCGAGTCGACGTCGGCGTAGCGCGGGTCGCCAGCGAACGTGTAGCCGAACCAGTACCTTTCGGCGTCGGTCAGGTGCTGGACCAGGCCCAGCAATGTGGTGTCGGAGACGACCAAGCGGCGCCGCAGCTGCTGCTCGTTCAGCCCGGCAACCTTCTTCAGCACGCATGATCGAGCGAAGGACAAGAAGGCGAGGTCGGTGTCGAGTTCGCCACCGTCGTTGCGCGGCACGGCTTCGCGTTGGGATTCGATCATGGGCCGACCTTACGCTGTTGTCATGGCGGAAGGCAGGCCGTGGACGTCGTCCGAGCCGGCCCGGCCAGTTGCCCGCTCATTGGCATGAGGGGATGTCACGTCTGGTGTTGGCCGCGACGGGTGCGTTCAGCCGTACCGTACTTGGTCAGCCGTAGCCCTCACCTGGCGAACGTTGCCGCCGCCCGCCGCGCGGTGGCCAGCAGCAGCACGGCGATTCCCATCCACCCGCCGATGAACAGGAAGGTCTTGGCCAGGGTGGCGAGTGAGTTGGCGAGGCTGAGCACGGTCAGCGGCTGCGGCTGCCCGGCGATCAGGAGCAGTGCGGTGAGGTTCTCGACGGCGTCGGCGGTCGGGGCGAGCACGAACGCGGCCGTCGTGCGCCGACCGAGCCGGTCGAGCCAGTCGCCGGGCGGCTGAGTACGCCATGCGAGCACGCTGAGCGCAGTGAAGAAGAGCAGCGTGCCGATGATGATGGTGATGTCGACGACCTGGACCCAGCCGAACAGGTCGAGCGTGCCCTTCGCCGCCAGCTGGTCCAGCGCGTCACGCTTGCCCGCCAGGTCGAAGGTGACCGGGACACCACCCCAGCCGGCACCCGGGTAGCCGACCCGGCTGAACAGCGCCTCGGTGAACGACCCGCCGACCATCATGACCAGGAAGCCGGCGACGCACCAGGCGCCCACGACGACAGTACGGGGGACGATTCGCAGGGTGACAAGTGGCTTCATGAGCCGTGACGCTACGACTGCGGCCACCGCACTACCATCGCCTCACGTTGCCGATACCTGGCGTCCGGTGACACGGGAGGGTGGCAGGTGGAAAGGACGGCCGAGGCGGGTGCGTCGGTCTGCGTCGCGGTGGTGGCGAACACCGCCCGGTCGCTGGTCGCGGTCGGGGCTGATCCGGCTGCCGTCGAGCGGGTGCTCGGATTCGCGGTCGACCGGTACATCGATCCGGATGCGCACGTCCCGCTCGCCGCGCTGGCGCGGCTCGAACGCGCGGCGCCGGACCTGACCGGCGACCCCGCGGTGGCGCTGCGGCTGGCCGGCCGATGCGCCAGCGACGGCAACGTCGGCGTGATCGGGCAGCTGGCGGCGCACAGCCCATCGCTGCGAGAGGCGCTGTGCCTGGCGGTCCGTCACGCCAACGTGCTCGGCACGGGTTTGCGGCTGGCGCTGCGGATCACGACCGGCCGGGCCGAGCTGAGCTACCACCGCACCGAGGCGGCCTCGCGCACGACGCAGGGCGCCGAACTGGCGCTCGGCGAGATCGCCACGACGCTCCGGTTTCTGGCCGACGCCGCAGACATCGACCTGCGCGCCGACTTCCGGCACGAGCGGCCCGGTCATGCCGCCGCCTACGCGGCGGTCTTCGGCGATCGGGTGCGCTTCGGTCAGGCAGAAGACCGGATCACGTTCGTCGCCGAACTCCTCGGCCGGCCGCCGCCCCGGGCGCAGAGCTACCTGTTCGCTGTGCTGCACGAGCACGCCGTGACACTCGCCGAACGCGTCGCGGCCACCGGCGCCGACAGCCGACAGGTGCGCGAGCACATCGTCACCCGACTGCCGCTCGGTCCACCCACCGCCGAGGCCACCAGCCGGGCGCTGGGGATCAGCCGGCAGACCCTCTACCGCCGGCTGCGGACCGAAGGCACCACGTTCGAGCAACTGCTCGACACCACGCGGCACCGGCTGGCCCTGGAACACCTCGGCAACCCCCGGTACACCCTGCACGAGATCGCCACCCTGCTCGGGTTCGCCGAGTACAGCTCCTTCCACCGCGCCGTGCGACGCTGGACCGGGCACAGCCCGCAGACGTACCGGCGTGGCATCGGCGTGCGATCCTAGGTTAGCCGCTGCCGGACCTGACCGACGTCAAAATGAATGCGGCAGGCGTGGGCCTCAAGGCAGGGGTTGGAGCTGGACCAGGCTCATCCAGTTGTCGCCATCGGCGCGGTACGTAGCCCGGACCCGGTACGTGCTCGGATGCAGATCGACCACGAGGTGGGTGCCCGGCTCCAACTCCGTTCCAGGCCACGCCGAATCGAACATCACGACTGTCCCGTCCACCACCCAGCGGACATCTCCATCCGCGTCCCACTCCACACCATCACCTACTGCTCGGCGTGCAGCCCCCATCAGCTCGTCTTCCTCGTACGCCGCCGCTCACCGAAGAAACAGCCGGTCGGAGGGAAGGTACGTCGTCTGCGCCGGCTCGTCGCCCAGAACAAGCGCCTGCCAGTGACCGATGGCGACCACGCCGATGTAACCGTCTACCGCGCATGCCCGGCCGTAGTCACCCCGGCCTTCCACCGGTCCATCCGTGCTACTGGCGCCGGTCCACAGCGACAACGCCGATTGCGCAGCGACGAGCAGCGGTCCACCGGCCGACGCAACCTGTTGCCGACCCTGACGGCGCAGGAGAACATCCTGCTGCCGTTGTCGACCGCCGGCCGCAGGCCCGACCGGGACTGGTTCGCCCAGGTCATCGAGACCGTGGGCCTCGGCGACCGGCTGTCGCACCGGCCGAGCCAGCTCTCCGGCGGCCAGCAGCAGCGCGTCGCCTGCGCCCGCGCTCTTGTCGCCCGCCCTGATGTGATCTTCGCGGACGAGCCCACCGGCAACCTCGACTCGCGGTCGGGCGCCGAGGTGCTGGGCTTCCTGCGCCGCTCCGTGCGCGACCACGGCCAGACCATCGTGATGGTGACCCACGACCCCAACGCCGCCTCCTACGCCGACCGGGTCGTCTTCCTCGCCGACGGGCAGGTCCGGGCCGAGATGCTGCTGCGCTGCGGGCACCGACTCCCCCGCGGCCGCGGCCGCACCCGCAACACGATCATCGCGGCCGATCGCTCGACCGCTTCGATCACGACATGGGACAGATGCGGAAGCAGCTTCATCAAAGTGGACAGCACCGCGGCGATCCTGGCGTCAGCTGCACGCAGCCACAGGATCAGCGACAGAGCCGCTGCATCTGCACACCGCGCCGAGTCCGGTCTACGTCCGGCGACTCACCGCCTGACAGCGGCAACCCACGTTGGTGACGCTGAGTCGAGAGAATGCCGGGCATCGTCAGTCGGTGCAGAGTTGGGCGTGCAGGGTGTCGCCGACCCAGCGTTGCCAGCGTTCGGTCGGCCAGCCGCGTTCGTGTACGAACACCAGGTACAACTCGGGGCTGAGTAGGCCGTACAGCAGGTCTGCGGCCTCCTCCGCTGTCACGTCCGGTTTCGCGTCCGGCTTGCCGATCAGCGCCTTGGCCGCGTGTTGCTGGACGACGTACCGCGGGTTGGCCTCCTGTGGCCATAGCGTGACGACTTCCGGGTCGCTCGCGGCTGCGGCCTGCAGCATCTTGCCGATGGGTGCCACCCGCTCCAACACGGATGTGGTACCGGCGACGTAAGCGCGCAGCATCGCTTGAGCGGTGTCGGCGGCGAGCGCATCGGTGTACCAGGGTCGGTTCATGGTGGCTACCGGCGCTTCGTCACCGGCAATCGTGACGTCGACTAGTTCCTTGAGCAGGGTGCGCTTGTTGCCGAAGACGAAGTAGATCGTCTGGACTGCGACGCCGGCACGGTCGGCGACGTCCTGCAGGTTCGTCGCGCCGTATCCGTCGCGCGTGAACAACTCGAGTGCCGCCTGCCGGATCCGTCGGCGTGTCTCCTCGGACTTCTGTGCTCGCTTGTTCGGCCGCTTGACATCACTCACAACTGGAGACTATATCTAGATTTCGTCACTAGAAGTCAACTCTAGAGAGAGAGTCTAGCAATGCCAGTTGTCACCGTCACCCATTTCCACATTGACTCCGCCGACGCCGGAGAGCTCCGGGCCCGCCACGCTGCCCTGGTCGCCGCGACCAGGGCAGCGGTCCCCGGTCTCACCGAAGCGCGGCTGGGCCGGATCGACGATGAGACCTGGGTCGGGATCTGGCGGTGGGAGTCGGCCGAGAGCCTGCGGGCGTCCCGTCAGGCGGTGCCGGGAAGCGCCGAGGCCACCGCGGCGTTCGCGCTGACCCGCGAACCGACGGTGAGCGACATCGAGATCCTCGACGAGCACTGACCCGTTTGCCGGCCCGGAACCTTGAGCCGGCGTTGCCCCGAATCGAGGACCTGACATGATCGAAATTGACGCACTGACCAAGGTGTACGGCACTGGCTGCTGCGCAACCTGCCCGTGCCGATCCTCGGGCGGATGCGCTTGTATCGGGTGCTGCGCCGCCCAACCCCGCCACCGGTCCATCAGCCACAGGGCGGCCGGCCGGCCAAGCACGGCGGCGAGTTCGCCTTCTGCGACCCGGCACCTGGGGCGCCGAGCAGGCGGTCACGGTCACCGACACCCGCAGCTACGGCCAGGCCCGGGCCCAGACCGGATCGGCTGCATCCGCGGCGACCCGCCGGGCCGGCTGGGTGGGCCACGGCGGGACGTTGCCGATCATCGCCGGCACGGTCATCCGGCTCACCATCCATCGAGCACCTGCCCAGCCGGGACACGTCGAAGTCGATCTGGTTGTGGTGGTCCAAGACCGAGGCCACCGCCGCCGACGTTGACGGGCTCGCATTGGATCCTGAATCGCGAGGACCCCGACATGTTCCAGCGGTCATCGCTGACGTCGAGCCCGATCGGATCAAGGGTCGTTGGAGGCGTCTGAGGATCGCGGGTCGACCTGGCGCAAGGATTTCGGCCAGGCTTCGAGCGCGGCCAGATCTGGCGGGTGATCGACGAGCACCTACGGTGAGCGTGGGGGCGCGAGCTGCACGGTCCACGTTCGGGCTGTCCCGACGACCGCAATTGCCCGGCAGAGGAGGTCGCAGCCCAACTTCGGACTTCCTTCTGCGAAGCCGCGGTTGATGAAGCTGATCGCTCTCGGGTGGTCACCCGTTTCAAGAGCATTCTCGAGCCCGCTGGCCAGGACCGCGGCGAGCGCGGCGTGAAAACTGTCTGCCCCTCTTTCGCGAAGAGTCTTGGCGGGCTCGCGCAATGGTGACGGAGAGACCGCGGGCGGGGCTAACACGAAAGTCATGTACTTCTCCTGTGGTTCGGTCTCACTTGATCAGGCCAGTCAGGCTGGCCGCCCACCTGCAGCCGCAAGGGCCTCGTCCTACCGCACCGGAGGAGAATTGCTGATTGTTTCCGGCAATGTGGTGGCTGACGACCTAAGCATGTCGCTGACGGGACGCCGACGCGGGTAGCTGGTCGTCGCCTTGAACGGATGCGGCATCGTCTGTCAGCATACTGAACTGTCGGTGGCGGTCGGATAGTCTGCCAACGCCCGTCCCTCACACCTCGAAGCTGTCCTGTGGACACTGTCGAGACCGCGCTGGCAGCACGCCCGGTAGGCGCTGGCCCGCCAACGACGTTGACGAACCGGTTCACCACCCACTCTACGCACACTACCCGCAGCGCTGCCGCTGCCAGCTCAGCGAGCTGGTTCCGGCGGCGATCAATGTGGCTCCCTCGGTGAGGATCGGCACGACCTCGTCTCGTGTCCACTGCCACGTCAGCCCGAGTGTCGCCCATCGTCCGAGCCTCGCCTGTCTGGGACCCGCAGCAGTCGTTGCACCTTGGGTTGAGCTGCTGCCCGACTCGACTGAGGGAGCCCGCGACAGCGCCCCTGTCCCTGGCATCCCCACTCGACTAGCTTCTATGACATGGCAACGACGGTGCTACGCGTCCGGCTCATCGGCGGCGACCGCATGGACGTCACGTACGACAAACCGGACGTCTCCGATGAGGACGAGCTTGTGGAACACGTGATCTCGACGTTGGCGCAGGACTCCGCAGAGCTGCGCACTAAGCACGGCGACCGGCTCGTCGTGCTCTACGGCCGAGGCGTGGCAGCGATCGAAGTCGCGCCTCGTGGTGCAGTGCTATGACGGAGGCCGCACGTGTGAAGCTGCGGCGAGCGCCAGGGTCTGTGCTATGGTTGCCCAGTTGCAGTTTTGATTTCCGTAGACGTTTCGGCGCCTGATGGGTTAACCAAAACCCATCCAGGTGCTTTTTTTCGTTTTCGTGTCGGTTCCGGCGCGGGTGATCAACGCGGCGGCGCGCGAGTCCGCACAGTGCGGGCTCCAACAGCCTGCGAAGGAGCAGACATGGCTACAGGTACCGTGAAGTGGTTCAACGGCGACAAGGGCTTCGGCTTCATCAGCCAGGACGGCGGCGGCGCCGACGTTTTCGCCCATTTCTCCGCAATCTCGGCGAGTGGCTTCCGCAGTCTCGAGGAGAACCAGCGGGTGGAGTTCGACATCACTCAGGGCCCGAAGGGCCCGCAGGCGTCGGATATCCGCTCGCTCTAACCCACGCACTGCCGCAGGCGGCCTGACTGGTTCAGCAGGCCGCCGTTCGGCGCATCTATCATCATTTGTTCAGGCTCGTTTTGTGATGTCTCGTGGCCTGCGGCCCGTGCCTTCCCTGCTACGTGCCGTTCCAGGAAGGCATAACATGACCGCGATCACCACGTCACCGCGTACACCCGACACCCACCCGGCAACGGTCGTCGACAGGCTCAGCCCCAGCCGGCACCCGGTTGCCGGCGCTCCGCGTTTGCAGAGCCTGACCCCTGCCGCGGCCTACGGTCGCATGGCACAGTTTCTTGCTCCGTGCACCGCGGAAGACGAGAAGCCCGCGCCCCGTGCATCCGACTGCGGTGAGGTGGCGATGCATCGATTGCGCCACCCGTTCACCCTCGCAGCCGACACGACGCCAAGATCCGGGCAGCCGACAAGCAGCTACGCCAGCTCGTCACCGAGCACGGCAACACTCTGACGCTCTGGCGGCAGGATGACACCGCAACCGCCGTCTTCACCGATCGGGTTGATGCCCTGTCCAGGGTTCTGACGCTGGAGTCTGGTGTGGTGCACAAGCAGACCTATACACGGACAAGCCCAGCTCGTATGCCCGCTGGGAAGCCACCGTGCTGTCCCAGATCGCGGACCTGGCCGACTTCGCCGATCAGGAACCGCTGAACCGGTACGCCCGGTTCGGCATCGACGCGCCCCGTCCAGCCAGGTGTGTGCGTGCCACGGACCTGCGCTGAGTACGAGTAGCCACATCCGGCAGGAGGCGGCCGGGGCCCGGCCGACGTCCAGGAGGCGTTGGCGGCGCCTCGCACCCGCGGGTCGTGCAGCTCACGTCGCTCGACGGATCATAAATCTCTTTCAGCGGCCCATGCCGATCGCCCATGCCGATCATCCGGTGAGATCGCCCGCCCGCCACGCCGTCGAGGCGTTGCAGGCCATCTGGATGAATGCTCACGCTAGCTGCCGATCCTCGTGGTCGACGACGAGGGCGACGACTCACCGGGCGGCGACTCCGGGATCTGACGTTGTCGGTGACTGGACGCGCAGGCGTCAGCGGAACGAACTGGCCGACAAAGTCCCGACCTGGCGAGCGCGTTCGCGGCCGGGTTCGCTGTAAGGGACACGTCGGGCTCTGGCACCGCCCGTCAGTGCACCCGGGCCGCACCGTCGGGATGTCAGCGGCCCGCGTACTCGCCGGACGCCGGCTCCACGATCGTAATCTCTCACCGGCAGGAACGGCGGCGACGCGCCACACAGTCTGTGGTCGACGCTCGCGCCACCTGGCACCCTGAATGCCGATGAGAGTGCGTCAATCACGCGCCGCCAGCCGGCTACCGGCGGACGTACGTGCGGAACTGCTGCGCCAGCTTGCTGAGGGTATCCACATCAGCGCGGCCGCCGAACTGTTGATCATGAGGACCGGTCCGTGTCTGCGCTGGTCGGCGTCGCAAGCGACGTTCACAGATGGCTCCAGAGGGCGCCGCTCGCTGCCGGAGCCGCATAGTAGCTGGCCAGAGCCATCTCGGTGATTTCCCTCAAGAAAAGGACACACCCGAGGCCGGGCACTTGCTGGGGGTCGTTTCGTGGCAGGTCCGGCACGCCGGCCAGGACGGCTACCGACAGGTCGGCCCGCTCACCAGGGTCGATATCCTGTCTCGGTGGTGCTACTGGGCAAGGCATTCCTCTTGCTCGCCGGTCTGGTCGCGGTACTCGACGTGCTCGGGGCGACGCGCCTCAAGGCGGCGGCTGAGCGGGCCGGGGCGCGGCGTGACCGGATGCTCGGCCGGAAAGACGAACTCACGGCATCGCGGTCGGTAGCCGGGCTCGCCTACCAGATGGGGGTCCACGCTGCCGCCGGGCTCGGACCGCCGCCCGGCAGCGAGCGGTTCTTCACACCGGACCAGTACCACCATTGGGCGACCCGTACCCGCGCGGACCTGTTCGGAAAGGGCCTCATCGGCGAGCGAACCGATCATGCCGTGGCCGCCGGGCATTTCGAGCGACGGGCGCATCCGCTGTTGGCCGATTGCGTCGGCGCCGACGAACAAGCCACGAGTGCACTCGCCGCCTACAAGGCTGCCCGCGACGGCATACAGCGGCGGGCCCAGCGGATTTTCGTGACCGGCGCAAGCGTCGGGGTGCTCGGCCTGCCGTTCGTCATCGGCGCCGCCCTGCTCACGGGGCAGGGTGCGCCGGGCGTGGTAACCGCGCTGGCCGTCGCCATGGCGATCATCTTCGGCGCCATGGCAGTCGCGGCAACGAACGCCGTCTGGGTCCTGGCCGCATTCCAGGCGCGGGTCAGCCACGGTGTGTTCGTCGTGCTCCTGCGCGCGCTCGGCCGCAATCAGGACGGCTTCCCCGTACGGATCACCGCCCTGACCCTGTTCGTGGCCGGTTCGTTCCTGGACATGTCCGCCGAGTTCTAACGAGCTGCGGGGTCAGGGTGGGGAGCCTCGGCCCCGAGACCGCGCCGGCCCTCGCCGTGCTCGTCAACTGCGGAGCGCAGACGTGGGACGCTGGCTGCTCGGCCAGCGACTCGCTCCCTGACCGAAGGACAACCCGCCCTCTTTCGCTTACCCACCTTGGGGGAAGAGCCTTCTTTCCGCCTGACGAGGTCGGGATAGGTAACGAAGACGAAGACGACAACAGGTTCCGTCAGCCTGCCAGCACTTGACATCGAAGAACCATGGGATGTCTGCCGCGGTCCGAGCGCTTCGCTGCGTCAGATGTTGTTGATCGGCGGCGCTCTCGGACGTTCCGGTGACAGTGCATGTCGGTGCGTGGAGGCCGACGACGCCGTGGCGGCTATCGCGGAGGTGCGCCGACGCATCGGTGACGTCCCGGTGGGCCTGTGGGGCTGGAGCCAGGGCACCTGGCCCGCCTCCGCACTCGCGGCCCGTCGGCCCGAGTTGGTCTCTTTCCTCGTGTTGGTGGCCAGCAGCGGTGTGAGCCCGGCGGTCCAGATGCGGTACGGGACGGCGCAGCAGCTGCTCCTACACGGCTACGGCAGCGCGGAGCTGGCCGACCCGACCCGCCTGCGAGAAGCACTCGAGAGCGTCGTACGCGGGCACATCGACCGGGAAACCGCTCAGGCGGTCATCGACCGGTACGCCGACCGGCCGTGGTTTCCACTCGTGTACGTCCCGCGCGACCTGCACAGCCATCCCGGCACATGGGACGATATGGACTACGATCCGGAGCCGGTCATCGCGCAGGTGCGCTGTCCGACGTTGCTGTTCTACGGCGAGGCCGACGAGTGGACTCCCGCCGAGGACAGCATCGCCGTATGGCGGCGCGCCGCCGCTACCAGCGACCTGACCATCCACCGGCTTGCCGGCTGCACTCACCTGCCGACCGTCGGTGGGGCCGACGCCCTCGAGGCCATCAGCTCCGACTACAGCAGCACGATGCTCGCCTGGGTCCAGGAACGAACCAATCGCTGAGCGGCATACGCAACCACCCGAGCGCGCATCGCGGGTCCGTACTGACATGCCGCTCCGGGTGGGCTGGTGTTCATCGGCGGTAATGGCGCACGGTGATGTATGACTACCTCTCCTGCTTTCGCTTTCCCTGTCGTTACTGGCCGCTCAACTCGTTGTGCGCGCCGCAGTGTCGGCCTTCCTGGGCCGCTACCGTGGTCAGACTCGGGTGCACACCGAGTCCGACCTGCGTGTCTTCCTGCGCTGGTGCGCCGATCACGACCTGGACCCGCTGGCTGCGGCGCGGGTGGATATCGAGCGGTACGTGCGCTGGCTGCAAGACGTCCGCCGGTACCAGCCCTCGACCGTCTCCCGCCGGCTGTCCGTCGTGGTGGGCCTCTACCGGGTCTGCGTCATCGACGCCGTCGGCGGAGCACTCGCCAGCCGACGATGTCCGCCGGCCCACCGTGCCGACCGAGTCGCCGACCCTCGGGTTGGGGCACCAGCAGTTCGAAGCCCTGATCACCACCGCCCGACAGTCCTCGAACCCGAACGACTTCGCCCTGGTCGCCCTCCTGGGCCTGCTCGGGCTGGGGATCGTCGAAGCCTGCGGGTCGACCATCGCCAACCTCGGCGAGGAACACGGCCGCCGGGTCCTACGGGTACGCGGCAAAGGCGGCAAGACCGTCCTCGTCCCGCTACCACCCGCAGTCGCCGGGGTCATCGACAGGGCCGTCGACGAGAGCACCGCCGGGCCGATCCTGCCCAACACTGACGGTCGGCGGATGGACCGGCACGCCGGCACCCGCCGACTCAGGGACCTCGCCCACACGGCGGGCATCCGGATGCCGAGAATGCATCCCCACATGCCGCGCCACACCTTCGTCACGACCATGCTCGACGCCGGCGTCAGCCTGCGCGACCTCCGTCGCATCGAGACCCCTCCGGAGCCCTTGCCCGACGTGCAGATCACCGCCCGCCACGCCGACCCGAGGACCACCATGCGCTACGACCGGGCCCGCAAGAACCTCGACCGGCACCCCAACTACATCCTCGCCGCGTACATGGCCTCCGGGACGTAGCAAACGCTCGCGGCTCTGCCGATGACAGTGCGCGGGGCAAGAACGCGTCGGAACCCTCCGTGATGCCCAACACTACCGTGGTCTTGTTGCACATCACTTGCAATAATGTTGATGATGATCGACGAAACCGACACCTCCGTGCTCCTGAATGCCGGAAGAACGTCTCCGACACTTACCCACAGTGCTCAGATCACCGTGCCCGAACTGGTCATGGCGTGGGGTCGTGGCTGGGCCGTCTCCCGTGGTGTGCCCGGTCCCGTTGAAGTCCAGGGTGGCTTCCGAGCCGATGTGGGCAGACCCGGGCACCGAGTCCGGTACGTGCTGCACACCTGGGACACCGACTTGCTTGAGGCCCTCGACCGGCAGGTCACCGCACCTGGAACCTGGATCAAGGTCAGTGGATGCGCTACCGATCTGCGTAGTGCTCTGTCCACACGCTGGACCATGGAAAGCAGCGGCTACCTGATGACCACTCAGTTCACGGTAGGCGCCGTCGAGCCCCCGAATCCGTACGAGACCAGAGTTACGACGGACGGCGAGGTCGTCGTTGCGACAGTCGTCGACGCTACCGGCATCGCGGCTGCCTCCGGGCGCCTGGCACCTGCCGGCAAGTGCGGCGTCATCGACCAGGTAGAAACCTCGCCGGCGCACCGGCGCCGAGGGCTCGGCACCACTGTCATGCGGGCGCTGAGCGACCATGCCGCGCGCAAGGAACTGGCTACCGGCATCCTCGTCGCTACCGAAGACGGACGCCGCCTGTACCGCGCCCTTGGCTGGACCGTGCAATCTGAGATCGCAGTGGCATACGTCCGGGAAGACTGACATGCCAGGCACCGAGCCGGTGCACCGGCCGGCAGCGCGGCCGTGGGCGCAGGTTCCGAAACCCTCGGCGGACGCGAGCAGGAGTAAGCCGCTCGGGTGGCGCTGCCCGCCCCCAAAGGCGGCGCAGGTCCGCGGCGAGGGGGCGGGCGAGTCGCAGCTGAGCATAGGGGCAATGATCATCCAGGTCCACCGGTCGGCCGCCTGCGTATCGACACGCCCGCGAGGTGCGCATCTTCGATCGCTGAGCACGTGCTGTCGGTGTTTCCTGTGTTAAACGCCCTTGATCTCAACTTTGGTTCAGGTTGCACGATGAGCCAGCAAGCCCGAGTTGACGAGGAGCATCTACGTGAGCACGGACGGCTTCTACTCGATTATCGACTACACCGTCGACAGCGTTGACACCCAGCAGGAGCTAAAAGATGCCTTCGCGGAGATTCAGGAACGGTGGGTACGTTTCTATCCCGGCTACCGGTCGGCCCGCTTCCACGTCAGTACCGACGGCACCCGCGTGTACAACATCGTGCACTGGGGCCGGGAGGCCGACTACCGCAACTTTGTGGAGACCTCGGACACCGAAGGCCGCATGGCCGCCATCCGCAAAGTTCTAGAGGGCCTGTCCGGCGAGGCGGAAGCCCGTATGAGCGGCGCCCCTACCTACACCGTCGTCCGCGAAGTCGGCCCCGGGCCACAGCGCCTCGGCTCGTGACCGAACCGGAACCGGCTCAGCCCGCGCCCGACGTCGGTCACGTCCGAGAGCAGCTCGCCGTCATCGCCGGCATGCTCGGACGGCAACCACCCGACACACTGAACACCGAGCAGAGCCGCACGTAAACGATCTACACCAGCCGACGGGACGTGACCCGAGGCTGATCAGGCCGATACTTGATCAGTCGACGCACATCGCCTGGTGGGTGGACCGGAAGACCCACGTGCCGCCACCGGGGGACATATAGATCAGCATTGTATAGTACTGCCCGGGGGTGCAGTCGTGGCCGACTGCCAAGACGGCTGCCCGGGCCCGCTGTTCGGCCGCTGCCTTCCCGGCCGCATAGGTGTTGCCCGCCCCGTCGACAGTGGCGCTGCGGGGGGTGTCATAGTCGTCGGCGTGCGCGGCCACGGGTGTGGTTGCCAGGCCGAGAGCCACTGCTGCTGAGACGAGGCCGAGCCGGCGGAGCCAAGTGACTTCTCGCATGCTGCTCCTTCGATGGTGACTAGATCGGTCAATATAAATTTTCGAACAGGCCGATGTGGGGCGGTATTGGCCACTCGGTCACTAGAACGCGGCCATAATGTCGTTGTCCGCACGGTGGCAAAGTCCTGATCGGCGCTGGCTCCTCGAGGATCGGGTCCAGGTAGTCGGCTAGCTTGATCTCCAACCTGTGTGTCGTGGCCTCGGGTAGTTCGCGGTTTTCGTTTTCTTGGTGCTGCTGTTCGGCTTGTTGCTGGTGGCGGCGGTGACGGTACCGATCCCGGCCGGTGCGCGTGCTGACACTGTGGACGTCGTGGCGGGCGGCTCGGTGGCGGTTGGGGTGTCCGGGCGCGTCAGCGGCATGCATGTGGTTGCTGGCGACTGGGACCGGATCAGCGCTCAGGGACGGTCGTTGACGACGAACTTCAATATTCTGATCTTCTCACGGTGCGAGCGCGGAACGGTTCCTCCCTACCTGGCATTGAGCCATTTCGCGCAAGGCTCTGGCTACTGAGGTCGTCATGTGGTGCGTGTACGGTGCCAACACGTGTCGCACGCGCTGCGAGCTGGTCCCCCGCTTGGCTGGCGCAACGTGATAGCCATGACGTTCCACTGAGCCTCTTCCAAGCTGATCTTGCGCAGCTCGGGGTGGGTCGTGCGCACGCCGTTCAAGCGGCACCGCTTCCGGCCGAAGCTCTCACGCAGGCAGAAGGCCGTGAACCGCGCCCCACGCGAAGATCCGCGCCCGCGGAGGGACCCCTTGACGCGACGCTACCTATCTAGTAGATATATCTGGCAGATAGCTACGGCAGAGGTGAGAAGGCGGGCGATGGCACGTTCCAGCCAGACCGACATGGCCGTTCTTGGCGCGCTGAGCATCGAGCCGATGACCGGCTACGCGCTGAGAGAGGCAATCCGCGATGTACTCGGCCACTTCTGGAACGAAAGCTTCGGGCAGATCTACCCGGCGCTCGCCGACCTGGAGCGCCACGGGTTCGTCCGCCGCAGCGGATCAGTCAAGCGCGGCTCGTCGACGTACGCCCTCACCGCCTCGGGGGCCCGCCGACTTCGTGAGCTGCTCGCCCAGCCGATCCAGGCAGTGCCCGCACGCAACGGTCTGCTCCTGCGCCTGTTCTTCGGTCGCACCCTGGGAGTCGAGGCGTGCCGGGCACTCACCGCCAACGCCAAGGCCGACGCACAACAACGGCTGCGCCAATTCGACGACCTCGACGCCCAAATCGCAAGCGAGCCGCAGCACGCCGACGATGCGCCCTTCTGGCAACTCACCATCTCAGCGGGACGCCACCATGCCCATGCGGTGATCGCCTGGGCAGACGAATGCCTCGCTGCACTCGATCACATGGAACTCTCACGGCAGGAGCACCCACAATGATCACCACAACAGCGAACGTGACCCTGGTGCGGGCCACGGCGACGGCGGCAGTCGTCGGGCTGGTCGGCATCGCGCTGTTCCAACTGGCCCTCGCGCTGGGGGCGCCACTGGCGCAAGCCGCGTGGGGTGGCACCCACACCGGCTCGTTGCCCCACCGGTTGAGGATCGCGAGCGCCCTGGCCGTCCTCGTCTGGGCCGGCGCCGCGATGCTCGTAATCCGTCGGGCCGGCTTCGGAATGCTCGCCATGCCCGAGGCCGTGGCCCGCTGGGGCACATGGCTCCTCTTCGGGCTCCTGCTTCTCGGCGCGTTGATGAACGTCGCCTCCTCAAGCACCTGGGAACGATACTTCTGGGGCCCGTACGCACTGGTCGTGGCCGGCCTGTGCTTTGCCGTAGCCCGTAGCAACGCGACCTGAACACCGTCTCAACGCTACGGCCACCATCCGCCTCTGCCGCGATCCGAGCGCTACGTAGCGTAACCCAGACATTCCCGGTCGATGTAGGGGTGTTTCTGTCGGTTCAACGGAAGGCGATCACCGTTCCGATCGCGGCGGTGGCTGGCACGAAGATCTCTCCGGATGCTGCTCGACACAGCGGGACCTTGTTGGTTTGCAGGAGGTTCTTCGTCGCGACCAGGTCGCGGACTTCGACCGTGTAGGCAACGAGGGCGGGCAGTGCCGGTGGTTGCTGTCCGGGCAGAGCCTCGGCGAGGCGGGATGCCGGTACCAGGGTCAGTGTTGCCGCACCGAGTTCGAACACATACCCACGTCCGTTGGCCTTGGGTGTGCGGTCAAGGTAAGCCTCGTAGCGTGTGCGGATCGCGTCCAACTCAGGGTCGGCGATGCAAAGCGTGGCGTCGACGAGACCGACGGCACCGTTGGGATGGTCGGCCGCGCGGGAGCTCTGGATTCCGGGATCCAGATCCGCGGCGACACCGATCCTGCCTTCGGCCTCCACGCCAGATTGAACGCCGTCGATCTCTAGGTATCGGACTGTTTCGACTTGGGGGCCTACTGGGCGTCGCACGGTGTTGACCCCGCCGTGTTTTACCCCGGAGTTCGTGAGACGAGCCGCGGTCGCCTCGATATCGGACGAGGACAGCATCAGGATGTGCAGGCCCTCGTACCGGTCCAGACAGTCGGACAGGTTGGCGCTGGTGGCGTTGATCCGCTCCATCAGCGATGGCAGCACGGTGGGCGGGGCGTTCAGCGGGACCAGTCGCGCGTCGGCCGGCACTCGACTACCCACGCCGTCGGCGTCGACGACGGTCACCAGTTCGACGAAGTCCTGAGGAAAGTCGGCGTGGGTGTTGGCTGCGCCGAACGGCTCGAGTGTGCCTCCGTCCTGCGGCACCATCGCGGGATAACTCGGCGCGGGCAGCGCGAACCCTAGCCGTCGATACAGCTTGAGCGCGGCGGACATATCGCGGACCACGTGACCGACGTGGTGCAGGCGGGTGATCTCAGGGGTCATGTCGACCACGCTAGAAGTAGTCTGACCATATGGTCAAGCTACTTTGGGGGTGGGTACCCTGAGACGAATGAGCGCGCAGCACGTAGACGGTCGGCGTCTGCGTTACCAGCACCGACGGCCCGAACTACTCGATGCCGTGGTCAACTACGTTCTCGGGCACGGGTTAGCGGATCTGGCGATGCGGCCGTTGGCCGAGGCAGTAGGGGTCAGCCACGGGACTCTGCTGCACCACTTCGGCACAAAGGAGGCCCTCCTCATCGAGGTGACCGATGTGCTTCGCCAGCGGTTGGCCGACGCGGCCGGCCTAGCCGACTCATCCGGCAGCCTGGCCGACCTCGGCTCGTGGTGGCGGCGGACGACGACCGCGGACCGCCTGCCGGTCTATCGCTTGTTGTTCGAGGTCTTCGCTCAGGCCACACGAGAGCCGGAGCGCTACGAGCGTTTCCTTCAGCAAGCAATGCACGACGCGCTTGGGCTCATGCAGCGGCTGGTCTTGGCGGAAGGATGCCCCGGCGAGCAAGCGCCCTTGATCGCATCGATGATCGTGGCCCAGGCACGCGGCCTGCAACTCGATCTCCTCACCACCAACGACCGCGAACGCGTCGACCACGCCTTCTCTGTCTTCCTCGACCTGATCGACCGCCTGAGGCAAAGCTGGACCAGCGAGCAACCACCAACGCAACCGCACTGACTCCCACCCCCTCGTCCGAGGTCGCGTCGGAGTGCACCCTCATGCCGCTCCGGGTGCGCTGGCGTTGATTGCGGCTGATGACGCGGTGATGTATGACTACCTCTCCCGCTTCAGCTCCCAGTGTCATGGGGGCCAATCAGCTCGTTCTGCGGGCCGCGTGTCCACCTTCTTGGGCCGCGTCAGTGGCCGCGCCCCCACCCACGACCTGCGCGAGATCTTCGACGCCATCCTGTACGTCAACCGGCACCGGCATCGCCTGGCGCTACCTGCCCCACGACTTCCCGCCGTACCGCACCGTCTACGGCTCCTTCGCCGCCTAAAGCACCGAAGGCATCTTCACCGACCTGAACTACCAGTTCACCGGCCTCGCCCGCGACCACCACGGCTGCAGGATCGCACCCACCGCGTCGGAGGAATTGTCAAGAGTTGTGGACGGTTCCGGCGTGGGGTTAAGCGCGCATCCGGATCTGGGACCGCTCCACCGCACGGGCTTCATGGGGTGTCTCGGCGGCACCCCGTGCTCGGTTCACCCCGCTCAAGCTTGGTCCATCCGGTCCAACCTCGTTTCCTCAGCAACTCGATCAGCCGACGGGCCCCCGGCACAGTGTCGAACGCCAGTTCGTCCATCAGCTTGACCAGCGGTGGCTCGATGTCGGTGTCGTCAACGTAGTCCTCGCCCTCTTCTTCCGCCAGCCGCGTGAGGTAGGCGGCTAGTTTTTCGGCTAGCTCGACCAACGGTGGGTCGTCGGCGGTCCGGTCGAGAGCCTGACTCAGGCTGAGAAAGAAGTCCGTGAGCTGCGGGTCGCCGATCTGCTCCCGCTTTCGTGCTATCCACTCGGGGACCCGCTCGGGTGAGTGCGCGGCCAGCAGGATCCAGCCGTCGCGTTCGGCTTGGACGATCCGCTCGTCGACCCCGAACGCCCGCAATCGGTCGAGATACTCGACCACCGCCGGGGGCAGCGCCAGGTTGTCCCCAGCGGCGAGCCGGGCAATCTGCGCCCGGTGCCGCTGCCGCTGCCGGATCTCGGCCCGCAGCCGGCTGTCGATATCGCCAACCGCTGCGGCGAACTCCACCTCGTCCGCCTGTAGCAGCTCCCGCACCCGCGCCAGCGGGACCCCGGCCTCAGCGAGGATCCGGATTTTGATCAGCTCGACCACGGCGCCGGCGTCGTACCTGCGGTAGCCGGAGTGGTCCCGTTCGGGCTCTGGCAGCAATCCCTTGGCGTGATAGTGCCGCACAGCGCGGTCGAGGTCACCCAGTTCCGCCATCACGGCGACGAGATCGCTGAGGAACGCTTTGAAGGAGTACCGGTCGGCGTCCGAGGCGAGGCCGTGGCCCCGCAGGTCGAAGGTCACCACGTCGTAGTCGCGCTGCAGCAGCTCAATCAGCTCATGCAGATCCGCGTGTGTCGAGTTTAGCCCGGGGCACAGGACCAGCGGTCGTCCCTGTCCGCCGCGATAGATCGGGATCGTGACATCGTCGTGGTGAACCGTGAACTGCCGCATCGTCCCACGGCTTCCGTCGGCCCTCTTACGATCGGCGCTGTAGGACTTGCCGGGTCCGGTTACCTCGATCGCACTGGTTCTCGTAGTCATGTCAACCATGCTGAAAGGTTGACGCTGCGTCAGGGTCAACCGTCGAGGGCGACATAACCTCCGCAACACTTGCGGGGCCGCCGCCATCATCGCGACCCCTTGTGCCCGACGGCGTCGCCCCGAAACCGTCGCGGTCTCGGAACCCTCCGCCACCCAAGGCTGGCAGCGAACATGGTCGGCCCGAGGTGGTCAGCGAGGATGCCGGCCAGCTCTGGGCAGGCGTCAACGCGGTGCCGTAGACGTCGTAGACGGTCCTCGGTCAGGCCGCCGCATCGACACGTTCGACCAGTCGCCACCAGGCACCACCACCCACCCCACGGAGACCACAACCTGGGTCGACGGGGCTCCAAAAACGACGTCGTCGAACACGGCGCCCAACTCAGCGTCGACGAAGTACGTGAATCACATGTCTTCTAACGTGGAACCTGTCTCGTCCCGGCGGTGTCGATCATTCATACACCTACCGAAAAGAGGTGGCGTATGCCCGCCACACCGCGCCATGAGCTGATCGTCTGGAGCGAGGCCAACCCGCCCCATGACGGGCTATCGTCTGACCGGCGGCCGCAGACCGCAGATAGGTGGCGCCGCCGAACTGGTAGCGCCTTCATCGCGGCGGCGTTGTTGGCGGCGATTGGCGTGTCGGTTGGACACGCGGCACCCGGCGAGACGGTCAGCCGGGGCAGCGCCGCGGTGGCGGCGGACACGACCTATTCCGACAACGCTGTTACCGGAGTGGACGCCGGCGAGGTCAACGGGACGCGGTTCGATGCCCTATTCGTCCAGTTCGTCGACCGGGACCACGGGTTCGCGCTGACCGCGACGTGCCCCGACGGTAAGCAGTTCTGCTCGTACGGACTGGCCGTGAGCACCGACGGTGGCCAGACCTACCAGCATCGAAAGCTTCCGTTGGCGAAGGTTGCGCCGCCCGAGGGCTATAGCGCCGACCTGCACGCCGTCACCACACATACCGTCGTGATCGAAGACCGCGGAGAGTGGTGGGTGAGCATCGACGCCGGCCGTACGTGGCGTTCGGCACCGGACTCCGTTGCGCGAAGCGTCGCCGAGATCCCCGCCGCCGGGCGTCTACACACCCGTTGTCGCGATACGAACTGCGACATCCGCGAACTGACGGTGATCGACCCGGACACCGGCATGCGCTTGAAGGTGCCCAACGTGCCGCTGGAGCAGGTCCACGGCTCGTCAGAGTCCACGATCGCCCCTGACGGCACCCGATGGATCTCCGGCGCCGCCCGGGGCGATGTCCCCGCTCTGGCCACTACCCGCGACGGTGGCCGTACCTGGTCAGTGTCACGATTCCCCAAGCCGGACAAACTGCTGTCCGCGCCCAGGCTGCTGGTGGGACCCGGCAGCCTCCGGTACGCGGTGTTCTCCGTCCAGCGCAAGGACGCCAAGAACGGCTTCGGGCCCATGTACGCCAGCACGGACGCGGGCCGAACGTGGACCCAAGTCCGAGACGGCGAAGGGCAACCCGCCTCGATCCTGGGCGCGATCGTCGGGCCGGATGGACGGCTGCTGATCGGCACGGAGCTCAACGGTCCGATGATCAGCGCCGATCGGGGTCGCACCTTTACGAGACTGGAGGCCGGGCCCAATGTCTCCAACTTCATCGAACGCAGCGGGATAATCACGGCCCAGAGGGGCGACGGGTTCTACTCGACGTCGCTGAACGGCGGGGCTACGTGGTCACCGATCTCGGTGCCAGCGCCGTAGCTGGCTCCTCAGACCGAATGGATCCGTATTTCCCGTCCGGTTCTCAGCGAGGACGCGGTTCGGTGATCTGTAGGGTGTGTCTCAAACTGCGGTTCAGGTTGGACTGACCGAGCCGGACAGCAGGTGCTGCATAATGGATGCAGCTGGCCTACTACGCGCTTGCGTCTGAGATTCACATCCCCGGGACCGAGCGCCAGCGGCCCGTAGGGTAGAAGGGTGAACAGTGAGCACATCCTCGCCGAACTCGACCGAGCCGCCGCAACGCATCGATTCGGGCAACTGGAGCATCCGTACCGCTACCTGGTGACCGCCCGGCTGCACGCCTACAGTGACGCCGTCCGATGGGCACTCCTCATGGAGACGGTCGGCTACGATCCGCGGGCCGGCAACGTCGTCGATGTACTGCATCCGGTCGGGAACTGCGTCGTCGGCGAGTCGCCAGCCGTCCGTGACCGTCACCTCAGCCGGGTCGACAATATGGCCGAGTTGTTCGACGAGGATGCGGAATGGCCTTGGCCGTTCCGGCAGGTACCGATCGTGATGCGCGGCCGACAGGTCCACCTCGACGCGCCACCGCACATCGAACCGGAGAAGCTCTTCCGGATGCTGGTGCCCCAGCACCGGGAGCTACTGCTGGCCGATGAGTCGGAGCTGCGGCAGCTCATCCCCGCCGATCTGCCCGAGGTGCTGCGGTTGGAAGACTGGCACCATGAGGTCCTCATCCCGCTCTCTCCCCACCATCACACCTCCCAGGAGGCGGGCCGATTGATGATGGTGGGGCCGAGCGACATCGAGGCGTACCAACAGATTGCACAAGTGCTCGCTACCGCCGACGCAGCTCTCTATCGGCCAACGCTGCCACCGAATACAGATTGGAGAAACTGGCCCATGTCCGGCCGACTGTGAGCGCCCCGCGATCGAGCCGTTGCCCAGAGATGCCGCACCAGAACTGCAGACAGCAACCATCGGGAAGTCAGCCGGGTACCCGGGTCTGGATGACTCGCGGGTCCGCCGCGTTCCACTTCGACCAGGACGTGGATCGCCGTCAGCGACCTGGATCGGACCGCCTTCGTCCGCTGGACGCTGCACCGACAGACGATCGTCCACAAAATCCGCCCCCGGTACCGGATGGTCTGGTTCGGCGCCAACGAGCGCCTGGCGCGGATCGCAGAGCAGCTGACTCGCGTACTCGGCCTCAGTCGCGTCACGGTGAACAGGGTCCTGGCCCGGCTCGCTCAGGCCGGCGCGGTCACGCTGACGGATCGTGGAATCGTCGTGGCCGACGGGCACGCCTCGACGCCGTCGCCGAGGATTGACCGACCCCCACTCGGCCAGCTCGCGGATCGGTGCCGGCGACGGCGGCTGCTCGTCGGCCTGATCTCCACCCACCGTCAGCCCGCGACCACCTTGTCCAGAAAGCCAACCAGGTTGGCTCGGGTCCGGTCGATCTTCTCGGCCAGAGTGATCGACTCGTGGAGTCGACCGCCGAGCCCGGTCTGTTTGCGGCCTCGCAGGTAGAGCGAGCAGGCGAGGTCGGTGCAGATGTAGACGCCCACCGAGTTGCCCTGCTGTCCGGCCCGCCCAGCCTTGCGGGCGGTCATCAGCGACACCCCGTCACCGGAATGGTTGGTCAGGCACAACGAGCACATGCTGCGCCGGGCCCGTCCGGCGGACGGTGCCGCCAGTCGCAGCGCCACCCCCACCGGCCCCTGGTCGGACTCGACTACCAGGTAGGCCCGCTGGGGTGCGGCGGGGTCCCGCCAGCCGAGAAAGTCCAGGTCGGCCCAGGGTCGTTCGGTCAGGTCCCGGGGCAGGGCAAGGCGCTTCGTCTCACCCTTGGTGCAGTTGACGAATGACGCGCGGACGTCGTGCTCGGTCAGGGGAACCATGCCTCGAAGCTATCTCACCCAGGCTAGGAGTGCCAACCACTATGCGCTAACCTAGAGATCCTAGGCAGGAGGGTAACGTGGCACGCACAAAAGTGACCGTCGAACGCCTGGTCAACGCTGCGGCGGACCTGACGGACGAGGTGGGATTCGACCAGTTGACCGTTTCGGCGCTCGCCCGCCGCCTGGACGTACGGGACGCGAGCCTCTACTCGCACGTCCGCAACGTGCAGGACCTGCGGATGAGGCTGGCGGCGCTGGCCCTGACCGAGCTGGCCGACCGGGTGGCGGAGGCCCTGGCCGGTCGCGCCGGCAAGGACGCGCTGGTAGCCTTCGCAAACGCCTACCGCGACTACGCCAAGGCCCACCCGGGCCGGTACGCCGCCGCCCAGATCGAGATCGACGCGGAATCACCCGCCGGCAGCGCGGCACGCCGACACGCCGAGCTGACCCGGGCAATCCTCCGGGGCTACGCGCTGGCCGAACCCGCCCAGACGGACGCGGTGCGCTTCCTGCACAGCACCCTGCACGGTTTCGTCAGCCTGGAGAGGGCCGGCGGGTTCCGCCATCACCCGCGCACAGCGGACGACTCCTGGCGGAGGTCCCTGGACGCCCTCGACGCCGTCCTGACCACCTGGCCGCCGGACTAACCCGCCCGCGGGACACCATCCGGTCCCCGGGCAGGCGCCGGTTGCTGCTCAGGCCACGTCGACCGCCTGACCGGGAACGGGCCGGTATTGTCGGCGCGGTTGGCGTCCACCCTGTTGCCCCAGTCGCAGCGTGTCGACGTATCGCACCCACCACCAATGGGCCATGATGATCGTCATGACCCGCCGCCTCGCCCGCCACCAACCCACCTGAACCCCTTATTTACCAGGCCCCTGGTACTGCAACGGCAGTTGGTCAGGGGTAGCCGCGTCGTCGGTAGTGGCAGGTTCCGGCTTGGTGTTGGCGTCTCCTGCACCAGTGGGACCAAGCCCCGACGCGCTCTGGCGGGTGGGTTGATCGCACTACGAGTGCGGTGAGCAGTCTTCCGGTCTCCGGTACCGTGTAGCCGATCATCATGTCGTCGCCGAGGCTGGATCCCCTTTCGTGGTAGAGGATTAGGCCACGGACAGCCAGGCGTGGGCGGCCATGGACAGGGTGATGTGGGCGTGCCAGGGCTCGCCAGTCGCGGACCTGGCATTCGTCGAGGCCGTGGCGCGCAGCCGGCCGCGGAACCCCCGTGCCTGGAGCCGTTATTCGGCCCTGAGCCACCCGCGCGAGCGGGTAGGAAGGCCCGGAAGGAACCGAGCGTGATCCACCGGAGGTGCGGATCCCGCCACCCGAGGACTCCTCCCGGGCCTTCGCCGATCAGTCACCAGCGAGCGACCAGTCAGCGTCCCCATCAGTGACGGTTGCGTCGTTGAACGTGGAGGTGTTGGACGAGGGCCATTTTCCGCCCGGGAAGGAGGTAGCGTCGACCGCCTCGCCGTGCAGGACAATCATCGTTCCGGTCTGCGCTGCGAGGAAGGCACCGAGAGCGGTGAGGGCGGTGCCGATGATGGCGGTGTTGACGCCCGCCTCCTCCAGGATAAGAGCCGCACCGGCCGGGGAGAAAACACCGGAGCCGAACGCGGCCACAGCGGTGATTGTCGCGGTGATCAGCTTGGCCAGGACGACAGCGAGCGTGATGTAGAAGCCGGACCCTGCCACCGCGCAGCCGATCAGACAGTTGGACGTGCTGGAAGCGACTGAGCCGATGCGAGCCGCAGCATCAGAGTGGCTGGAGACGCTTCCGACGTAGGCATCGCGTGCCTTGCCGGACCAGTCAGAGTTGTCCACCACAAGGTGCTGTTCGGTCAGGGCGCTGGCGATGCCGGTTGCCGAACCGCGCACATCCATCCACCGCCATGCGTCACTGAACATGAAGATCGGCGCGGCCGCGCCCTTCAGTACGTCTATGAAGAGTTGAAGCAGACTCTTGCCTACCTCGATCACCTTGTTGGCCATCGAGACGATGATTTCCCCCACCTCCGGCGGGACATACCAGCGGTTGGCTGCCGCCGTAGCAGCTGGAACGATGTCGTTCAGATGGTTGGAGAAGTCGCCGAGCCCTGATGTAATGTCATCTATCAGCGCTTGGAACTGAGCCTTGCTGAAATCCACCCTGTTCCTCGCTCAGTAGAGGTCTCGCAACGTGTGCGCGTTGTTGAGGTCTTCTTCCTCGTAGGTGCCAGCCACCACCCGCAGCGTCTGCGCAACCTCAGCCATCGCCGCCTGGCCCTCACGGCAGCGGTCCGTCACCGCGTTCACAACCTCGTTGTAGGGCGACACAATGATCTGGAACAGTCCGGCCTCGGCCCTGCCCAATTCCATTCCACTGGTCTTCGCCATGATTTCACCGATGGCAGCGCCTTGCAGATCCCACTCGCCGGCTTCCCGACGCAGTACGTCGGTCGCTACGGTGACCTGTCCGTGGCTGGGGGATGACATCTCAGTATCCCTTCCGGCGTTCAGTCGTCTCGGTGATGGATACGAGGGTTGCCAGCGCCTCACCGGCCAGAGTGTCCAGTACCTGCGTCTCGGTCCCCCCACGAGAGTTGGCATCGTCCAGTGACGATCGGGCAGACCTGAGCGCCTGATCCAGGGCATCGTTGATGGATGCTGCACTCTGCTGTTCCGCCCAGGCCGGCTCGATGGAGCAGCCCTGCAAGCCGGATGCAGAAAGCGTGATGGACACCCGCTGTCCATCAGCCTGTCCAACATGTGCTGTCGCAGATGTGACCGCTCTTGCTCGCGCTACCTGAAGCGCCTTCATGGCTTCCTCGGCAAGAGCCAGCGGGTCGCGCGGCCGGCCGTAGACCGGCACCTGCGGCAACGGTGGGCCGGCAGCGCTGGGGCGCTGGCTCCTCGCTGCCACGTCCTCCGTTCCCGAACGCCAGTCGTCAACGTTGAGACCCTCTGCCAGCGACTGCATGACCTTGCTGGCCGCCTCCTGATAAGCCGAGAGAACGCATGCGCCCAGGTGCTGAGGATCGACACGGCGCTCCCAGCCGACCTCGACGTGGATGAGCTCCGGTATTCCGTTCGCGTCCACGCTAATGTGCACCACTCCAGATGGATCGGTGGCGGCGGTTGTCGCTTGCGGCAACCGCGGCTGCAACTGTTCGACCAGCGATCGCAGATCTGCCGTGTACTGGTGCAACTGCCGTAGCTTCTGGATAATCTCGTCGCTCATCGGCTCGCCACCGCCGACGGATGCTCATTGACCGGAGCTCGCGTCACCTGTTGGGCGATCACGAACATAGAAACAGCGGAGTGCGCCAGCAAGACGCCGTACACCAGCCACCTGCCACTCATGAAGAACCAAGTCGTCACCAGGGCCACGACGCCGGCCAGGATCCACAGCACGGCGGCAACCCCCCAACGCCTACCGGAGGACGGGCCGGACGACCGCCGTGCCATCAGGACTCCGACCAGCGTCGCGCACAGCGCCCCGATCAGGACGACTTCAGTCCACGGCGAGCCAAAGACTGATGCCTCGGCCACCTCGGGGAAAACCGCGGTAGCCGCAGCGACGGCCGATAGTTCGAGAACCGGGCCAACGGCCCACAGCAGCAGGCTGGTTCGGCTCAACCGAGAAGCACCAGTCATTGCCGCTGAGGTCTTCCTGCTCCAGCCGTCGCTGACCTGAGCACCATACTCGTCTCCCCCGTCCTCCATATAGGAGGCCAATAGCCTATGGCAACAGCGGCGTCTCACTACGTGACGTTTCAGCTTGTCGCATCCGGTCCAACCGGCGCAACCCTGCCCCCTCACGGCCCCAAGCTGCCCGCCGAGGGCCTGGCCACGCATGCAGCGGACTACAAACCGCCGACGCGGTCATCCTGCATGGACCTTCAGCGTCGAAACTCATGAAGGCACACGCCGCTCGGTAACCATGCCCCTCTGGATCGTGCCGCCACCACCGTTACAGACGTCAGCGACCTCCGCCTGTGCCTTGAGTTGTACTCGCCGCCGTTGCGGCCGTCCTCGTAGGACAACGTCTATACAGTGCGTCGTGCCTTGCTGCCGCAGTTGCAGCCCACCAGACTTCTTCCCTACTTGTTGTGCACCTCGGCGGCGAGCGCCGCCACCAACGTCCTGCGGGCGCGGCCGATCGTCGCGGCGATTCGATCGGCCGTTCTGCGATGGCGGTCCGCCGTTGCTCGGCGGCGAAGCCTGCCGCGACCGCCCGCCGCACGGCTGCCGCGAGAACGCCCGGAGAGAGTCGGCCAGCTTCCCGCCTACCGGGGCCGGGCTCGACGGCTCCGGCCGACCCAGCCGGAGGCGTCGTCGACCAGCTCCAGCCGCGCCTTCATGAACCCTGCCTGCCGACGAGGGGCCACCGCCACGGCCCTCCGTCACCGTGATGTAAGGCTCCTCGCCGGACTCGATGAACGCTTCCCACTCCTCGTCGGACATCTGCTCGATCGACCTGCCGTCGCCGTTCGTGTAGACGAACTCGAAGTCGTCCAGGTCCACGCTCGGGAAGATCACCCCGCTGCGCAGCAGCTCCAGCGCCTCCCCCAGCTCCCGCACCGCGTCGATTTCAACGATCGTGTCCGAGGGGTGATCGATACCGCTACCCCACGGTCGCTATGTGTCGACGATACGATGATCAACGATGTGCGGTAGCCGACAGGTGCCCCACGTTCAGCGCTTCCTGATCAATGACCCGTCCCGATTGCCGGAGAGATCACCACTGAAACCGAGGTGCCTCGGTGATCGTCTCGCTCCCCAGGGCAGCGGGCGGGGAGTGTGCCCATCGATGAGCACCCGGAACCCTCTCGGGTGTCATGACGGAACCGGATGAGGTCGTCGACCCAGCAAGCAGGGCCATATGCCGGCAGTACCGAGCGGCTGCCCGCAGCCGCACGGCTCGGGTCTCGGAGACGGCGTTAGCTCCTGCGCGGATCACGTCTGCTTCATGCTGATCTGCTTGAGCACGGGCTGCGGACCTGCCGCAGCGATTAGTGACCTCGGTCCCGGCCGAGGAAGCACGACAACAATTGCCTGAACTCGTGCGGGTGCTCGATCGCCGGCACGTGCCCGCATCGACCGAGCACGTGCAGACGGACATCGGCCAGGTGTTCGAGCAAGGGCTGGGCTGCCGTCCCGAGCGGGGTGACTCGGTCCTCGGCGCCGTGAACGAGTAGCACGGGCGCGCGGACCGCTGCCAGCGTGTGCGCCGAGAGGGTGAGTTCGTCGACCCATCGTGCCCTAGGTGGAGGGAACAACGACGCGAACGCGGCCGCCCCCGCTCGCATCGCAGCTGCACGGGTATCGACGGCCGAATCGGTCACGAGCGCTTGGTCGTGGACGAGGCGACTCAGCATGTCTCGTGCCCCGAGCGGGCTGGCGGGGGCGGCCCAGACCGCGTCGAGCTCGGCGGACAGCGGCGCCCCGGGGGCGCCCATCGTCGAGACCGCCACGACACGGGTGACCTGCTGGGGGCGCGTGGCCGCCATCGCCAGCGCCACGGCACCGCCCATGGAGTGACCCACCACAGCGTAGTACTCGATACCGAGAGCATCCATCAGGCCCGCGGCCTGCTCCGTCCACAGCCGGAGCCCACCCCTGGAGCCCGCCGGGATGGGTGTACGGCCGAACCCCGCTTGGTCAGGAGCCACCAGGTGCCAGGACGTGCCCAGCGCCTGCACCGTCGTCGCCCAGGCTCCGGACCCGGTCGTGCCGGGTCCGGAGCCGTGCAGCATCAGCACCGCGGGCCCGGTGCCGCTCTCCAGGACGTGGACGGGGGAGCCGTCGACTGTGACGGTCCGAAGTGCCGTCACCGGGGCAGGCCAGGTGTGCTCATGCCGATGCGGGGTTGACGGACTTCGAGAAGAGCTCCATCATCGCCCTGCCGAATTGCGGCATGTCGGGCCACCCCCGGCAGGAAACGAGGTTGCCGTCCACCACGTCGGGAGCGTCGACGACCGTCGCGCCTGCGTTCTCCATGTCACCGGTGATGGGGGGGAAGCAGGCCGTCTTTCGACCCTTCAGTAGCCCGTACACCGCTGGTACCTGCGCACCGTGGCACACCAGCGCGACGGGGAGGTTGCGCGCGAAGAAGTGCTCGGTGATGCGCCTGACGTCGGTGTTGACCCGGATCCACTCGGGGGCGCGTCCCCCGGGAATGATGAGGGCGTCATAGCGCTCGACGTCGACCTCGGCCCAGGGCACGTCGACCGGCAGCTTCCGGCCGTTCTTCTCCACGTAGGCGTCGGAGTTGGGATCGAACTCGTGGATGACCAGTTGCACGTCACGCATCGTCCGTGACGAGACGTCAACGTCCCAGCCGCCCTCCTGCACGCGATAGTAGGGATACATGGTGTCGAGCTCCTCGGCGGCGTCGCCGATCAGGAGCAGCGCTCTGGGCACCTGCTTCTCCTCGCATCTCGGGGCGGGTGACGTAGATCCAATCCGATCCGATCCGGTTGAATTAGCATTCCCCGGCCCAGTTCGCCCGTCAAGCCTCTACCGCCGTTCCGTCCGCGTCCTTGGCCTCGTCGAACAATCGTCGGAAACGCTCGCCGGACCGCAAGATGTGCCGACGCATCGCGTAGGCAGCGGCGTCGGGGTCACGCGCGGCGATCGCGGCCACAATTTCCTCGTGCTCTGCCATGGCCAGGTGAGTGACCTGGGCGTCGTGGTGAAGCCTGAAGAGATGCACGTGGCTGTGCAGGCGAGCGAGCGCTTCACGGATGACCTGGTTCTCCGCGCTCAGGGCGACGAGGTCGTGAAAAGCGGCGTCGCGTAGCCCGAAGGCGCCATAGGCCATGGGCCCGCTGCCCCCCTCCAGCTCCGCCATCTCCCCCAGCATTCGTCGCAGACCGGCCACCTGCTCCAAGGACGCGCGTTCGGCGGATCTGCGCGCGGCGGCCGGCTCAAGGAGCAGGCGGACCTCAAGCATGTCCTCGAATCGGTGACGGGTGATTTGGGGGGGAATGCGGTAGCCAGCATGGGGCACACGCACGACCAGGCCCTCGGCCTCCATTCGGTTCAGAGCGTCTCGGATCGGCGTCTGCGAGACCCCCAGCTCTCGCGCCAGGACGTCGATCGTGACGCGGGAGCCAGGCTCGATCCGTAGCGACATCAGCTGTCCGAGCAGTGTGTCGTACACCTCGTCGGCAAGCCGGCCGCGAGATCTTCCCGGCGGCATTCCACCCGCCATGGCCCCACGGCCCCGCGCGGTCATCGCATCGTCGTCCATCGTGACGTGAGGTCCTTTCTTGCACCTTCGTGAATCTGTTGACATCAGTCACAACGCTGCGGCATGCTGACGCCCCAAGTTGATCGTATAGGAAAAGCGTCGGATCCCCGCTGTCCTGCACCGTCGCGGAACCGCCGGCCATCGCTCTACGTCGATCACCGTGAGCTCTGGTGGGCATGATCGACGTCCTGCTCGGTTCGTCACCGGGCCGCAGCTGAACCGAAGGACCGCTCGACCGTATGAAGACCCAGTACATCGTGGCGCACTCGTGACGCCGGTCCGCGGGTCGGCCCCCGCGACAGCCCGGCAACCCGCCTGAACAACCCAGCAACTGCTCGGCGAAGCACATAGCGAGGCTCTAGAAGTCCGAATCCAGAGAGCAGGCAAGAAGATGCAGCGAAGAGGACGAATGCCCGTTCCCAGTCGGAAGGTGCAGCTGGCGACAGCGGCCATGCTGCTGGTGGCCACGACCGTGGCGGCTTGCGGCGATGGCCAGGACAACGGCGCGAAGGCGAGCGCCCCCAAGGCGC
Organism: Micromonospora sp. KC213; assembly: GCF_004348325.1. GTDB lineage: Bacteria > Actinomycetota > Actinomycetes > Mycobacteriales > Micromonosporaceae > Micromonospora. The sequence continues at coordinate 52,369 of NZ_SMKF01000004.1, read as the reverse complement.
CGGCGACCATCCCGGAGCTCACCAAGGACCCGCTGACCCTCAGCTTCATCTGGTTCGACTGGCCTCCCGCCCACGCACTGGAAGCCTTCGCGAACGCGGAGTACAAAAAGGAGCGGCCGAACACGACCATCAAGGTCAACACCGTGCCGAACGCGAACTGGCACGACGCGATGTTCACCCAGTTCGCCGCGCGCAAGACCGACTTCGACATCGCGATCCTGGACTCGCAACACATCGGCGAGGCCGTGACGAACGGCAACATCCTCGACATCACCGACTTCGTCAAGAACAACATCGACGTCAAGGCCTACAACCCGTACCTCCTGGCGGCCTACGGCCAGTTTCCCCAGGCGGAGACCGGCAAGCGCGACGAAAACGCCAGCCTGTACGGACTGCCGCTGCTCGGCGACACCTGGACGATGATCTACCGCAAGGACCTGATCGGCGACAAGCCACCGCAGACCTGGGACGAGATGATCTCAGTCGCCGAGCGGTGCCAGGCGGACAACCCCGGCGTCAGCGGGCTGGCTTTCCACCAGGCCAACGGCTCCGACGCCGCTGCCGTGACCTACAACACGGTCAACGGCGTCTACGGCGGCAACCTCTGGGACTCCAAGACGCGCAAGATCGAGGGCGTCCTCAACGACGCTGCGGGCCAGGAGGCGATGGACGTCCTGGTCAACAAGATGAAGCCGCTGACCGCCAAGGGCTCCGGCAACTGGTTCATCGACGAGGTGAACGCGGCGGTCGCCCAGGGCAAGGCATGCATCGCGTTCAACTGGATCGCCGCGAGCGGCGGCCTGCTTGATCCGAAGCAGTCGACGCTCGGCACCACGCGGGAGCAGATTCTCGACAAACCGGGTTTTGCCACCCTGCCGAGCCAGAAGACGAACCTGGTCCCTCTCGGCGGTATGGGGATGCACGTGTCGGCCTACTCCTCCAAGGCAAACCAGGCGGAGGCCCTGAACTTCATGAAGTGGTTCGAGCGGGCTGATATCCAGAAGAAGTGGGCCGCGGCTGGCGGTGTGCCATCGCGTACGGACGCCCTGGAGTCGCCCGAGTTCCTCAATGCCGGGCCTTTCAACCAGGTGTACACCGACTCGGTTCCGCGGATGCGGGACATGTGGAACGTGCCCGAGTACGCGCGCCTCGTCGACATTGAGAACACCAATGTGAACGCGGCTCTCAACGGCGCGAAGAAGCCGAAGGATGCGCTCGACGACATCGCCAAGGAGCAGCAGGGCGTGCTCGACTCCAGCAGCCGCAAGGGCGGCGGCGGACTGTGAGCGACCCCGTCCCGCTGACGACCGGCCACCCCGGGCAGGTGGCGTCTGCGACGCCACCTGCACCGGGTCGGTCCCGCCGGCTGAGCGACCGCGGGCTCGCCGTGGCCTTCATCTCCCCCGCGCTGCTGCTGCTGCTCGCAATGTCGGTGTTCCCGTTGCTGTGGGCGTTGTACCTGTCTTTCACCGACTACTCGGCCACCCGCGGGGGGCCCGCCCATTTCGTTGGGTTCGGGAACTACACCGCCATCCTGACTTCGGCGCAGGTCCACCAGAGGGCCTTGACGACGTTGATCTACGTGGTCGGCGCGGTCGGCCTGCAGACCGTGCTCGGTTTCGCCATCGCCTACCTGATCTCACGGCGCACGCACGGGCGAGGACTGCTGACCACTCTGTTCCTGGTGCCGATGATGCTGTCACCGGTCGTGGTCGGGCTGTTCTGGCGATTCATGCTCGACGCGCAATTCGGCGTGATCAACAGCATGCTCGGCTCGCTCGGCGTGGGGCAGGTGGAGTGGCTCACCCGGCAGCGAACGGCGTTGATTTCCCTGATCGTGGTCGACACCTGGCAATGGACGCCGTTCATCATGCTCATCGCGCTTGCGGGCCTTACCGCGGTTCCCAGGTACTTGTACGAAGCCGCCTCGATCGACCGGGCGTCCGAGTGGTTCCGGTTCCGCACCATCACTCTTCCGCTGGTGTGGCCGCTGCTGCTCATTGCCGTGTTGTTCAGGGCCATCGAGGCATTCCGGCTGTTCGACCTCGTCTACATCCTCACCAGCGGAGGTCCGGGCGTCTCCACCGAGACGTTGTCGTTCCACGTCTACAAGGTCGCGTTCCTGGGCTTCCACACCGGAACCGCCTCGGCGTACGGGATCCTCATGGTCCTCGTCGTCATCGTTCTCACCCAGCTCTACCTGCGCTACTTGAACAAGCTCAAGGAGGACTGATGGCCGTCTCCGTCAACGAGGCCGTGTCCACAGGTCCTGTCCGGGATCACCCGCCCGGCGCGCGCCGCCTTGGCGGCCGGAGCCGCTCCATCCTGGAGGTCGCGCTGCTGGCCGTACTGGCCGTCGTGATGCTCTTTCCGGTGTTGTGGATGATCGAGACGTCCATCAAGGAGAACCGAGACGTCTACGCCATTCCGGCCAAGTTTGTCGACTTTCAGGTCACTTCGGAGCATTTCAAGGACGTGTTTGTCGCCTCCGGCGGCGGTCGCTCGGCCTTGTCCGTCTCGTTCCTCAACTCCGTCCTGGTCGCCGGGGTCTCCACGGTGCTGGCTACCGTGCTGGGGGTCCCGGCAGCCTGGGCCTACTCACGCTTCGCCGTGAAGGCCAAGAAGGACCAACTGTTCTTCATCCTGTCCACCCGCTTCATGCCGCCCGTGGTGGTCGTGGTCCCGATCTTCCTCATGTACCGCCAAGTCGGACTCATCGACACCAAGCTCGGCCTGATCCTCATCTACGCCGCGTTCAACCTCCCGTTCACGATCTGGATGATGAAGGGGTTCGTCGACGAGGTGCCCGCGGAGTACGAGGATGCCGCCATGCTCGACGGCTACACCCGCTTGCAGGCGTTCTGGCGTTTTACCCTTCCCCTGCTCGTGCCCGGCATTGCCGCCACGGCGGTCTTCGCACTCATCTTCTCGTGGAACGAGTTCGTGTTCGCCATCTTCCTCACCTCCAGCGACAACGTGCGGACGGCTCCACCCGCCATCGCCGGCCTCATCGGTGGCACCACCGTGGACTGGGGTCTCGTGGCCGCCGCCTCCGTGGTGTGCGCCCTACCGGTGTTCGTCTTCGCCTACCTGGTGCGCAAGCACCTCGTCGCCGGCGTGACGCTCGGGGCGGTGCGACGCTGATGGCGGGCATCGAGGTGACCGCCCTGCACAAGCGGTACCCGGACGGGACGGTCGCAGTTGATCACGTGGACCTGTCCATCGGCGACGGCGAGCTGTTCGTGATGCTCGGCCCGTCGGGTTGCGGCAAGACGACCACGCTGCGGGCCATAGCCGGCCTGGAGAGGCAGACGACGGGCGACATCCGCATCGGCAACACGCTGGTCAACGACCTGCCGCCCGCCGAGCGCGACATCGCCATGGTGTTCCAGTTCTACGCTCTCTACCCGCATCTGAGAACCCGCGACAACCTGGCGTTCCCACTGCGGGCCGAGGGACTACCCAAGGCGGAGGTGCGCGAGCGGGTCGACGCGGCCGCCCGGCTGATGCGGCTTGGTTCGCTCCTGGACCGGCGACCGCGCCGGCTGTCCGGCGGGGAGCAGCAGCGCGTCGCGCTTGCTCGCGCCCTGGTGCGACGACCGCGCGCATTCCTCATGGACGAGCCTCTCACCAATTTGGACGCGGAGCTGAGGGCGGACATGCGCACGGAGATTAAGCACCTGCAGGGGGAGCTGGGGACGACGATGGTCTACGTCACCCACGACCAGGTCGAGGCGATGTCGCTCGGTCACAGAATCGCCATCCTCAACAAGGGCCGCGTCGAGCAGATCGGCACGCCGCTGGAAGTCTACGAACGTCCGGCGAGTCTTTTCTGCGCCGCATTCATCGGCTCCCCGCCGATGAACCTGATCGAGGTGGAGGTGGCCGACGGGAAGCTGCGCAGTCAGGGCGGACTGGTCCTCACGCCACCGCCAGGCCTGCCGCGCGACCGTTGCCTGCTCGCAGGCGTCCGGCCGGAGGCGCTGGAAGTGACAGAACCAGGGGCGGAAGGTTCGGTCCCGGCCCGCGTGGTCTCGGCGGAGTGGCTGGGCGACGAAATCATCTACGTGGTTGACCACGGCGACCAGCGCGACGTACGGGTACGGATGCCACCGACTGGCCGTTTCGCCGTTGACGCACGGGTCGGGCTGCGGCACACCGGCGGGACCCCGGCGGTCTATGACGTGAGCACGGAAGAGCTGGTGGCCTGATGGGAACCGTGGCAGTGCACGGGCTGTGCAAGTCCTTCGGCAAAGTCCAGGCCCTGGACGGGGTGACGCTGGACGTGCCGGACGGCTCGTTCTTCGTCGTGCTCGGGCCGTCCGGGGCAGGCAAGACGACGACCCTGCGAGCGATCGCCGGCCTTGAGAAGCTTGACGCCGGGTCGGTGCATCTGGACGGGAGGGACGCGACCGGTGACGCCCCGGCCGCACGCGACCTGGCCATGGTCTTCCAGAGCTATGCTCTCTACCCGCGACACACCGCGTACGAGAACATCGCTTCGCCGCTACGGGCACGCGGCTGTTCCTCGAGCGAGATCGCCGCTGCCGTCGAGCAGATGTCGAGCCTGCTGCACATCGAACGTCTGTTGCAGCGTCGTCCCGCGCAGTTGTCGGGCGGTGAGATGCAGCGTGTCGCCCTGGCCCGGGCACTGGTCCGGCGGCCGCGCGCATTCCTCATGGACGAGCCGCTGACGAATCTCGACCTCAAGCTCCGCGTCGAGATGCGCACCGAGCTCACCCGCATCCACCGGAGCTTCGGAGCGACCTTCGTCTACGTGACCAACGACCAGGTCGAGGCCCTGTCCATGGCCGACCAGGTCGCGGTCCTCAGGGAGGGGAAGGTGCAACAGGTCGGCACGCCGACCGAGGTGTACGAGCGTCCGGCCAACCAGTGGGTCGCAGGATTCGTCGGGAGTCCGCCGATCAGCCTGCTCGCCTGCCACGCCGAGGGAGACCGTCTCGTCGGTACGGAAGGCTGGACGCTGCCGCGGCCCCGCTGGACCACGGCTGAGGACGGTCGTCCGCTGCTGCTGGGCCTGCGCGCGGAGGACCTGTCCGTCGAGCAGCGTGGGAACGCGTCGTTGTCGGGGGAGCTCTACGGGCTTGAGCCGCTCGGTGACCGAACGGTGGTCGACGTCCGAGTGGGGACGGAGATCCTCAAGGTCAAGGCACGACCCACCGTCACCGGCACGCCGGGCGAGCGGCTGCTTGTCACGGTCGACCTGGACCGCGCGCACCTGTTCGATGCGGGCACCGGGGTGTCGCTGTCCGAGGCCGGACGGTAACCGCGCCGGGCGGCGACGGCAACATGCGCCCGCACATGGCAATCGAGCCTCGACGGACCGTCACCAGTGAGCAGGGCCCGACGACGCTGAAACGGCCGTGGCCCGAGAAGGCGATCGGTAGCGCGGGGCCTCGCCCCTGCAGCCAAGGCCAAGGCCACATTCGACCGCTCGCCAACCTCGCCCCCTACGAGGGCGTGTGACCCGTTCGTCTACGCGCACAGCGCGATCGCTGAGGCACGCCGGACATCACCAAGAACATGACAGGAGCCGACGCAATGAGTGACCCGATGAACGTCCTGGCCCCCGAGCACCGGCGGCTCCGGATCGGCGACGCCTGGCGCGACGCCGCGAGCGGCGCCACCTTCGCCGTCGAGGACCCAGCCACCGGCAAGACCATCGCCGAGGTGGCGGACGCCGACGTCGTTGACGGGCTCGCCGCTCTGGACGTGGCGAGCAAGGCAATGGCGGAGTGGGCGGCGACCCCGCCGCGGAAACGGTCGGAGTTGTTGACCGCGACGTACCGGGCACTGACCGAGCGATCCGAGGAGCTCGCCCGGCTGATCACGCTCGAGATGGGCAAGCCGCTCGCCGAGGCTCGGGCAGAGGTGGCCTACGGCGCCGAGTTCTTCCGTTGGTTCGCCGAGGAGGCGGTGCGCGTCGAGGGGCGCTACAGCACCGCTCCCGCAGGTGGATATCGCATCCTCACCGTGCCGAAGCCGGTCGGACCATGCGTCTTCGTCACGCCCTGGAACTTTCCGTTGGCCATGGGCGCCCGCAAGATCGCTCCTGCGCTGGCAGCGGGCTGCACGACGATCACCAAGCCAGCGGCCCAGACGCCGCTCACCATGCTGTTCCTGGCCCGCATCATGGAGGAGGTCGGCGTTCCCCCGGGCGTCGTCAACGTGGTGACCACCAAGCGTGCCGGCGAGGTGGTCTCCGCACTGCTAGCCGACGGTCGGACCCGCAAGCTCTCGTTCACCGGGTCGACCGAGGTCGGGCGCGTGCTGCTACGACACGCTGCGGACAACGTGCTGCGCACCTCCATGGAACTGGGCGGCAACGCGGCCTTGATCGTGTGTGCCGACGCTGACCTGGACGTCGCGCTCGACGGTGCCATGGTGGCCAAGATGCGCAACATCGGGGAGTCCTGCATCGCGGCCAACCGGATCTACGTCGAGGAGCCGGTGCGCGAGGAATTCACGGCGCGCTTCGCCGAGCGGATGGGCGCGCTTTCGGTGGGCCATGGTCTCGACGACGGCGTGGACGTCGGGGCGTTGATCGACGAGGCCTCGGTCACCAAGATCGACGACCTCGTCGCCGACGCTGTCGATCGCGGCGCCCGGGTCTTGGTGGGCGGCGAGCGTCCGGATGGGCCGGGCCACTTCTACCCGCCCACAGTCCTCGTCGACGTGCCCGAAGATGCGCGGATGCTGGAGGCGGAAATCTTCGGCCCGGTGGCGCCGATCCTCTCGTTCACGTCCGACGACGAGGTGATGGCGAAGGCCAACGACACCGAACACGGCCTGGTCGGATACGTCTTCACCCGTGACCTCCAGCGGGCGCTCCGGTTCATCGAGGGGCTAGACACGGGGATGCTCGGCATCAACCGTGGTCTGATATCGGACCCGTCAGCTCCGTTCGGAGGCGTGAAGCAGTCCGGGATCGGTAAGGAGGGGTCGCACGAGGGCATCCTCGAGTACCTCGACCTCACCTACGCGGCGATCGACCTACCATGACCGGCCTGCTGCTCCGGGCGTCCACCGAGGATCACCGCGCCCTGTGCGCACATGACCTGACCGGCCTCCACCGCGGGAACGGGACCCGGGCCATGGCCGGCACGAACCCGTTGGCACCCGGGACGCTGGCGGCTCCGCCGGTGTGCGCACCACCGCCGCGGCCGCGGCGGTGGTGGGGGGCGATCAGCCCCTTCGGCGATCCCAACGGCTGCACCCTCGGGCTCATGATCGAGGCGCTGGTCGCGACCCGGACTCGTACCGCCCTCGGCGACGATGTCCGCGGGACCCTCGACCCGACCCACCCGTCCACCGAGGGCGACGTCTGCATCGCGATGGAGCCGAGGGCACCCGGGCACGATCGAGTCCGGGCGCCCGGCGCGCACGCCTACGCCACCCGGGCGGCCAACCTTGCCGACGCCGTCCCGGTCTCGCAGGTGACCTGGACGTCCGCCCAGCAAATCGCCGCCGACGTTCCAGAGAGGCACTGACATGCTTGAGACCGTCCGCGGACCACGCCAGCTGATAGTGGGCGAAGGGGTCGCGCAGAATATCCCACGAGTGGTGGCCGAGATTGGCTCGCGAGTCCTCATCGTGACCGACCAGGTTCTCTTCAGGCAGCCGGGCGTGGCCGAGATCGTGGCCGCCGTGCGGGAGAAGGTCGAGGTCGTCGAGGTGTTTTCCGACGCGACTCCAGACGTGCCACTCGCCGATGTCGCCCTGGCCGTCTCGGTCGCCGCCGAGGTGGACGCGGACGTGATCCTCGCCGTCGGGGGTGGCACGGTGATCGACCTCGCCAAAATCGTCGGCGTCATACGGCGCCACGGTGGGACGCCGCGCGACTTCTACGGCGAGTCGAAGGTGCCGGGGCCGACGATTCCTCTCGTCGCGGTCCCGACGACGTCAGGCACCGGCTCCGAGCTCACACCCGTCTCGGTGTTGACCGACCCGGACCGCGAGCTGAAGGTGGGGGTTTCCAGCGTCCACCTCGTGCCCGACTTCGCCATCGTCGACCCCGAACTCACCTACACCTGCCCTGCGACCGTCACCGCCCACTCCGGTATCGACGCGTTTTGTCACGCGGTGGAGAGCTACACCGCGCGACCCCGCGCCCACGGACCGCGCGACCCGGTGGAGCAGGTCTTCCTCGGCCGCAACCCAGTCACCGACCACTACGCGCTCCGGGCCGCGGAGCGGATCGCCCGTAGCTTGCGTCGCGCGGTCAGGGACGGAGGCGACACGGACGCGCGCGCGGACATGTCCTACGGGTCCATGCTCGCCGGGCTCGCGTTTTCCCACGCGGGAAACGCGGCCCCACACGCCCTCCAGTACCCCATCGGCGCAGCCACGCACACGCCGCACGGGCTGGGCGTCGGGCTGCTACTGCCCTACGCGCTGAACGCGGCCAGGGATGCCATCGGCGACCGGTTGGCCATCCTCGCCGGGGTGTGCGGGCTCGACGTGACCGACGCCTCGGATGCCGAGGCCGCCGATACGTTCCTCACCTGGCTCGACGGGCTCCTTGCCGACATCGGCATCCCTCGCACCTTGGCGGACATCGGCGTGGCACGCGCCGACCTCCCGCGCTTCGCGGAGATGGCCAGTGGCGTCACCCGCTTGATCCAGAACCATCCAGGCCCGACCGACACCGCCAGCCTGACCGCGATCCTCGAAGCGGCCTGGACCGGGGACCGAATCCGACACGTCCTGACTCCGAGCAGAGATCGTGACCGGCCTTCCACATGACGACGGGTTCCCTGCCCCGCCTGGGGGTCGGAATGCTCGGCTACGCCGTCGCGCCCGACGTCGCAGCCCTCCTCGGGTCACTCACCCCGACGAGGCAGTAATGCTGATCCGCTCCGGATGATCGTTCGTCGGATCATGCCGTGCTCTGTCGGCTCAGGTCGGAACCTTGCCGCCGGCTCCGAGCTGGGTTGTTATGCGGCTCTTCCGTACTCGTAGATGAGCCCGCCGAGAATGGCTCGGCGTTTGATCCGATGGTGATCAAGGGTGGTGACAAGGCGGTCGGAGCGTGGAGGCTGCAACCGCAGCGCCCGATGTGCGTACCGACCGGGTCTTGACGCCGGACCGATGCACCGGGCCGTCTACGACGAGACCTTCGCCGTCTACCAGGAGCTGCACACGCGGCTCGCCCCGGTCTACCGACGCCTCAACCACCCAAGGCCCTCCCCCACAAAGTTTCACCCACGTCGTCATTGACGCTCGACGACTCGCACGATTTGTCGCCTTCAAGCACTCAATCCACTTTCGCCAATTTCAAAAAGTGAGAGCGTCGACCCTGGAAGTTCCGGTTCCCATCGATGATGGCCTTTGCCCTGTCATCGATGCGACGCTAGATGACCGACGCCGACCATCGACAGGAGGATATGTGCGGGCGATACGTCAACGGCTTCGCGGCACCCCGTCCAGCGACCGGCATCACCCCCATCCTGACCAGGAAGAACCGGAACTCCGGTCGCGACACGAACGAGGGTGGCTGGCGGCGGCCGGTCACATGGCGGCGCGACTGCTGCGCCATGAATGGTCGGTGGCGACATTGGCCGGTGTGGCGTTGGCCGTGCTTCTCACCTGGCCGACGCTCAAACATCCCCGGACGACCATCCCGGGCGACATCGGGGATCCCACATTGCAGGCATGGCAGGTCGCCTGGGCCGGGCACTCCCTGATCACCGACCCACTTCGCCTGTGGCACTCCAATACGTTTTTCCCGGAGCCGTACACCTTCGCCTACACCGACAACCTACTCGGCTACGCGCCCGCCGCCCTTTTCGGCCACGGTGTGGAGGCAGCCGTCTTCCGCTACAACCTGCTCTTCGTGCTGGCCCACGCACTCGCCTTCGTCGGGGCGTACGCCCTGGTCCGCCAGCTGGGCGGTATCCGGACCGCGGCGGCCTTCGCGGGGGTCGCCTGGGCCTTCGCACCGTGGCGGCTCGCCCACAGCGGCCACCTGAACATCCTCTCCACCGGCGGCATCGCCCTGTGCCTGGCGATGCTGGCGCGCGGCCATGGCTGGTCCCTGCGACACGGTCACCGACCGAGGCTGCATCGGCCCGGGTGGATCGTGGCCGGCTGGCTGGTCGCCGCCTGGCAGGTGAGCCTCGGCTTCGCGATCGGCCTGCCGCTGGTGTACTTCCTGGCCGGCACCGGGCTGGTGGTGGCCGCCGCGGTCGGCTGGGCCCGGTGGCGGACCGGTAGATGGGTGTTTAGCCGCCGGGTGGTGCTGGCCAACCTGTTGGGTGGTGCCGTCTTCGGTGGCGTCTGCGTCTGGCTGGGGACCTTCTTCCTGCACGTGGTGGAGCTGAATCCGCAGGCGCGCCGGGATCTGTCCTGGACGCGGATGTTCTCCCCACCCCTACGGGGATATGCCATCGCGCCCGCGGACTCGTGGCTGTGGGGTGACCATTTCGAGCCTGCCCGTGCCCAGTTGTCCTGGCCGCCGGAGATGGCGCTGCTGCCCGGCGTCACGTTGGTCGTCCTGGCCGCGGCCGGGCTGACGTTCTCGGTGTTCCGGGTCCGTCACCGCGTTCTGCTCGGGCTCGGTGTGCTGGTCAGCGGTGCACTCGGGCTGGGCAGCAATCTCGTCGGTCAGGGCGACCCGGGGTACCTGACGTTGTCGCGACTGCTCCCCGGCTGGGAGGCGCTACGCACCCCGGGGCGGCTCATGGTGTGGACGAGCCTGCTGCTCGCCGTTCTCGCGGCGGGAGCGATCAGCGAGTTCGGACGGCACCGGCCGGCGCGGGGATGGCAGCAATTGGCCGGCGGCATCGCGCTCCTGCTGCCCCTGCTGCTGGTCCTGGTCGAAGGCGTCAACCGGACACCACACCCCACCGTGCCGCCCGCGCCGGCAGCGCTGCGGGCGGCGGCCGATCCGATACTGGTCCTGCCCAGCGACGGTGTCTCCGAATCGCACGTCATGCTCTGGTCCACCGACGGGTTTCCCCGCATCGCCAACGGCTCGATGACCTTCGTGCCGGACAGTCAGCAGCAGATCCGCACGACGAGCATGGCCTTCCCCGACCCGAGCAGCATCGCCTTCCTCCGGCAGGTCGGCATCCGCTCGGTGGTCGTCCTGCCGGATCGGCTCGCCGGCACGCCCTGGGACGGCGTCGCCACCCGACCGTTGGACGGCCTCGGCATCACCCGGGAGGAGATAGCCGGCGCGTTCGTGTACCACCTCGACCGAGGGTTTTCGCCAGGAGTGGCTACCCGAAACGAACGGCCCGGTTGACCGTCCCAATCCGACCCATCAGGCGCTCATCATGCTGCTCGGCGCCCAATCACAGCGCGAGGTGCAACGGTCCCGGTAAACCGCCCCGGGTTCTGTGGAGACCTCAGCTGTTGACGGTCACGGATGAGCAGTTGATCGCGATGCTGGTCGATCGAACTCGTGGTGACGGGCTGAAGCGACCGGCGAGGGTGGGCTGCTGCAGCTGACGAAACGGGTCCTGGGGTCGGCGTTGGATGGCGAGATCAGATCACGTCGGCGACGACAAGCACGTCTCTGTGTCGGGGTAGCGGGAACACCCGAACGGCAGCCGGACCAAGATCGTGCTCACCGAAGTCGGGCCGGTCGAGGTCCGGGTGCCGCGGGACGCGGCGGGCACGTTCGAGCCGCAGATCGTGCGCAACCGGCAGCGGCGCCTGACCGGGCCTGCCGGAGGCGGTGGAGACGGTGTGCCCGGCACCGTAAGTATCCGGCGATCGTGAAGCTGTGATCCGCCGCGTGGGCCGAGTTCGTGCCGTTCCTCGCCTTCGACGTCGAGATCCGCGAGGTCATCTGCTCGACGAACGCGATCGAGTCGGTCAACGCCCGTATCCGCAAGGCCGTGCGAGCACGTGGGCACTCGGCCTGCCGGGACAGCTCCGGCCGATCCAGCCGCAACCGGGCGAGGGCCTCGGGGTTGTACATTCCGAGCCGGTAGGTCCGCACGCCACGTGGTGCAGCCGGCGTGCCCGCCCGGGCAGGTCGTCCGCCACCGGCAGGTCGAACCGCAGCGGTGCCCACTGGTTCGTCGAGGTGACGTTGTCGATCCCATCGCCCTCGACCGCAAGCCCGTTGATCAACGGCTATGCGGCTGGGGTTCGGTGGCGGGCCATGACGGTGGCCATCGCCCACTGGCCATGGCAGCGTGGTAGCACTACGGACCGCCGCCTTTCCGTCGGTGGATGCCTCTATGCTCGGCCAGCCATCAGGTCTGGCAGCGGAGGGGACGGCATCGTGAACGGAAACGGTTGGGCCGGGATGGGCTGGCAGTCGTGGTCGGACACCGGCGAGGTCCAGGCCCGGCTCGCCGCTGGTGCCGACCCGAACGGCCACGTACCCCACTGGGGGCCGGTGTTGCACGTGGCCGCCGAACATGGCTCGGCCCACGTGGTGGCGGCGCTAGCTGCCCTGGTCGACGACATCGACGCCGAGCACAACGGCCGTACCGCGCTGTGGGTGGCCGTGCACACCGACAAGCCCGACAACGCCCGCGCGCTCGCCGCCGCCGGCGCTGATCCCTGGCGACCGATGATGGCCGGCTGGTCACCGGGGCGGCTCAGCCTGGCCAGCCTGACTCCCGATCTCTTCACCGTCCCACCCGGAGTCCCCAGTCTCTCGCCGGCCGAGTCCGCCGCCGTCGCCGAGGCACGCCGTCTCACCGCCGTCTTCAAGAAGGTCGACTACGACGGTTTGAGTTTGTCCTGTGTGGCCGGTATCGACGCGGCTGAGGCCGTGCGGCGTCTGGACGCCAGGGCCGCCGAGTGGGACGACGCCGAGTCAATGGTCGAACAGCTGTGGGGCGACTCGTTGAGCGACGAGGCCGTGTTGACCCTGGGCGTGACCGACGTGCCGGGCGGCTGCGTCGTCAGCCAGCCGTGGGCGTACGGGGCAGAAATGCCCGGGGTGTCGAGGCGCCTGTCGATCGGCACGGTCTGCTATTCGATGTACGCCAATCCGAAGAGCGGAAATCAGGGCAGCATCCTGCGCGACCGCGCCGTCGAAGGATGGGATCTGCATCCTGGTGGGGGGTGGGCCGCCTCCGACGACTCGGCCGAGGAAATCCTGCGTACCTACCTGTACCAGGGCAACGCCCTCGCCTACTGCTGTGCCTACGTAGGTCTGGCGTTGACAGACGCCCGACCGTTCACCGGATCGCCGGACCTGTGGGTGCAACTGCCGCCGGGCGACTACTGGTCGTACGACGGCCGATGAGCTGGTCGCCGCCGGGCGCGGAATAGGGCCAGCCGCCGACTTTCGATGAGGTGACCATCGTTGGCCGCCGTCCCCGACAGCGACAAGATCGTGTCCGAGTTCGAGCGCACTCTGCATCCGGCGAAGGTTCGCTAACCGAGCGCGGCACGGCGGTGCTGTAGGTAGGCACGTTCGGCCGGGTCGTGGGTGAGGGCGACGGCGCTGTCGTACGCGGCGGCGGCCTCGGTCGTCCTGCCGAGGCGCTCCAGCAGGTGGGCCCGGACCGCGCGGGCTGGCTGGAAACGCTCGCCGGCTGTCCCCGTCCCGGTCAGCAGCTCGTCGAGCCGGGCAAGTCCGGCCGCTGGCCCGTTCACCTCGGCGGTGACCGCGGCGAACGCGACACCGCCGCCCAGGGACGGTGCGAGGGTCTGGAGGATCCGGTGCAGGTCTAGCAGGACTGGCCAGTTGGTCGTACCGGTCCGCGCCCGGGCGCAGTGCACCGCCTGGATGCCCGCCTCGATCTGGTACCGCCCGAGCCGGCCGAGGGCGTGTGCGGCCTGCAGGTGCTCGTGTGCCCGGCCGATCAGCTCATGGTCCCAGCGTGCCGGGTCCTGCTCGGCCAGCGGGACGAACCGCCCGCCGGGGTCGGTGCGGGCCGCGGCCCGGGCGGCGGAGAGCTGGACCAGCGCGGCCAGGCCGTGCGCCTCGGGGTCATCGGGGACCAGGCCGGTGAGGATCTCGGCCAGATGCTGCGCCTCGCCGGGCACGGTACGTGGCTGCGGTCCGGTGGTGGCCCAGTCGATGACGTAGACGCCGTAGACGGCTTCGAGCACGGCGGCCATCCGGGCGGGTAGGTCATCGCGGTCCGGCAGGCGGAACGGGATGCCGGCCGCCTTGATGCGCTTCTTCGCACGGACCAGCCGGGTGGCCATCGTGGCGGTGGGCATGGCGAAGGCCCCGGCGATCTGCCCGGCGGTGAAGCCCAGCACCGTGTCGAGCATCAGCGGGGTGTGTACCGTACGGTCGATCGCCGGGTGAGCGCAGACCAGCATCAACTCCAGTCGCCGGTCCGGGATCGCCTCGACGTCTAAGTCTTGGACGTACGCCGGGGCGTCTCGCTCCGGGTCGAGACCGACGGTGCGCCGGGCCGCGGCCGACTTCCACCAGTCGCGCAGCCGGTTACGAGCTACGGCCAGCAGCCACCCGTCCGGGTTGTCCGGCACACCCCGTTGCGGCCAGGTCCGCAGGGCACGCTCGAACGCGTCGGCCAACGCGTCCTCGGCTGCGGTGAGGTCGTTCACCGCAGCGGACAGTAGCGCGAGCAGCCGACCCCGGCTCTCCCGGGCGGCCAGGCCGGCGGCGAGCAACGCCGGTCCGGCCGGGTCCGGGCGATCGCCGGTCAGGCTGACCACCGGCCGTCCAGGAACGCCGTCGCCACCGGCCGGATCTCCAGTACGCCCCACTGAGCACCGGGGCACTTCTCCGCCCAACCGATCGCCGCGTTTAGGTCCGGCACGTCGATCAGGAACACCCCGGCGAGGGCCTCCTTGGTCTCCGCGAACGGCCCGTCTTGCACGCGTAGGCCACCCTCACGGCGGGTGACCGTGGTCGTAGCGCCGGTCGGCTGCAGCACGTCCGCCGAGCGCAGCACCCCGGCCTGTTCGAGAGCCTTGGCATACACATCGAAGGCCCGCCGCGCCTCGGCGATCACCTCCTCGTCCAGATCGCCCGCACCCGGCTCGGCGTAGTGCATCAACAGCGCGTAACGCATCGCGTTCTCCTCTCGTGATGGGCTGACACCGGGATGACGAGCCAGTCGCACCGGAATCGTCACCTGACACGGCCGTATTCGACCGCTTGCTGCCGGTCACGCGCTTCTCGGCGCCGAGCGTGGGCCGCCCGCCTCGGGGCTGGCGGGGTCTGGATCGGGTGGGCCAGGGCACCGGGTTGGTCGCGGCGTCGAGGTAGTCCGACTGTGCGGGGATCGGCCGCAGGTACTCGGCGGCGACCAGCTCGAGGGCGCCCTGTCCCGCCCGGAATTGTGCCCCGGCAACCGCATCCCGACCGGACCGGGCCCCACCAGTCACAAGATCTGCCCGACGCGCCCGCCACCCTCAAGGCGGGTGCGACACAGTTGGCCCGAAAATGCCGTGATCCTTGACCGCTCCCGGTGGTGAGATGGCCGGATGGGTGGAGACGCGACGCCGGTGCTGTGGCTCTATGGGCCGCCGGGGGTGGGCAAGTCCACGGTCGGCTGGGAGCTGTTCACCCGGCTCACCGCAGATGGCACGCCGGCTGGCTATGTCGACATCGACCAGCTGGGGATGTGTTACGGCCCGCCGCAGCCCGACGACTGGATACCCGAACCCGCCGACGACAACGGTCGGCACCGGATGAAGGCCCGCAACCTCGACGCGGTGGCGGCCAACCAGCGCGCCGCCGGTGCGTGGATCGTTGTCGTGTCCGGAGTCGTCGATCCTCAACGCGGGGTCGACCGCGGTCTCCTGCCGCACGCCGCCGTGCGGACACTGCGGCTTCGCGCGGACCTGTCCGAACTGCGCCGACGCCTGACCGGACGGGGACGCTCCGGCGAAGACATCGACAAGCAACTCGCCCACGCCGACGAACTCGACCGTGTCCACGCCGTCGACGAGTATGTCGACACCACCCGGCTGCCGGCCAGCGCCGTCGTCGACCTGGTGTCGGCATGGTTGAACGGGTGGACCACTGCGCCCGCCGCCCTCCACCGCGGCTCCGTCCAGCCGGCGGCGGACCACGCACCGGGCGAGGTCGTGTGGGTGTGCGGCGTGACCGCAATCGGCAAGTCGACCGTGGGTGGGCAGCTGTACCAGCGAATCCGCGCATCCGGATTCCACACCGCGCTCGTTGACCTCGAACAGATCGGATTCCACCAGCCCACCCCGCCCGACGATCCCGGCAACCACCGGCTCAAGGCGGCCAACCTGGCCGCGCTGTGGCGGACCTACCACGCCGCCGGCGCGCAACGGCTGGTTCTGATTGGCGACGTCGACAGCGACGCCACGGTGCGCGCCTACGCCGCCGCGCTACCTGCCACCACCCTGACCGTGTGCCGACTCCACGCCGGGCGGGAAACCATTCACCAGCGGATCCTGCAACGCGGCAAAGGCATCCGCCCAGTCGACCTCGCCGGCGACCAGCTCATCGGCCAGCCGGTAGCGACACTGCAGGCGGCAGCCGACCAGGCGGCAGCCCAAGCGGAAGCACTCGACCGCGCCGGGGTCGGCGACCTACGCATCGACACCGACGGCCGCGATGTCGATGACCTCGTCGACGAAATCCTGCGCGTCACCCACCTGGACGAGCGTTCTTAGTGACAGACCAGCCTCGCAAGCACCGATCAGTGCCTACACCCGAAAAGCGACCACGGACACCCGCAAGATCATCCGAAGAGTCGGTCCAGACTCCGAAGCGTTCCAGCGGACAGGACAGCGCGGCCTACGCGGCACCAGATACAACCGGCAGCGCGGGCAGCAAGATATGGCGGTTGGCCGCCAAACGCACCTGACGCCAGCCGACGGAGCGCGGTCGACAACGAGCACCAGGACGTCAACGACCGCTCGGCAAAGCCGGCGTTACCAGCACCCGGCCGTGCCGGAGCGAGTTGGAGCAAAGATTCTCTGACAGCTGCCCGCGGAGAGGCCGCGCTGATCCGTCCGGATCTGGTTGGCCATTTCCTCGTACGCCGAGGCAAGCGAAGTCGCGGTCATCCGTGGTGTGCAGTGTCGATGATGAGGTCGGCGCGGTTGCGGGTGCCGTCGGAGGCGAAGAACTCTTCCTCCTCGGCCATCCGCTTCTGCCAGAACTGCTCGGCACCGGCAAAGGAACCGTCGCGGGCGAGGCCGCGCGCCAGCCGCAACGGTGCGGGTGCGTCGACCCAGATGGCGTAGGCGAGCCGACCGATCGTCTCACGACGGGTGCAGGCGATGCCTTCGAAAATCATGGTAGGTGTCCAGGGCTGGGTCTTCCACTCGCCGAGGGTGTTGCCGTACCAGTCCGTCCAGTCTCTTGCCTGGTAGTGGGCTTCCTGGCCGCGAAGCAGCGGCGTGAGTACCTGGGCTTCGAAACGTGGCCACCATCCGGCGAAGTCGTCCCACGACACGAAGTCGTCAATCTCGATGATCGGAGCGTTGAGCACCTCGGAGAGGTTGTGGGCAAGGTGGCTCTTTCCGGAGCCGCTCGGGCCATCGATGCCGACGATGCGTATGCCGTTGACCGGCTCGCGGGAGGCAACGGCGGCGGCGACCTGATCCACGATGTCGATGGCCATGGGCGCAGCCTAGACAATAACCAGCCCTGACTCGCGGCGCTGCCACCGCTGCTTGACCACGGGGCTGCTGTCCGCCACCGCCGACGGGCGAGGGCTCTGCTCCGCCCTGGGCTGGGCGATCCCGATCTACACCGCCGTCAACGCGCAGGCTGCCCGGGCCGCGTTCGATGACCTGGCCGACAAGTGGGGCGGGCGGTATCCGGCGGTGTTCCGGCTGTGGGACAACGCCTGGGCGGAGTTCATTCCGATCCTGAACTACGACGTGGAAATCCGGCGGGTGATCTGCTGGACCAACGGGTCGAGTCGTTCAATGCCCGCTACCGGCGGGCGGTGAAGGCCTGGTGGCCACTCCCCGAACGAGTAGGCCGCGTTGGAGTGTCTGCACCTGGTGACCGTTCCCTGGACCCCACCGGAGCAGGCCGAACCCGATGGGCGATGCGCTGGAAACCCGCCCTGAACGCCTTCGCCATCACCTTCAGCGACCGCTTCCCAGCCGCTGAAACCTACTAACCAAGACCGCCGGAAACACCCTTAGCGAGACAGGCCCGAGGGCCCCTTCCCGGATGGGAGGGGCCCTCGTCGTGTCTTGTGTGGGGGTGCTTGTTCCAGCACTCAGCCCGTTCAGGCCACCCGGTGTGCGGCGGCCGCGTTCGAGCAGTCGGCGATGGTGACGGTCTGTGAGAAGCGGAGCGCGTCTCGTCGGGACCACCCGTTGATCCCGGTAGTGGTGTTACGGACGTAGAACCAGAGGTCGCCGGTCAGCGTGGCGCAGTGGACGTCGATTCCCTGACCCGGGTATCCCTGTCCCTGAGATTGGCAGTCCCTGTGCGGATAGGCGCGGATGTAGGTTCCCTCTCCCCACGAGATGCCGCCTCCGCTGTACAGGTCCGGATGGTGGCCGTGGCCGGCGCAGTGCGCGCTGGCCGGGCTGGCGGGCATCAACGCCAGCACCGATCCACTCATTACGAGCGCCAGTGCGGAAGCGATGGAAAGCAGCCGAGGTCGCATGTCGACATCCCCTAACGATAGACAGAGCTCACTGTCTATCAAGGATGCCACGATTGCGTCCGGGCCGCGCGGCGTACTGCCGCCTTGGACGCACCATGCGAGCAGGGTACCCCCGTACTGCAGGCCAACGCCGCCCGCCTTTCGGCGTACCAGCACAACACATCAAGGTGCATGGTCACTATTCGTCCGCCCTGCCCGACCCTGGGCGGCGCATCGTGAGCCTGCGTAGTCATCTCGTCGAGCTTTGCCGGCGGGTGAACCACCAGACGCCTGCTGGTTGGTTCAGCCACGATGAACACCCGATCGCCGGCAGCCGGACGTGGCCTTCTTTCGTCAGAAGACACCCTGCCTATCGACTGATACGACGATCAGCCCACGGCGCTCCCTGATGTGCAGTCGCAATCCGGGCTGCCGCGCGTCGTTGCAGAACTCGCCCGGCGCCGATCACTGAGGGTAGTGCCAGGCACGGTGTCGAGAGGCTTCTGCGGTGGCCAAGCACGTTCAACCACCGCTACGTCCACGTCGCACATATGACACGTACTCGTGTCCGAGGGGTGATCGATACCGAAACCCCACACGAAACGGTACCGATATCGGAAACCGCCATTGGCCTTTGATCGGCGGCACAGAAATTGCGGTAGGAGCGGGCGCTGAGCCAATCCTCCTTCGGAAGTCGTCGGTCTGGAGCCGCTCCACGCGCCGGCTGTCCACGGATAACCAGCGGGCGGTAATCCGGCCCGTTTGCGCACAGACCAGCACCGCACGGTGCTCCGGAGTGAGCCTCAGCAGGGCATCGCGCAACAGATGCCGGTCGACCACCCCGTCGATGACGTCGTTCGACGGCACCCACGTGACGTCGTCGCCGCTCACCTCGTCCGGTCGCGCCTGGCGGGCCCGCGCCGCGTCGATCGTCAGGTTGCGAGCCACCCTGAAGAGCCAGCGGCGCAGCGACTCCTCCCCTGCCGGCAGCTCGTCTATCTTGCGCCAGGTCCGCAACATCGTCTCCTGGAGAAGGTCGTCGGCGGCTTCTCTCTGACCGCCGGTGAGGCGCATCAGGTAGCCGCGAAGAGGACCGACGTTCGCGTCGAACAGCACTCGCATGCGCTGCTCACGCTCGCCGGCCCCGATGCTGCGCATGTCGCGGGCCAGCACACTCATGCCCAGCCCTTAGGTGTCTCACAGTTTCCCGCCGCCCGTAGCGGCCGTGCCGACGCTGTCGTACAGAGCCCCCTCGGCATCCCGACGTGAGCCACCCACCGGGCGTAAAGCGCGCTTGCGGGCCGATCCGGCCCGGACCGCGGGTCTACCAACCTCGGGCGACCGGTGCACGGTCCTGAGCGCGGATTCAGGGCGTGTGGGGCGGCCGGGCGACCGCCCCACATGGCCCTACTGGTAACGGTAGGCGCGGATAACAGTCTGAGTCGTCTCGGCTCCGGTCGCGCCGGTTGCGCTCACGCGAAGGGAGACGTGTCCGCTTCCCCGGGGGTAGCGCAGCGTAACAGCACCCTTCGCCACCACGGCCGACTGCCAGGTTGTGCCGTCGTCGAACGAGAACTCCAGGGCGAGCTGCCGGACCTCGATCGGCCTGCCCGCCGTGTCGAGAGCCTTCACCGGCATCCGCTGCCGGGTGCCCGCAACCACCGCGTAGCGGGAGTCGAGCCGGGGCTCGTACCGGATCGTGAAGATCTCTGCGGGATCCTGGAACGCGAAGATCGACTGGGTCCGGGTGCCGAGGCCACCGATGCTGCCGGTGGTGTCCTGCGTGATCCGGTAGCTGGCGGGCCCGGCGGGCAGGCCGCTGGCACCGACATACACCCAGTCCTGCTCGTCGAGCAATTCGTCGCCACGGTACAGCCTGGTGGTCACGGACTGTGTCGTGTCGTAGCCGGAGTGGGCGCCCGCGTCCGACACCGACGGGATGACAGCCTGGAGCGTGTCACCGGATCGGGTGACCCACTGCTGGGAATCGTTGAAGGCCGTTGTGTACGGCGCGGCGCCCCATTCCTGCACGGAGCTGCTGCCCGCGGGCGGCGCGAACGGCGAGCCGGTCAAACGGAGACCGGCGATGCGGTCGCCACCGGCCGGCATACCGATCGCGGTCTGCGGCAGCCAGGACGAGCCGGCCTGGGTGCTGTAGTAGTTGATTCGGGTTCCCGGAGCGCGCATCCCGAGGCGGCCCACGCCGAGCACCTCGCCATCGTCGCGACTGAACTGCATCCACTGGCGAGCGATCTGCCCGGGGGCGTAGCTGTGAATCCTCTGTGTCACGGCGGCGAGTTCGCCGGTCCGGAACGCACGGTGATAGCCGGCCAGCAGGACGTCGCCGGGTACCTGCTCGCCGACGTAGTACGCGTACGGGCTGTCCCGGCCGATATCTCCGCTGTCGCGCCGGGCCCAGGTGCTCATCACGTAGCCGGTCGCCTGGACATGGGTGCCGATCTCGGCGATGCGGGCGTTGTCGAAACCCTGCTGAAGGGTGCCGAAGCGCACGGATGCGCCGTCCACCTGCATCGAGACACCGAAGAACACGTCATGGGCCTCGGCGGTACGGTCGGGTACCGACTGCCTCACCGGCTTGCCCTGGCGGGCGTCGAACGTGACAGACGTGTCTCCGCTGACGTCGAGGATCGGCTGGTACAGCAGCGCGGACCCAGAGTGGCTCTGAGTCGCCGAGGTGTGCAGATAGGTGGCCGTGGTGTACCGCCCCTTCGGGAGCCGGAGCGTCACGCTGCCGCTCGGGTCGTACGGAAACCAGGAGTCCCGGCCGTTGGGCTGGAAGATCTGGGTGAGGTAGTCCGTCGCGGGTTTGCCGTCAAGCCCGATATGACGCAGCGTAACCGCGTAGCGTTCATCCTCCTTGCGGACCGCGAGCGGCGTCACGACGCGCGTCTCGCCTGCGGTGGCGACGACCTGCCCGGTCCACGGCCCCACGTCGAGGTGGCGGGTGTCAGCCGTGACGGTCACGTCGGCGGTACCACCGGGTGGTACGTCGACGCGCGAGGTGCTCAGCGTGAACGCCTTGGTGTGGGTCAAGTTCAGCGCCAACGCCACCGCGACAGAGCTGGTGTTGCGATACGTGATCGTTCTGGTGAGCGTGGTGTCGTCGTCATGCGGCCATGGCTGCAGCCCGAACGACACCGACGGCGGGTCGGCGGTGACGGTCTGCGTGATTGCCCGCCTCACGTCGACGCGGCCCGCACCCTGGTCGAACACGGCGTTGTCCGCGGTCCGCTCAGCCGCGCCCATGAGGGTGGCCTTCAGCTGATCGCCCCTCCATCCCGGATGCTCTTGCGCGAGCAGTGCGGCAGCACCCGCGACGTGCGGGGTGGCCATCGACGTGCCGTCGGCGGCAACGTAGGAAGCCGGGAAGTCCGCGGCAGGCTCGCCCATCTCGGTGCCCGCCGCACGCGCTGCGACGATGCCCACCCCAGGCGCGGAGATGTCGGGCTTGATCGCCTCGTCGCCGGTGCGCGGGCCGCGGCTGGAGAACCCGGCCACCGCGTCGGACCTGTCAACGGCACCGACGGTCAGCGCCGCGTCCGCACTGCCGGGTGAGGCGATCGTGCCCGTATCGGCGGCGCCGGCGTTGCCCGCGGCGATGACGAACAGCGCTCCCGTCTGCGCGGTCAACGCGTTCACAGCCTCCTCGAGGGGATCGACAGATGGGAAGTCTTCCCCGCCCAGGCTCATGTTGATCACTCGGGCGCCCTGGTCGACGGCAGCCCACTGCATGCCGGCCAGGATCGCCGACTCACTGCAGCCGCTCATCTCGCACACTTTGCCCGACAATATGGTCGCCTCCGGTGCCACGCCACGATACCTGCCGCCGGAGGCCACCCCCGTACCAGCGATGATCGATGCGACATGTGTGCCGTGCCCGACCCGCTCCCCCGTTTCGGCGGTGAAGTTACGCTCTACGACGCGGCCTGCCAGGTCCGGGTGGCTCGCGTCCACGCCGGTGTCCAGAACGGCCACCGAAATACCCCTGCCGGTGTATCCGGCCTGCCAGGCGGCCGGTGCGCCGATCTGCGGCACGCTGCCGTCGAGCAAAGGCTGCCGCTTGCCGTCCAACCAGATCCTGTGCACCGCTCTGTCATTACGTGCGGCTTCCCACAGCGAGGCCGTCTTGTCCTTCGGCGCGCTGACCGCCACGGCCTTCACGGCCGTCAACTCCCGGGTCGTGCGTGCGCCGTGCTCGCTGACGGTCTTCTTGAGCGCCGGCAGAGTGGCAGCTTCCATGATCAACGGAACGGTCGACCGCCTGCGGTCGTCGTACCCGAGTTTGATGAGTTCCGAGATGTCAAACAGCCGCCGGTCGACGCGTTGCGTCTGGACCAGGCGGTGGGCGTCGGAGGGAATGACCAGGAGGTGTCCCCCCACGACGGACATGGCGAACGACATGTCCTCGCGTCCGGCCGCAGGCTCGACGGAGGCCGTGGCGGCGGTCATCGACGCGACGGTCACCCGGTCTCCCGTCACCAACGTCACGGTGTAGGGGCTATGCGCCGCCGGCGCCGCGGCCGCCGCTCGAGTCTGTGCGCCGATCGCTGCTGGCATGGCGACCGACATGGTGGCAACGAGCAGGACAGCTGTTCGCCGTCGCACGGTATGGAAGGTTGTCATGCCACGAGTACGCTGGAATGCCGCGACAGGTTGCACGGCGGCCACACAAACCCGATGCGGGCCACGCTGCCCACGAGGCCACAGAACCCTTCCGGCTCGATGACGCCGGCGTCCGAGCAGGCGATCGAGTGCTGGTCTTCATTCTGGCCGCCGGCCTCGATCCGAGCGTCAATGACGCATCCGGAGGAGCGCAGCACTCATCGCTCCGGTGAGCAGGTCGCGTTCGGCCGTGGGATCCACCATCGCGGGATGCCCGCCTGCCCGCCTGCCCGCCTCGAACTTCGACTGTCCCTGTCCGCTTTGCTCGCGCGACTTTCTGACCTCGAACTCGCGGACGAGGCGGGTTTGAGGCGTAGGTCGGCGGCCGCTTTCCAACGTCTATCCGCCTTGTCGGGGCGGGCTCGAAGGAACGCGGCTCGGCGGTAGCCCGCGTGACAACCCGACCGGCAATCGGGACGTCGCGCACCTGACCGCGCGGGTCGCGTACGGTCACCCGGGTCGTGCCGTCCGAAGCGGCGAACACGGTCGCGACCGGCACGCTCAGCACCCTGTGACCGGTCCCGCCCACCGTGATACTCACCTTCACCGCCTCCCCGACCAGTGGTACCAATGTGGATTGGTCTTCGGCCTCAACCGGACCGGCACACCCGCGACGGCCGCTCGCTGCGCCTTGACGCGACCACCCACACCGCTCACCGTCGCTGCGAACGTGCGGCCACCCGGATACGAGAGGGTGGCACGCATACCTATCTTGATCAGGCCGGCGTCGTCCGCGCTGGCCGTACCGTTGATGACCAGCGCCAGATCGGCGACCGCGCCCACCGCGCATGCGGTGGTGATCCCAGGTCGCGTGGTCGGGGTCGTGGGAGCAGGCGCTGCCGCGAATGCGCCGCGGTGGACATCATGCGGAGGCTTATTGGCTCACCACGTCGTGCGCAGCGTTCGTACAGCGGCTAAGGAGACGTCGCGCAGCGTGCCCGCATCCGGGACGTCGTGCCAGTGGTCGGCGGCAGCTTCGAGGGCGGCGAAGGTCGCGAGGGCCTGTACTCGTGCGTCCAATCTGTCCGCTAGCCCGCCGGGCAGCGCCTCGACGAGCTGCCGGGCGCGGGCGCGGGCGCGGATGTGTGCTGCGCCGGCGATCGCCGGGATCTCGTTGGCGAGGCGGATGCGAACTCGGGCGTCCTGCTCGGTGTCTTCCGCGCGCTCCGCGGGCAGCTGTTCAAGGACGTGCTGGACGGCCGCGGGGATGTCGTGGCCGGTGCGGATCGCTTCGAGGATAGCGTCTGTCAGCTCGCCCTCGAAGGGGTCCTGGAGGACGAGGTTCTCCTTGGTGACGAAGTACCGATAGACCGTTACGACTGAAACGTCGGCCTCGGCCGCGACCTGCTCGACGGTGACGGCGTCGAAGCCGTACCGCTCGAACAGGCCGAGCGCGGCGGCCTGGATGCGGCGTTCGGTCTGCCTTCGTTTGCGCGCACGCAGTCCGCTCCCCTGCGCTGTCGGGTCGCGGAGGTCCCTCGCTTCCATGTCATCATGCTACCTGATATCTTTTGATAGTGACTATCAAAAGCGTGGTTCGAGGGCATTGCGAGGATGGCTTCGGGTCAGTGTGGGACGTCTTCGCCGACTTCCTGCAGTCGGGGCGGGAGATCGGCGCCTCACTGGGCGTTTACCGGGGCGGCCGGCCGATTGTGGAGATATGGGGCGGCCACGTCGACCGTGGACGGACTCAGATCTGGGAACGGGACACGGTGACCCCGATCGCCTCCATCAGCAAGTCGCTGGCGACGGCTGCCGTGCTGCTGCTGGTCGAGCGTGGCGTCATCGACCTGGAACGGCCCATCGCTGAGTACTGGCCTGACTTCGGGCAGGCGGACAAGGCCGAGATTCCGGTGCACCTGGTGCTCTCGCATCGTTCCGGCCTTGCCGCCCTGGACCGGCCGGTGAGCAACGACGATGCGGTCGCGCTGGACCCGGTGTTGCGCCGGATCGAGCGGCAGCGGCTTTGGTGGAACCCGGGCGAGCGGCACGGATATCACGGCATCACCTACGGATACATCCTCAGCGGGCTCGTGAAAGCCGTCACCGGACGCACCGTCGGGCGATTCTTCGCTGAGGAGATCGCCGCCCCTCACCAACTCGATCTCCACCTCGGCCTGCCAGTCGACCAGCACCACCGAGTCGCCCCCATGATCGGACCCTCCCAGAGCCAGGCGTTCCGGTCACTGCTCAACCCGATGTGGCTGCCCTACGCGCTCGGTGTGCTCGACCGCCGATCGGTCACCTACCACGCCACCTTCGGAGGCAGCGACGCCGGCTTCAACGACCACTCCGAACTCGTCCGCTACGAGGTGGAGGACGCCTCCGCCGGCGGCATCGGCAGGGGTATCGCCCTCGCCCGCCTCTACGCGGCCCTCATCGGACCGGTCGACGGGCACCGGCTCATCTCCGCCGATCTCATGAACACCGCCCGGCAACCGCAAGCCAGCGGTCGTGACGAGGTGCTCCGGATGCGCACCGACTGGGGTCTCGGATTCCAGCTCCCCGGCGGACCCATGTGGCCCAGCGTCGGCATCGCCGGCCTGTTCGGCCACACCGGAGCTAGCGGCTCCCTCGCCTTCGCCGACGCCGAACACGAACTCGCGTTCGGCTACACACCGAACTACTGGGGCGAACTCAGCCACATCGGCTGGCAACCGCGATTCCGGTTCACGGCGCTCACCGAAGCTGTCTACGCAGCCGCCGGCATCCGACGATGGCCAGCACGCTGACTAGCCGTAAGTAACTATCCTCGATGGATGCGCTCAACTGCCCATGATCGAGTGTACTCGGTTCGGCAGATCGCAAGCCGAGGAAACGACTGGCTCAGGAATGGCCGTTCGCGCAGCGTCACCTCATCGGATCGCGCTGTCGGGCGGCGAGTCGCTGGACGTAGACCGAACTCGGCGGGGTGTGCAGCTGCCGCCATCTAGTACTTCAACAGCGTCTGGTGGAGTCGGTGTCTTCGCTGGTAGTGGGCTGTTTTGGCGCGGTGTTGGTGTCGGCGTCGCCACTCGTGACCATCGATGGGTGTGGTTGGGCGTGGGCGGCGGTGACGGCGAGGTAGGCGTGGGCGCACAGAACGAGCGTTATGTGCCGGCACCAGGCGTCGTACCGGCGCACCTGGTAGTGGTCCAGGCCGACGTCGGCCGCGCCGCCTCCGCCGGACGAGCCGCCCCTGATCGGAATCCCGCCGGGATGCTTCGTAGGCTGCACCGGTGCACAACCGGGCCAAGCTGATCGTCGTGGTGGTGTTCGCGGGTTTCGCGAGCATCTACGTCGCGGCGGGGTCGCCCCTGGCGGTGGCCGTGTTCGGGGTGCAGGTCGCCTTCGCCTGGCGACGATCGTGGTGGCTGGTCGCGATTCAGGCCGCCATGGCGTACGGGTCCGTGCTGCTGTTCGGTTCCTCCGTCGGCATCCTCGGCTTCGTCGGCGGGTCGTTGCTGCTGACCTCGATGTGGCCGCTCGCCCCGGCGGTGGCGGTGAGCGCCGCCCTGCTCGGCCCGACCGACCCGCTGATCAGCATGGTGCTGATTGCCCTGGTCACCTACGGCCTGACCACGATGATCGACCGGATCGACGAGGTGAACGCCGCCAGATTGTCGCTCGCGATGACGGCGGCGGCCGAGGAACGGCTGCGCATCTCCGCCGAACTCAACGCCGGCATCGGCAGAGCACTCGACGCGATCGCCGCGGGCGCGCGGGCCGGAACACCGGACGTGGACACCGCGCGCCGCTCCCTCGCCGACGCCCGCGCCGCCGCGTCGAGCTACCGCGCCATGTCCCTGACACCGGAAATATCCACCGCCAAGGCGATGCTGACCGCCGCCGGCGTCGCGACGGACGTACGCGTGAACCATGCCGAACCGCTCGGGCCGGCCGGCGCGCTCGTGGCGGCGGTACTCCGCGAGGCCGTGACGGAGATCGTACGGCACCGCACCGCCAGCACCTGCCGGATCGAGACCTCCGTCGAGGGCTCCACCATCCGGCTCCGTGTCTCCCACGACGGCGCGACGACGGCCGACGATGACAGTTTCGGCGACCTGCCCGCCCAGATCGATGCGGCGGGCGGAACGCTCACCGTCGAACTCGCCGATGACGCGTCGCTGACCGTGGTGGCCACGCTGCCCGCGACCCGCCCGCAGGCCAGACCCGCCCGCGACAACATGCTGCCGATCGCGTTGCTGGCCACCGTCCTGGTCGGCTTCTCGGCCAAGGCGCTGCTGCTGGCCGGCTCGCTGTGGCTGCTCGCGCCGCTGGCCGTCATCGTCTTCATGCAGCTACGCTTCGTCGAGGGCCGTCATCCCGTGGCGCTGTCCATCATGGCGGTACTGACGTTCGCGCCGCTGCCCTGGTTCGGGCACAGCTGGCTGGGGGTGGCCGGGTTCCTGGCGGGGCCGGTCCTACTAGCCTTCTCCTGGACGGTGGCGGTGCCGCTGGTGGCGGCGATCGTGGCCGCCGTCGCGACCACCGGGGTACTGCTCGGGCTGCCGGCACCGCGAACCGTGAACTACGCGCTCAGCACGGTGGTGACCGGCCTGGTCATGTACGGCCTGCTCAAACTCGCCCAGCTGACCAGGGAGCTGCACGAGTCGAGAGACGGTCTGGCCCGCGCGGCCGTCGTCGAGGAACGGCTGCGCGCCGCCCGCGACCTGCACGACCTCCTCGGCCACACGCTGGCGGCGATTCTGCTCAAGTGCGAACTCGCCCGCCGCCTCGACGCCGACCGGGCGCGGAAGGAACTCGTCGACGTCATGATGATGACCGAGCGGGCGATGGAGGATCTGCGTTCGGTCTCGGGCGAGCGCAGGCAGCTGTCAGTGACCGCGGAGGCGGAGTCAGCACGCTCGCTCCTGACAGCCGCCGGGATCACGGTCGAGCTCGATCTGGGCCACGACGCTCTCGGCAAGGACGTGGACACCACGCTCGGCGTCGTGCTCAGGGAGGCCGTCACCAACGTCCTGCGGCACAGCACCGCACGCCGGTGCGCGATCACGACTTCCGCACGAGACGGCACCGTACGGCTGAGCGTGCGCAACGACGGCGCACGCTCCTCGCCGGGCCGCCGCGGCTCGGCCGGCATCGGCAACCTCACCACCCGCCTGGCGGCGCTGGACGGATGGCTGGCCGTCACGCAGGAGGACGGCTGGTTCGAGCTGACCGCCACCGCACCCACGCTCGCCTGGGTCCCGACCTAGATCCAGCCCGCCTCGGAGGCGACGCGCACCGCGTCGGTGCGGTTACGGGCGTTGAGCTTGGCGACGGTCGCGGTGATGTAGTTGCGGACCGTGCCCGCGCCCAGGAACAGCTGACCGGCGATCTCCGGCGGCTCGGATCCGTCCGCCACCAACCGCAGAACCTCGACCTCACGAGGAGTGAGCGGGTTGTCGGCGAGGTTCCACGCGGTACTGGCGAGCAACGGGTCGAGAACCCGCTCGCCGCGCGCGACCTTCCTGATCGCGGCCGTCAGCTCCTCCGGTGAGGCGGTCTTCAGCACGAAGCCGTCCACCTGGGAGGCGAGCGCGCGGCGCAGGTGACCCGGCTTGCCGTGCCCGGTGAGGATGAGCGTGCGGCACTGCGGCAGCTTGGCACGCAGCTCGCCGGCGGCGTCGAGCCCGTCGATCTTGCCCGGCATGTCAACATCCAGCACTGCCACGTCGGGCCGGTGGACCAGCGCGGCGGCGACCGCGGCGTGCCCGGACTCGACCGACGCGACGACCTCGATATCAGGTGCGAGGCCGAGCAGGGCCACCAGGGCCTCCCTGATGACGTGCTGGTCCTCGGCCAGAAGCATGCGGACCATCCGCCAATTATGTCCGGATCATGATGAGGTCATGGCCGGCTCATGATCAGCTCTCTGGTGATCCGAAACGCGGATCAGCAGGCTTGTGTTCATGACAGAAGCAGTGCGTTTGGACGCGGTGAGCAAGGTGTTCGGCAGGGGCCAGGGCTCTGTGGCCGCCCTGCGCGAGGTGACAGTCGGCATTCCCAGGGGAACGTTCACCGCCGTCATGGGCCCGTCCGGCTCGGGCAAGAGCACGTTTCTGCACTGCGCGGCCGGGCTTGACGTGCCCAGCTCGGGATCGGTGCGGCTGGGCGACACCGCGCTGGCGGGCATGGACGAGAACGCCCTGACCAAGCTGCGGCGCGAGCGCGTCGGCTTTGTGTTCCAGGCGTTCAACCTGGTCTCCGCGCTGACCGTGACCGAGAACATCACGCTGCCGCTCATGCTGGCCGGCGCCCGGGTCGATCGGGCCTGGCTGGACGAGATCCTGCACCGGGTGGGCCTCGCCGGACGCGCCGGCCACCGCCCGGCTCAGCTTTCCGGCGGGCAGCAGCAGCGGGTCGCGCTCGCCCGGGCACTGGTCACCAGGCCGGAGGTGGTGTTCGGCGACGAACCGACCGGCGCGCTGGACACCATGACCGCCCGCGACGTGCTGACGCTGCTGCGGGAGGTCGTCTCGGCGCTCGGCCAGACCGTGGTGATGGTGACCCACGACCCGGTGGCGGCCTCGTACGCCGACACCGTTCTCTTCCTGGCCGACGGCCGAATCGTAGACGCGATGACGGGCCCGAGCGCCGACATGGTGGCCGAGCGCATGACCCGACTGGGGGCGTGGAACTGATGATGTCCTTCGCATGGAAGACGCTCCGGCATCGCAAGGCCGGATTCGCGGGCGCGTTCGTGGCCCTGCTGTGCGCCGCCGCGCTGGTGACCGCATGCGGGATGCTGCTGGAGACCGGCCTGCGCGGCAGCGTGGCACCCGAGCGGTACGCCGGCACGCCGGTGATCGTGGCAGGCGACCAGTACGCCCGGATGACCAAGAAGAGCGGCAAGGAGAAAGCCAAAATCCTCTCCGAGCGCCGGTGGATCTCCGCCTCTCTCGCGGAGGAGATCGGGCGCATCCCCGGCGTCACGAAGGTCGTCACCGAGGTGACCTTCCCGTACGCCGGCTTCACCGCCCACGGATGGGAGTCGGCCGCGCTCACCCCCTTCACTCTCGCCCAGGGCCGCGCACCCAGCGCCGCGGACGAAGTGGTCGTGGATGCCCGCCACTCCGGCCGGGCGATTCCCGGGTACCGCGTCGTCGGAGTGACCGCCCAGGCCCTGCCCAACCAGGACACGATCTTCTTCTCCACCGACACCGCCCGCCGGCTGGCCGGGCACGCCGGGCAGGTGACCGCCATCGGCGTGTTTCCCAGGGTCGACGTCGCCGTGCCGGGCGCGGTCACGTACACCGGCGACGAGCGCGGCGCGGTCGAGTTCCCCGACGCGGAGAACGCCCGGATCAGACTCATCAGCCTGGGCGGCGCACTCGGTGGCACCTCCCTGCTCGTGGCGATCCTGGTCGTCGTGGGCACGTTCGCCCTGTCGATGCAGCAGCGCAGGAGTGAGATCGCTCTGATCCGCGCCGTCGGTGCCACGCCACGCCAGGCCAGGCACCTCATCGGCCGGGAGGCCCTGCTCATCAGCATGATCGCCGGACTGATCGGCTCCGGTTCCGGAATTCTGCTGGGGTTTTGGCTCCGGGCCGTGTTCGTCGACCTGGGTGCCGTGCCGGACAACCTGCGACTGGTCCTCAGCCCGTTCCCGTCGATCGTCGCGGCGTTGACCACACTGGTGGCCGCGTGGGTCGCGGCGCGCATCTCCGTTCGGCGTGCCACCACGATCAGGCCGGTGGAGGCGCTGGGCGAGACGGCGATGCCGACGGCCCGACTCCCGTGGGTCCGGCTGGTCGCCGGCCTGCTCGTCACGGCCGGCGCCGTCACGCTGACGATCGTGCTGTCGTCCCTGTCCACCGAGGCGGCCTCCAGCCCGGTCACCATGCTCACCGCGTTGCTGTGGACCACGGCGGTGGCGCTGCTCGGGCCACTGATCGCGCGGGTGGTGACGGCGCTGCCACTGCGGGGGCCCGGCGTCGCCGGCTACCTTGCGCGCAAGAACCTTCGCGCGGAGACCGGGCGGTTCGCCTCGCTCATCACGCCGCTGACCCTGGTGACGGCGATGACATGCACGATCCTGTTCATGCAGACCACCGTGGAGCACGCCGCCCAGGGCGAGAGGAACGCCGGTGTCAGGGCCGACTACGTGCTTGGCCCGGGTACTTCCGCGGGCGCCGTACGCGAGATTCCCGGCGTGCGCGCCGCCACCGAGGTGCTGCACACGTCGGTCAGGATCAACCTCGGGAGGTACTCGGCCCAGGCCGTCACTCCCGAAGGTCTGGCCCAAACGATGGATCTCAAGGTGATGGTGGGCTCGCTCGACGGGTTCGGTAACACGTCGGCCGCGATCAGCCGGACCGGCGGCCGATCGCCTCAACGTCGACATCGGCGACGAACTGCGGCTGGTGCTCGGCGACGGCACCCCCGCCACGGCACAGGTCGCCGCGATCTACGCCCGTGGCCTCGGCTTCGGCGATCTGACCCTGCCCCACCGCCTCGTCGTGGGCCACGTTGACGACCCACGCGGCACCGTGCTGGTCGCCGGCGGCAACCGCGAGGCACTGGAACGCGCACTCCCCGGCGTGACCGTGCTTGACCAGGCAACGGCCGCGCAGGAGTCCGACACGCCCAATGCGGCGGTGACGTACGTCGCCATGGGCCTGATCATCGCCTTCTGCGCGATCAGCGTGGTCAACACGCTGACCATGTCCACCATGGATCGGACGCGGGAGCTCGCCCTGCTCCTCAAGGTGGGCACCACGCGCCGGCAGGCAGCACGGATGTTGCGTGCGGAGACGGTGACGGCGACGACCATCTCGGTGCTCATCGGTACGGCGATCTCGCTGGTAACGCTCGTGGCGTTCAGCACCGGCACGACGGGGTCATCGATGCCGCATGTGCCGCCGCACACCTACCTCACGGTGGTCGCCGCCGTGGCGACCCTGGCGCTGGCGGCAACGGCGATCTCCGCCAGATTCACGCTGAGAGGCGCCGGAAAGTGACGGCCGGAGGGCTGGCGGAGAAAGACGATGCCGGCTGCGGTACTGGATGACGGCCCAGGTGACAATCCTGCGTCGATGATGAGTCCGAAGCTGATGATGCGGTACAGCACAACGGCGGCGACGGCGGTGCTGGTCTCGATGCCACCGGTGACCAGACCGAGGACGAGCGCGGGTCCACACCTCCGGGGAGCCCAAGGCGGGCGGCGGGCGTAGGTGTTCTCCACGGCATCGGGGAGGACACCTACGCCTGAGCCGACCGGAACCTGTCAGCCTTCGGGCATAGCCGACGAGTGGTGGTTGACGATCTTCCACTCGCCATTGCGCAGCTCGTAGACGTATGTGTAGCGGGCCTCGACCTGCTGACCAGTGGCAGCCAACGTGAACACGTAAACACCTGTGTCGATAGCGCTGTTCTCATCGAGAATGTTGATGTAGGACTGCTTGATTTCGCCGTGCGGCTTCTTCTCGAGGAAGTGCACGAAATAGTCGACGATCTGCGCACGGTTGGTACGCACCTGGTTCGAGACCGTCGGGAGCAGTACGGCGTCGTTCGCGTACCGGTCCGCGACCACGTTCGGGTCGCCGGTGGCCAGCGCCGCGTTCCACTCGGTGAACAGGTTGGCAATCGTCGCCTTGGTCGGCTTCTGCGCCTTGGTCGCGGTGACCTTCGGGCGCTTGGCCTCACTCGCGTCGGCCCAGGCGAACGTGGGTGCACCCACCAGGGCAGCACCGGCGGCACCGGCGACAAGGATTCGAACTGTCCTGCGCATTGCCCAACCCCTTTTCTGTCGAGTTGCTTATGAACAACTATGAGTCAGGGCCGTACAGCAACCAGACAAGGCAGGGAAAGGAAACTGGAAAGGTTGGGCCAGGGAATGTTGGCCGAGGTTTCTGTCACCTAACCGTCACGAGGAGAGATCGTCAGGCGGCGCGCAGGGTGATACGCACCGCGACGCCACCCGACGGAGCCGCGGCGAGATCCACCGTCCCGCCGTTGTCCACCACGAGTTGCTTCACGATCGCCAACCCGAGGCCGAAGCCGGACCGCCCCTGGCCTGCCGGCCCACGCCAGAACCGGTCGAACGCCCGTTCCCGCTGGGCCGGCGACAACCCGGGGCCGTCGTCCAGCACGGTGATCACCACCTGGCTGTCCTGTCGGTGGACCGACACCGTCACGACGCCTTCGCCGGGCGAGAAGTCCAGCGCGTTGGAGAGCACGTTGTCCAGCATCTGCTCCAGGTGGCCGGGCGTGGCGAGGGCGAAGACGTCCGAAGCCGGGGCGTCCAGGCGCAGCTCGACAGTCCGGTCGTCGGCGACGGCACGCCAGATCTCGAACCGCTCGGCCACCACCCGGTTGACCGGCACCCGTGCCACCGGGGCCACCTGGGCCTGCGCCTTCGCCAGCGCCAGCAGGCCGTTGACGAGGCGAGTCATGCGGACGACCTCGGCCGTGGCCCGTTCGACGTCCTCGCGGGTCGTGGGGTCGTCAGTGCCGTCGGCGATGTTGTCCAGCGCCAACCGCAGCGCCGTCAACGGCGTACGAAGCTGATGCGACGCGTCAGCGACGAACGCCCGTTGCGATCGGATCAGGGCGTCGATCGTCTCCGTGGCGGTGTTGAGCGTACGTGCCAACGTGCGTACCTCGGCGGGCCCGGACTCCTTGGCCCGCGCGGTCAGATCACCGTCGCGGAGCACGCTCGCCATCTCGTTGAGTTCCCGCAGTGGCCTGGTCAGGCGCCGCGCGAGCAAACTGCCCAGCAACGCCGCCACGATCAGCACCGCCACAGCCAGCGCGACGCGGAACAGCCAGATCTCCCGGATCCGCGTGTCGACGGGTGCGGCGGGATAGCTGATTCGTACCGCTCCCACCACCTCACCGTTCTCCGCCTGCGCCGGCACGGCGAGCACCAGGCCTTCGGCGTCCAGTGCCACGGCATGACCCCAGCGCTGCCATTCCCGGCCCGCCAACGCGGCGGAGAACGCCGCGTCGTCGCTGGCTACCGGCATCGGCCGCGGGCCGGCCGGACGCCCTCCGGCCAGCAGCACATCCATGCGCCCCGGCGTCTCCCGCTCGAAGGCGTCGACCAGGCTGTCCAACGCCTGCCGCGACGGATCGTCATCCACGGCGAGCAGCCTGGCGCCCGTCTCCGCCTCTCGACGTACCGCACTCTCGGTGTCGCTGCGAAGCTGCCCCGTCAACGTGACCGCCACCGGGATCGTGAAGCCGCCGATGGCGAGCGCGACCAGGAGGACATAGGTCGCCACGAGCTGGCGGACGATCATCGTGTGGCCAACCGGTAGCCGACGCCGCGTACCGTCTCGATGGCGACGACGTCACCCAGCTTGCGGCGCAGTGCGGCGACGTGCACATCCAGCGTCTTGGTGGAGCCGAACCAGTTCGCGTCCCACACCGCTTCCATGATCTGTTCGCGGGTGAACACGGCGCCCTGCTCCTCGGACAAGAGCGCGAGCAGGTCGTACTCCTTGGGCGTGAGCGGGACCTCGGCACCGTCGAGGGTCACCCGGCGAGCGCGTCGGTCGATCACCAGGCGCTGGGAGAGCACGACCTGATCGGTCGCGCTGTCGGAGGTGCCGGTGTTCACTCCCACGCGCCGCAGCACCGCCCGCATCCGGGCGACCACCTCACGAATGCCGAACGGCTTCGACACGTAGTCGTCGGCGCCGATCTCAAGCCCGACAACCCGGTCGACTTCCTCCGAGCGGGCGCTGATGACGATGATCGGCACCCCACTGCGAGAACGGAGGTGGCGACAGACGTCGAGACCATCCGTGTCCGGAAGGCCGAGGTCGAGCAGGACCAGATCCTGCCCGGACGCCGCCAACGCCTCGCCGCCGGTGCGGACCCAGTCCACCTCGAATCCGTACCGCGCCAGCCCGCGCTTGAGCGATTCCGCAACCGAGTCGTCGTCCTCCACCAGCAGCACACGCACCGCACCATCCTTCCACGCGCACTGCCAGCGCTCATGATCATGTGCACCGCACGCGGCCAATCAACCGCAACGGGCGTTCTTGCATCCGCGCCGGGCGGGAACTGGCGCTGAGCCGGTGAGGCTTCGCCTCCCACCGCAGGTCGGGCAGAGGTCCTTGACCCGGGCGCCGACCGTCACCACGGGCGACGGGTGATGCCCGACTCGCGGTAGGCGCAGTGGACGCCGTCGGCGTTGCGGAGTGTCACCTCCTGCGTCGCGGAGGTGACGGGGATGCCGGCCTCGCCCGGGCGGTCGAGGATGGTGCGGGTCACCGCGTCCTTGATGGCACGCACTTCCCGGACCGGTAAGACGAAGCGCGCCGACAGCTCGATCCAGTAGTCCGTGGCCCGTACGAAGACCCGGGGTTCCACCTCGGTACGGCCCACCGGGTAGTGCGCCCGAAGGGACTCGAACCCCTAACCTTCTGATCCGTAGGTGGCGACGCTGCCGGCAAGGAGCCCGGCGAAGGTCTCCACCGCTTCGGGTAGCTGGCCGTGCCGGGTGGCGCAGTACCAGGTGCGGTGCTGCTCAGCGCCCTCGATGGGCACGGTGACTACGCCGTGACTGGTGAGGTAGGGCGCGACGGTCCAGGTGGGCAGCACCGACACCGAGTCGCCAGAGGCGATCGTCTCGATCAGCAGCTCGGTGGTGATGGGTGCCGTGGTCAACCGGGCCGGGCGGGCCCGCGCGGGGATCGGCAGCGCGACCGCCGGCGACCGGCTCTGGTCGTAGGCGTCGAACAGGAGCAGATGGACGTCGACGAAGTCTTCGGCCCGCACCACGGCGCGCCCTGCCCAGGGGTGGTTGGTGGACACGACGGCGACCAGTTCGTCGTCGAAGAGTCGCTGGAGTCGCAGCCGATCCATCGCCACGTCGAGCTTGCAGGCGAGGGCGAGGTCGAGGTCTCCGGCGAGGAGCGCGGGGACCACCTCGCCGTCGGGCAGGTGTTCGACCAGCACCTCCACGCCGGGCATCCGCTGGCGGAAGGCGCGCACCACGGGCGGCAGCCACTGGTAGGTGCCGGCGCACTGCGAGGCCAGCCGCACCGGTCGTGTCCGGCCGGCTGAGCTCCGGCATATCTCGTGCGTCGCGGCCCGCACCTCAGCCAGGGCGCTGTGCGCGGCGCGCAGCATCCGCTGGCCGGCCCGGTTGGCGATCAGGCGTCGGCCGCGTCGCTCGAACAGCGGGGTGCCCAGCCGCTCCTCGAGCCGGATCAGTC
Organism: Micromonospora sp. KC213; assembly: GCF_004348325.1. GTDB lineage: Bacteria > Actinomycetota > Actinomycetes > Mycobacteriales > Micromonosporaceae > Micromonospora. The sequence continues at coordinate 16,020 of NZ_SMKF01000004.1, read as the reverse complement.
GCTGGCTCAGCGCCGGCTGGCTGAGATACAGGTGTTGAGCGGCGGCGGTGAGGGTGGTGTGCCGGTCCAGTGCCTCCAGCAGCTCCAGGTCCCGCAGGTCGACATCCATAACCGCAGTTTATCGATGACATCCAGAGTCGGTATTGGATGAATAGCTCGGCTGTTCATAGCGTGGAGTCGCATGCCGGCCAAGGCGCCGGAGCGAGCCATCGACGAGGCAAGGAGTAGCGATGACGCGAGTCGCGATCATCTACCACAGCGGGTACGGACACACCCGGGTGCAGGCCGAGGCGGTGCGCGAGGGCGCCCGTGCCGTACCCGGGGTACGGGTCGACCTGATCGCCGTCGACGATCACGACCGGTACGGGGACGTGCTGGACGCGGCCGACGCCATCGTGTTCGGCGCCCCCACGTACATGGCCGGACCGTCCGCGCCGTTCAAGGCGTTTCTCGATGCCACCGCCGGCCGCTGGGCCGAGCAGCGGTGGAGGGACAAGCTAGCCGCCGGCTTCACCAACTCCGCCGGCCTGAACGGCGACAAGCTTGCCACCCTTCAACAGCTGGCCCTGTTCGCGATGCAGCACGGCATGGTGTGGGTGGGGCTCGGCCTGCTGCCGGGCAACCACACCAGCACCGGCTCGCCGGAGGATCTCAACCGGCTGGCGGGCTTCCTCGGCGCGATGGGCCAGTCCCCGGCCGACCTCGGCCCCGAAGCCGGCCCGTCCGCCTCAGACCGGCGCACCGCCGAGTACCTGGGCCGACGAGTGGCGCGGATGGCGCTGAACTGGCGCCCTGCCGCCGACAGCGCCGAGCTCACGAAGGCGGTCCCGGCGTGAGCGGCGCCCTCAGCGAGCCGGACCCGGCCACCCGCGCGGACATCGACGAGGTCCTCCAGGAGTACTTCGACGGGCTCTACCACAGCGACACGGCCCGCTTGTCCCGCGTGTTCCACCCGGGGGCGGTGTACGCCACGGCCAGCGACGGGTCCCTGACCCGGCTCACCATGGACCAGTACCTCCCCGTCGTGGCGGCGCGTCCGGCGCCGGCCTCCCGTGGCGAGCCGCGACGCGACGGCGTCGTCGCCGTGCAACTGGCCGGTCCGGCCACCGCCAGCGCCGTGGTCACCTGCGCCATCGGATCCAAGCGCTTCACCGACCTGCTGGCACTGGTCTACCTCGACGGCCGCTGGCAGATCATCAGCAAGGTTTTCCACTACGAACTCGTCCCGGAGGAGTCGACGACATGCCCTACGTGAACATTCGGGTCACCGACGAGCGGGTCAGCACCGCCCAGAAGGCCGCCCTGATCGCCGGCGCCACCGAGCTGCTGTGCCGGGTACTCGACAAGGAACCGGCCACCACCCACGTGGTGATCGACGAGATCCCGCTCGCGAACTGGGGCGTGGCCGGCCTGCCGGTGCAGGAGTACCGCCGCCGGACGCTCCCGCCGGTGGGCTGAACACGGCCCCGGCTCGCGACGGCGTACACCCAGCTGCCGGGCGGCTGGTGCGCCAGCAACGCCGGTGTGGTGGGGTTCTTCGTCAGAATTGCACTTGCCGCGGTCCGCCTCGCAGGACAAGAAGGTCAAGGCGTCACGGCTGAAGCGTTTGTCGGTGAAGGTGCGGCTGTGGCCGAGGCGCTCGTAGACGATGAGCCTTGCGCGGCGGATCCCCAGTGCCGTGCGCCGGGCGAGTTCGAGTGGATAGACGCACGAGGTCGTTACAGTAGCCGCAAGACTGCGTCACCCTGAGTATCGTCCCCATGCAGAGCTCCTGGAAGACGAACCCTTGTCGACGACTCACGCGACACGGAAGCTGACGACGTCAGAATCGCGTGCGAGGTTGCATGTTATGCCGATGTTCACAAACGCTCGACACCGACCATTGTGGACTGTGACGATCGCCCACATCCTTGATCAACAAATCGGATGAGGTAACCGTGAACACTCCCAAACGGCGGCTGCTCCCATGGGGCCTGGCTGCCCTGGCTGCCCTGGCCATGGCTCTCGGCGCCGCCACGCCGGCAAGCGCCGACGACGGCGCCGGAGGGGCGCACGCGGACGTCCTGTCGATCACAGAGAACGCCGACGGCACCGTCGTCGAGAGGCTCTTCCGGCCGGCGCCTGGCGTCACGCCGGCCGAACTGGCCCAACTGCTGACCGAAAGCGGCGTACCCAACGTCGTGATCCGCAAGGACGACGACATCACCGCACAGGCCGCCGCGTGCAAACAGGGCACCGCGCGCACCTGGGCCAGCTCGGCTACCTGCTTCGTGAAGTGGGCCAAGGAGGGTAACCCCCGGCCGGTCATCCACTTCCTCGACCGCTCCAGCGCCAAGTGGCCGGTCGGCCGCGCGGTCACCGAGTGGAACAAGGCCTCCGGCATCGACTCCATCTACCGCGCGCCGAGCGCCGGCTGCGCCAGCAGCGCTCACTGCGTGGAGGTGGTCAGCGCCAACTATGGCGCGAGCGGCTGGATGGGCGAGACCGTGCGCCACCTCAACGCCGCCCGGACCTACCACACCCACGTCTCGGTCTACCTCAACGATCACTACCACAACAACGAGACCGTCCGGTGGGAGACGTCCTGCCACGAGCTCGGCCATGTGCTGGGACTGGGCCACAACACGTCGAAGTCGAGCTGCCTGTACGCGTACGGCGCATCCGACGTCAGCAAGTACCCGAACAGCGACGACCGGGCGCTGCTCGCGCGCTTCTACTGATCCCGCCCAGGCGTAGTGCACGGCGGCACGCCAGCGCGAACTGAGCGGACACCTCGTCCAAGCCGTCTCGGCGACCCACACACGACAATCACGGCCTCGGCCACCGCGACCTGCTCGCGGTGGCCGGCGCTGTCATGGTTGCGATCCTCGCCCGGGGGGCCGGGGCAGGGCTACCGCGCCGGGGCCTTCGCCCGGGCACTACTGGTCACGGCACCACCAGAACGCGCCGAGCAACCTGCTGCTGCGGTTGATGAGCCGCCGCCAAGGGCCGTTGTGCAGCCACGGCGCACCGCCTCGCCGACCTGATGTTCGGTTCCAAGCCCGTGACCGGCCAGGATATCGAGCTTCCTCGCCAGGTCCATCAGGTGTTCCTTGCTGACGTAGGCGTCGGTCGGCTCCGCCAGGCGTTCGACGGAGGCGACCAGGGACGGCGCCTTCAGTGCGCGAGTGAGGAACGCTATGTCCGGGGCGACGTCGCGGCTGGTCTTGGCGGCCATCACGCTGCCTCCTCGACGTCGAGGCCGAACATGCGGTCGTAGTCGGCCAACGGCCGGCGTGCGAATCGGGCGTCGACGGCAGTCGCCGGGGTGCGTTGGGCGGTGATGCGCAGGTCGGCGGTGGCTTGGCGGTGGGCGGGGCCGGTGCTCTGATGCTTGGCCCAGCAGCGGTCGTGTCGGGCCACCGGCCGGCCGTCGCAGAGCACCGTCACGTGGTCGCAGTCGGCGGTGGCCTCAACTCGCCGATTACTGACGGATGCACCGGGTAGTCGTTGCCGTCCAAGCGCACGTAATGATCGCGGGACAGCCGGGTGGTCTGCCGCCAGCCGACCACTGGCGCGACCGGTGGCAGCGGCCGGCCGGCATCCCAGCATCCGATGCTGCCGCTGCTTCGCCCGCACCAGCCACTCGGACAGTTGGGCGTTGAGGTCGCCTGGTGAGGCGAAGCAGCGCCCGGGCAGGAACGACGTCTCCAGATAGCCGTTAGCCCGCTCGAGTTAGGCCATTGGCCTCCGGGTCCGCCGGCCGACACTGGATTATTCGGATGCCGAGGGTGCCGCGCGGTGTACTTCGATGTAGCCACTGGTGCAGTAGGAGCCGTGCTCGCCCTCTGGCTTACCCGGGTGACGGTCAGCCGCCCAGCGATGCGCGTCGTCGAGCAGGCGCATGGCCGTGCGGTGCTCGCCTGCGGCGGCTAGGGAATGCGCGTACTGGACGCGCAGCGCCGCCCGCATGGGTCTGGGAGCTTCTGGTCGTAGACGTTGAGCGACTGGTTGAGCCAGGCGGCGAACCCAGCGTACTGGGCGGCGAAGCGGACGACGGCGGGCCGTAGCGCCTGCGGCACCTCATGCAGCAGATCCTCGATCGCCGCCAGTTGCCTGGTGACGCCTACCAGTGCGTACTCAGGGCCGAACATCTTGTCGTTCGTTCTGGACCAGGAGATGCCACTGTTCGCGCAAGAGGTGGACGTTTCGTCTGCGCTGCCTGGTCGAGGCTCGGCTGCCTCGCCAGCGCCCCCGAGGAGTCGTCCGGCCGGTCCTGTTCGGTGGCCGGCAGCGCGGCGGCGGGCACGCCCCTGCGCCGTCTCTGGCCAGGCCGTTGTACCAGGTCGTGCCGCCGTCCGCGGTGTGGTGGTCGGGTTGGCCGACGGCGTATCCGCTGATCTCCTCCGATTGAAGTGCGGTCTTAGGGTGATTGCGGGCGTTGGCTGAACAGGTGCCGGAGCACCAGTCCTGGATTGAGGGCTCTGGTCCGGCGGCCGGGTCGCGACGATCCCGGCCACCGGATCAGCTCAGCGGTCAGCTGACGGGTTCCCTGGATTTTGTGGCTGGGGTTGGAATGGTGGTCCTGGATCGGCGGGTCAGCTCCACGTGTGCCCTGCTGTCCCGGGCCCGGATCACGGTGACGGTCACCAGGAGGCCGATGCCCGCAACGACCGCCGCGCCGTTGAAGGCGGCGGTGTATCCGTCGGTGAGTGTCTCCGCGGTCGCGACGTTGCCCTGATCGAGTCGGGCGAAGGTCACGCTGGACAGCACGGCCAGACCGAGGGCGCCGCCGATCTGCTGGCTGGTGTTGATCAGTCCACTGGCCAAACCGGCCCGGTGCCAGTCGACCCCGGTCGCCGCGGCGACGAACAACGGCGTGAACACCAGTCCGAGGCCCGCCCCGGCCACCAATCCCGGAGCGAGGACGTCGACGGCGAAGCTGCCGTCCGGTGCGGCCCGGCCGAACCAGGCCAGACCCACGCCGAGCAGCGCCATACCGGTGGCCAGCACAGGCTGGTAGCCCCACTTCGTCACCAACGCCGAGCCGAGCGTGAGCGAGATGCCAAAGGTCACCACACACATCGGCACCAGGCAAAGGCCCGTGGTGATCGCGTCGTAGCGCAGCACGTTCTGCAGGTAGAGCGAGAGGAAGAAGAACATCGGCACAACCAGGCCCCCGGCGACGGTGCCGGCCAGGTTGGCTCCGGTCAGCGAACGTATCCGGAAGATCGTGAGGTCGACCAGCGGCTCTCGCGAGCGCCGCTCGACGATCACGAACGCGGCGAACAGCACCACAACGCCGGCCCCCGAGCCGATCGTCCGGATCGATCCCCAGCCCCAGGCGGGAGCCTCGATCAGCGTGTAGACCAGCAACGTGAGCGCGGCGGTGACGGTGGTCGCCCCGGCGAAGTCGAAGACCCGGTCCGAGATGGCCGTACGCCTCTCGGCAAGTAGCGGCACCACGAGCAGCAGACAGCCGGCGACGATCGGCACATTGATCCAGAGCACCCACTGCCACCCGGCGTACTGGGTCAGAACCCCGCCCAGGACGACACCGGCCGCGCCGCCGGCACCGCCAACCGCACCCCAGGCCGCATACGCCTTGTTGCGCTCGATGCCATCGTGGAAAGTGACCGAGATGATCGACATCGCCGCCGGGGACAGGATCGCCGCCCCGAAACCTTGCACGACCCGGGTCGCGATCAGGACCTCGATCGAGCCGGCGAAGCCGCCCACCAGCGAGGCGACGCCGAACAGAACCAGCCCGACGACGAACATGCGGCGCCGGCCGAGCAAATCGGCCAGCCGGCCGCCCAGCAGCAAGAAGCCGCCGAAGGCCAGCACGTACGCACTGACCACCCAGGTCAGAGCCTGCTGGTCAGCGCCGAACGCCTGGCCGATCGTCGGCATCGCCACGTTGATCACCGAGCCGTCCAGCACGACGATGAACTGCGCCGCGCACAGCAGTATCAACCCATACCAACGGCGGCGCTCATGGACATCTTCGAAAGTCATGTATCCAGCATTCCGTTGAATCGACTACGGAAACTTTTCATCCACCCGGGGCAGGGATGCAGGACCGATAGGCAGGCAACCCTCAAACCGCAGGGGAACCCGCCGTGTGGCGTACCGGTGAGACGCCGGCCGGATACGCGCCCGCGTCGCCCCGTCGGGGTGCCGGTAACGAACGTGTCACCAGCCGCCATTTGTTGACGCTTGTCTGTCCGGTCCGTCGCGTGACCCGTTGGTCGACGTGGCTAGCATCGCCTCGTGATCGAGGAGTTGATCAGCAGGGTGTCCGTCGGGGACGACGACGCGATCGAGGAGCTGTCCATCATCGCGGACACCGATCCGGGGAGGCTGACGCCGTACCTCGGCTCTCTGCTCGACCGGGACGTGTTGTGGCCGGGGAAGTTGTACCGGGCGGCGGATAACGACGTGGTCCGTCGGGTCGTCGAGCGCATCGACGGCGGCCGGACGCCGGACCGGCTCAACCAGCTGCTGGTCATCCTGGCGCACTCTGGTCACCCGATGGCCGAGAGCGCCATGCGTCGCTGGTCGACGCAACCGCCGGCCGGCGCGGACAAGCTGTACGTCGGCGCGCTGAGCTACGCGCGGGAGGGCGGCTGGACGGTCGGCCCGGACGGCCGCCGGCGGGACCTGTGCGGCAGCACCGCGTACCGATGGGTCATGCGCGAGACACCGCGACGAGCGGACGGTCCTACCTGTCCGTGGTGTGGGTCGCCACTGTGGACGGCGGCGGACCTCGACACCACGGATCCCGCCGTCGACGCCGCGCTGGAGCACACGGGCTGGTCCGGCCGACTGGTGATCGGAACATGTCACTTCTGTGCCTGTCATACGACGCTGTACAGCCAGGTCACGCCGGCCGGTGACACGGTCTGGTGGACCGGCAACACCCGCCCGAGCTACCTCGGCTCCACCGAGGCGGAGGATCCGCCGGCGCTGGCGCAGGTCACCGATGAGGCCCGGCAGAGCCCTTATCAGGCCAGCGCATGGGATCGGGGCGGCTCGACGCTGGGCGGCCGGCCCGACTGGATCCAGGAGGCCGGACACGCCGACTGCCCCGGTTGAGGACAGCCGATGGACTACGTGGGTCTGATCGGCGGCGCGGACCTGGACGACTACGGCGAGGGCGCCTACTACCTGCACCTGCACCAGCCGTGCGGGTTCGCCGCGGTGAACTATCAGCAGAGTTGACCACCGTGAGCTCGACCGAGGGCCGCTGTACACCGCTCGCGCGTACACCCATGGCACTGTTGCCTTCGAGTCAGAGCCACGTCCATGGGCGGATGGCCGTCCAGACCCGCCGACACCAGCGCGCGCTGTGGATGAAGGAAGCGCTGAATGTCGTCCAACACATTGTCGGCGATGCCGCTGTGTGGGGCAGACAGTGGCGAGCGCTCATCCGGAACTTCCTGCCAGAGCTCCGAGGGGTCGGGGGTGGTTGAGGAGTTTGGTGACCTTCCTCGGGCGGAACCTGCTCCCCAACACCGGTAGATGGGTACTACGATCCAGGAGGCCGCTCGCAACCCCGAGTGACGCGCGGATCGCGGCATGAGCGGATGGGTCCCTGCCGGCTGAGGTGTTTGCGCACGGTTTCCACAGGCGCGTATGCGGAGGGACATCGAGAAATGGTGGTGCCTCGTACGATCAGATTCTCGAAAGGAAATAGACGGGGGTCATCGATGTGTGTGGGGAAGATCAGTCGGGCGACGGCTGCTGCCTCGCTTACCCTGCTTGCGCTCGGCTGCGCGGCCCCGGGCACCCGGGTCGGCGACGTGGAGGCGATACCCACGAGTGCGCCGGCGTCGCCCGCAGTGGTGGCGGAGCCGACCGGCCCGCAGCCAGACGTACCCCCGAACCATGGCGACAACAACGGCTGGAAGCAGCGGCACGGGCTCTCCGAAGCGGACCAGCGCACCGGGAAGAAACTCGCCGCGCGGATCCGGCCCAAGCTTGAGGCACTTCGCGCGGCGGAGGACTTCGCGCCGGCGTCCACCCAGCGAGCGCTGCTCGACCTGGGCATCAAGGCAGACGCGATCGAGGTCACCGGCATGCGGCCGTCGATCGGGCAGGAGACACCCCCACCGGGTGCGGTGTACGCGGTTCACTTCGCGAAGGTGGGCTGTGTGATCGGGGACGTGCGGCCCGAACGAGTCATGGTCGAGGTTACCGCCTCGGCTGCCGAATTTGGGTGCCTTGAGCCGTTCTCGCATTGACGCCGTCCGCGTCACCAGGCTCGGGGGCGGGCGGCGCCACGGACAAGCCGGGCCAGCCGCATTCATGACATCCAGGGCCGCGACAGAGGCGCGGCGGGAACACTTCAGGCAACGCGATGCACCCCTGTCCTGCATGAGCGCGCTCGGCGGCATGAGAGTGAAACCGCACCACGATCAGATACGGCGTAGCACCAGCGTCACGAAGCCCAGAACGTTGCGGTACCCGCGCAACCACTGATGGCGGTGCCGTCGGGCGACGGTGAGTGCCTCGGCAGCGTCCGGATGGCCGGGATTGTTCAGCGCCCACTCAGTGAGCGAGCCGATCCACGACCATTCGTAGTCATCCCACTCAGCGGCGTCGCTGACATGGGCGTACACCGGCGTCCAGCCGGCCTGCTCAGCAGCGTCGATCAGGCCGGCGAGGTCGGTGAATTCCTCCGGCTTCACATCGAGCGCGGCGAGTGCCTGCGGAGTCGGCGGGGCCTGCCAGAACCCCTCACCGACCATCAGGATGCCGTCGGCATTCACATGCCGACCGGCCAACTCCAGCGTCTCGCCGAATCCGCCGAACACGTGTGTCGACCCGACGCACAGCACCAAGTCGTAATCGCCGTCAGGCACGTACGTCCGGGCGTCGCGCTCGTGCAGCGTGAGCCGGTCGGCGAGGCCTCGTTCGACGGCAGCGCTCGCGGCGCGTTCGAGGGCGTACCGGCTGACGTCTACGCCGTCCGCGTGCCCATCGGGGTAGTGAGCCAGGGCCTGCAGCGCCCAGACCCCCTCTCCGCAGCCGAGGTCGAGGACACGGGCCGCCGGTTGCCGGTCCGCTCGGCGCAGGAGACGGTTGAGGTTGACGCCGAAGATCGGAGCCGCGATCGGGTGGTGCGAGTGCGCGATGCTGCTGAGCCGCTGACGATCCACCGGCAAAGTCAACACGAGTCCAACCGACACCCGCACTCGGATTTGCCGCGGCACGCACGCTCGGCGGCATGAGAGTGGACGGGCCCGGCATACTAGCCTCCATGCGCCAAGCGTTCGCGCACGAGGCGGTCCTCGTGCTGGAGCCGGATGGCGACATCCGGGCGCCGGGTGCGGCCATAACCGTCGCCCTCTGCGGTCACTGGGACCATCAACCGCCATGCCCGCTGGCGGCACACCACACCCAGACCGAGCGGGTCGGCGACCTGGTCCAACTCCGGACACTGTTCGCCGCCGAGCCGGACGCCGAGGACCTGGTGCGCCAGCGCATCAACGACACCCTGTCCGGCGGGGAGTTGCTAGGCCCGGACGGGGTGGTCACCCATTGGCGGCTTCGGTCCAGCGGACCCAGCGAGGTGACCGCCGAAGAGGCCGACCACGCTGAGCGCCTGACACGCACCTGACCGATATCCGTCTGCCTGAGATGCCTCCCAAGCCAGCCCAATCCGACCGGGCAACGGCAGAAGAGGATGTTGTTTCGGCGGTGCGGTCGGGGCGGTTGCCGCCGGGCAGGTGGGGCCGTTGGTGTCGATGACGCGAACGCGGCGTCCGGTTACCGCCAGACGGCTGTCCCTTTGTCGGCCAGGCTTTCCGTCATGAACAACGCACTTGACGGCAAGGTAGCTCTGGTTACTGGTGGTGGCCGTGGCATCGGCGCTGCAGTGGCATTGCGCCTGGCTAAGGAGGGCGCCGATGTGGCGCTGACGTTCCAGCAGAACCAGCAACGCGCCGACGACGTGGTGGACCAGATCAAGGCGGCAGGACGGCGAGCAATCGCGGTGCAGGCGGACAGTTCCGACCCGGCGGCGGTGATCAACGCCGTTGACCGGGTCGCCGGTGAACTGGGCCGGTTGGACATCCTGGTCAACAACGCCGGCGCATTCCTGCTCGGACCGCTGGAGCAATTGACTCTGGAGGAGTTCGAGCAGACTGTCGCGGTCAACGTCCGGGCACCGTTCGTCGCCTCACAGGCCGCGGTGCCCCACATGTCGGCTGGCGGACGGATCATCAACATCGGCAGCAACGTGGCCGAGCGGGCAGTCTTCCCAGGCTTCTCGCTGTACGCGATGAGCAAGACCGCGCTGATCGGCCTGACCAAGGCGCTCGGACGCGAACTCGGCGGCAGGGCGATCACCGTGAACCTGGTGAATCCAGGAGCCACGGACACCGAACTGAACCCGGCCGACGGCCCCAATGCCGACACGATCAACGGGTTCACCGCCCTCGGCCACTACGCGGCGCCAGCCGACGTGGCCGCCGCGGTGGCGTTCCTCGCCAGCCCGGACGGGCGTTACATCACCGGGGCGACGGTCAACGTCGACGGTGGCTTCACTATCTGATCATCGGTTCGCCGCCATACTTTCCACCCTTGCGCGGCCCGTCCTAAACCGGAGTCCGGCCCCAGAGCGTGACGGCACCAGCCGGCGCCTAGCGCCCCTCGGTGGCAGTTGCGAATGCGATTCCGCCGCGCGGCGAGACTGGACCGGGTCGCAGTTGCTGGGCTGGTGCCCTCTGTTGTCGGGGCGGAACCGTCAGCTGGGGCGAGGGCCGGTGGTGGCGCTCGCGTTGTTTGCGCATCTGATTGCCGCATGATCTGGCGGCGCGGGCGGGGCCCCGACCAGGAAGGCGGAACAGCGACAGCGATGACTGGTTCCGGCCCGACACTCTCCTCGGGCCGGGTATCCGACCGAAGCCTGCACAAGACGACTTCCGGCCCGGAAGGCGTTGCGGCCGATCGGTAGGACAGGGCCGGCTGACGCCGGCGTCGACCGCAGTGCAAAGCGCTCCGAGTCGACCAGCCACCTGCCCACGCGCCGCTGCCTGTGGGTGAGGAAGGTTGCGGCGTGGGTCAGTCGTCCGCGCACTGATCTGTCGATGTGAGTGCGTTGTTCCCTTGCTCAACTTGCCGAATTCGCAGTGATCCCGACCGTATCCTCATTGCCGGGATATTCGGCGTGAAGGTCGCCGTCGAACAAGCGCCAGCAAAAATCGTTCATCCGGGCAGCGGCGGGGGCATGTCTGGCGATGATGTCCGCCACGGGTGGCGGCACGGCCCGTGGGATGTCGCCTGTCGCGCATCGGCGCACAAGCTCGTTGCGGGCGACGGGACCGCTGCCGGCCGGCACAGGCGCCCCGCATACCGAGGTAACCAGCCAGTTCACCAGCCGCATTGAAGCGTAGTCGGCATCGTGGCCGGCGTTGCGGGCGGCGAATTCGCGCTCGGCGTCCGACAGGTGGAAGCGCGGTGAGGTAGCGAGCCCGAAGTCGACTAGGTAAAGCTGCTCGTCGTCGGCCCGGATGTTGCCGAAGTGTCCGTCCATGTGCAGCACCTCGCGGTGACGCAGGAAAGCCACCATTTCGAACAGCTGCCGCTCAACCACCACAGCTCTGCCGACCGGATCGCTCAGCCAGCGAGGCAGCCGGTCGGGGAGATATTCGAGAAAAAGCACGAGGCTCGCGGTGGCGCCCGCACGGGCTTCAAACCGCGCACGTACGCCCTGGTTACCACCGAACTGGGCGACGACGGCGTCGATGTCGAGGTGCTCGACCGCGACCGGCGGCCGGCCTGGCAGTACCCGCCAGTGATGCAGCAACGGAAACGATTCCGCTTCGCCAGCAAGGACGCCCTCAGTGACGCTCTGGTTCGCGGCCAGCTCGCGCCACGCACCGAAGCCCGGGCCAGCCAGGCGATACATGCCGTATTGCCAACGGGCAGGTAGGTCGAACAGGTTCGCCGTGCTGTGCGGATGAGCCAACTCCCGGTCGGTGATCGGGACCCGCTTGACGAATACGGGCACGCCATCGACGTCGGCGATCGAAGAGCCACCGCCCACTCCCACGCCCTCGAGTGACGAGGTCTGCAACAACGACGCCAGTGCGCTGTCGGCACGGCCGGCCAACAAAGCCGAAACCCCCGTTCATGACGGGCACGCCGCGTGATGTGCACCGCTGCATCATGCCATCGAGCTGCAGCCCTTCACAGATTGCCGAGCGGCCTCTTTCGGCAGTACTCGATCTTCCGTCTCTTCGCGGATCGTGGTCCTGGAGTGGGTCTGTGGATCTAACGGTGTTTCCGGCCTGACCTGCCGGGCGTTGTGCCTGGTGAGGAGGGTGCCGTGATGACCGCGACACTGAAGACCAGACCGGACGCAGGAAGCGGCCCGAGCCGTCGGCCGAGGCCAAAGCCGCGGCCGAGCTGGTGCGGGCGGCGAAGGAGCTGGTCGCACCGCCCGTTGGACGAGATCTACGCGGCGGTGTTCATCGACGCCATCATCGTGAAGGTGCGCGACGGGCAGGTCGCGAACCGGCCCTTCTACGCCGCGATCGGGGGTCACCCTCGACGGGGAGAAGGACATCCTCGGGCTGTGGGTCGGCACGGGTGGTGAGGGCGCGAAGTTCTGGATGAGTGTACTGACCGACCTGCGCAACCGCGGCGTCAAGGACGTGTTCTTCCTCGTCTGCGACGGCCTGAAAGGCCTGTCCGAGGTGGTCACGAACGTGTGGCCGCGGACGGTGGTGCAGACCTGCATCATCCACCTGATCCGCAACACCTTCCGGTTCACCTCCCGCAGGTGCTGGGACGAGATCAAGCGGGACATCAAGCCGATCTACACCGCCGTCAACGCGCAGGCTGCCAGGGCGGCGTTCGATGACCTGGCCGACAAGTGGGGCGGGCGGTATCCGGCGGTGATCCGGCTGTGGGACAACGCCTGGGCGGAGTTCATTCCGATCCTGGACTACGACGTGGAAATCCGGCGGGTGATCTGCTGGACCAACGGGTCGAGTCGTTCAATGCCCGCTACCGGCGGGCGGTGAAGGCCTGGTGGCCACTTCCCGAACGAGTAGGCCGCGTTGGAGTGTCTGCACCTGGTGACCGGTCCCTGGACCCCACCGGAGCAGGCCGAACCCGATGGACGATGCGCTGGAAACCCGCCCTGAACGCCTTCGCCATCACCTTCAGCGACCGCTTCCCAGCCGCTGGAACCTACTAACCAAGATCGCCGGAAACACCCTGAGCGAGACAGGCCCGGTTCGGGTGCCCGTCCGCGGGCGTGGCCTTTTGGGTGCCGTGGCTACCGTGTCGGTGTGGATGCCGATGTAGTGGTGGTCGGGGCTGGTGCGGCCGGGCTCGCCGCGGCCAGGCGGCTGGGTGAGGCCGGCAAGCGGGCGGTGGTGTTGGAAGCACGCTCTCGGATCGGGGGCCGGGTTCACACTGATCGGGATTTCGCCGGGTTTCCGGTCGAGCGAGGCGCGGAGTTGCTGCACGGCTCACGCAGCCCGTCGCGACTGTTGGCGGACGCCGCTGGCCTGACCGTGCTGCCGGCGATGTCAATGTGGCGCGCTCGTGTCGTCGACGAGGGCCGGGTGCGGCGGTTGTTGCCGTGGCTGTTGCCGACGATGGGACGGTACGCAAGTCTGGCGCGGACCGTCCGCTCGGGGAACATCGACCCCGACGTGTCGCTCGGTGAGCTGCTGCGGAACCGCGGCGCTGACGGACGACTCGGCCGTCTGGCGGTCGGCGTGGCCAATGACGCGTGCACCGACCTGGACGGCTTGAGCGTGCGCTACCTGGCGCGGGTGATGGCCAATGGCGAGGAGACCGGTCGGCATTCGCGTGTCGCGGAGGGCTACGACCGGCTTCTTGACTACGTCGCCGCCGGCTGCGTGATTGTCCGAGACGCCCCGGTCACTGCGGTGCGCTGGATGCGCGATGGCGTCCGGGTCGAGGCCGACCGCTGCTACCACGCGCGCCGAGCGATCATTACCGTGCCGCTCGGCGTGCTCAAGGTCGGCATGGTGCGGTTCGATCCACCGCTGCCGCCCGCGAAAGGCAAGGCAATCGCCAGGTTGGCTATGCATCCAGGCATCAAGGTGCTGTTGCGCTTCACCAGCCGGCTGTGGCCGGCCGGCGCCAGCTACGTCCTGCTCGACGAGGACATTCCCGTGGTCTGGCCGGCCTACGCCGACACGCCGGTGCTGACGGCGTTCGTCATGGGACCAAAAGCAGCGGCCCTGCGCCCACCGCCGGGTCCAGTCGAGCGGGTGGTGTCCGCGCTGGTTCGGGTCTGGGGCGAACGAGTACGCCGCGCCCTGGCCGACGCCCAGGTAGTCGACTGGGGCACGGACCCATGGACCCTGGGTGGTTACTCATCCGAGCCGCCTGGCACTGGTCATCAACGCGCCGCGCTCGCCGCGCCGTGCGGGCCGCTGCACTTCGCCGGTGAAGCCACCGACGACGTCGCGCCAGGCACCGTCGGCGGCGCCCTCCGCTCCGGCGGACGTGCTGCCGACGAGATTGTCCAGCTCGACAGCGCAGCCGCACCCCGATAGCTCCCGATGCGCGCTCATCGGTAGCTCAGAATGCCCGGGCGTCGCGGAGCGCCGACTACCCACAGTGAGGGGTGACGCGCGGCTGGCGCGCCCCCGGGTGCGATCCGGATCACTGATCGGCGGTGTCCTGGGTGGAGTTGCGGCAACTGGTGGCAGCGAACCAGTACGGGTGGCAGTGTCGACCTCCGCGGCCACCTGACGTAATGCCGCTATCACCGCACCCCGGGCTGGTGACCCCGAAGGTTTGAGCTACAGCGCGGCGCGGGCCTCGTAGACAGCGATCACGATCTGAACGCGGTCGCGGGCGTGCAGCTTGGCGAGGATGTGCCGCATGTGCGTCTTCACCGTCCACTCGCTACCACCCGCCGGGCGCCGATCTCCTCGCTGGTGAGCCCGCGGCGACCGGGTCGGCGATCTCGCGTTCGCAGGGGGGTCAGCGTGTCGAGGCCGCAGACGCCCGCCGCCGGGTGAGCGTGTCGCTTGATGACGCGCCGGGTGACGGCTGGGCCGAGCCGGGCGTGCCCGGCCGCCACCACGCGGACGGCACGCCGCAGGTCGCCCGGTGGCGCGTTCTTGAGCAGGAAGCCGCTGGCACCGGCCCGTAGTGCGGCAAATACGTACTCGTCGAGGTCGAACGTCGTCTGCACCACCACCCTCGAGCCACTCTGGCCGGCGCGACGTACACCGTGTCCTTGCGGCCGGACGACTCCGGCGACGGCGGCCGCCCGTCGACGGCAGTCACCGCAAACGCGCGTTGTGGATGTGGAAGTTGTGCGGCACGCCCTGATTGTTGATGATCACCCACCGCTCGGTCACCCACCGTGGGCACCACATCGCCGATGCGGGCCATGTCCGCCGTCCTACCGTTGATCGTGAAGTCGCCGAGGCGGAAGCGGCGTTCCGCACCGGCACCGCCCGCCCGTACCGGGACACCCGAACGGCAGTTCGGTCACCGGCACCACGCCCTGACCGAAGCCGTCCAACCGGTCACCTCGCCGGATGGCCCCGCACGGAGGCTGGGGTGCCGACCATCGTCGGCACCCCAGCCGTACCTGCCTTCGGGGTCAGACTTGTCAGTGCCTGGCCCCGTGGCGCCGGGTCAGTTCCGGAAATTCCACTGCTGGTTAGCCCCACCCCAGCAGCCGTACAGCTGGATCCGTGTCCCGTTACCGGTGCCGCCGGCATCGAGGCACAACCCTGACTGCGCGCTGGTGATGGTGCCGTTGTTGACGTTCCACTGCTGGTTCGCGCCGCCCTGGCAGTCCCAGAGGACCACCGGGGTGCCGTTGCTGGTGCCCCCACCTGAGGGGGCCAGACACTTGCCGTTCACCGTCAGTTGCCTGCTCGATGTGTGGGTGAACCGCTGGTTAGAGCCACCCCAGCAGTCGTACAACTGGAGCTGGGTGCCGTTGGTGGTGCTCGCGTTCGGGACGTCGAGACACCGGCCGGACTGCTGACCCACGATCATCTGGCCGGTACCGGGCGGTGG